>NZ_JAEKEC010000001.1:1355000-1655000 GCF_016651305.1 Pseudomonas sp. TH06 | reverse complement strand
ACTTCGATCCTTTCCCGCTACCGGTTTCAACACCAGCGACTTGACCGTCAACGCCGTGAGACGGCGTTGCGATTCGCTGTTGGCGGAAAACGCCGTCAGGAAAGGCGCGAACTCCTCCGACGGGCAAGCGTCGCTGGTCGGCGCCGTCGAAGCACTTTTGTCGGACGCTAGAACAGGGACGATCTTGTCCAGATACGCCGAGCGCTCGCGACTCATTCTGGCGATGCACAAGTTGCTGACCGCCACGTAAGCAGGCTTACCCACCTCGATCTCGAACGCTTCCAAAGGGCAGTTTGCATCGCGCAATTTCAACCACGCACGCTGCGACTCCTTGACCTTCGCCGCGTATTCCGCGCCCAACGCAGGATCTGTTCGATAGTCAGACTCCAGCCGCGTCATCAGCTGTTTGTAGCTGACGTTCAACTGCGCGTCGGCAGCCTTCTTCGCCGCCTCCGAGCAGGGCACCATTTCCAGACTTGAGGTGACATGGCTGCAGTCATCCTGCGCATAGGCTGCCGAAACTGGCAGCAACAGCGAGGCCAGCAGGGTAAAAACAAAACGGTTCACTGTGTTCATCCTTGAGTCATTCGGGTTTTGCGTTGGGTGAATCGGGTGACGCACTGCTTCGGTCTGTTCATTTCCCAGTAAGTGCTGAGCAACACTTTGCGTTTTTTGTCGACGTGCAGATTAACGAAGCCATCGCCGCAATCCGGCTGCAACTCTTTGAAGGTGCTGGTTTTGGCTTGGTAAACGAAAACCCTGAAGTAGTCGTAAGTGCCCATGCCGTCATCCAGCTGCCAGATCGCGAAATCTTTGGCACCGTCGAAATTGAAGTCCTCGATCTGTACCTTGAGTTCGTTAATGGCTTCAAAATCTATGGTCCGGGGCTCGCTGGGCGTTTCGCCTTTAACCGAGACATTCAGTGTGGCGCCCTCAATAACCAGCGTCGCTTCGACGCCTTGGGTTGGGCTGAACGTGGTGGTTTCGGCCAACACCGGGATCGCCCACAGCAGGCCGAGCAGTGATACCGCTAGAGTTTTGAATTGCATGTGCTCGCCCTACTCCCACTTGCATCCGGACTCCAGGGAGGAGTCGATGTTGGTATTGATCCCAAAGCTATAAATCTTGCCGCTGGACTTCTTCGTGTAGGACATAGAGACGATCTGTGAGCCTTGAGTCATCAACTCATAGGTGCCCGTAACCTTGCCGTTGAATACTTCAGCCCAGGTTCTAGTGACTTGCCAAGGCGCGTCCGGGTCGAGTATCTCGTTTTGCAAATCCGTCAAAACAATAGAAATGGGCTTATCGGACTTGGCGTACTTTACAAAACCACCTGACCATTTACTGGCAACGTCGGAGTAGGTACGAAGTTCGAACCTTACCGGGCTGCCCTGAAAGCTGTCGAAACACAGTAATTCGGAGCTGACTTCTGCATGAGCCATCGGGGGGAAGAAGCTGACCAACAGAAGAATTACTTTTTTCATGTTCATTTCCTTATGAGAGTCGGCTTCACTGCTTTTTTACTTCCGACTTTCCTCGGCAAAAAAACCGTGATCGGTAGCCACTGATTTACGCAGATAAGCCCTTTGTTGTCAGACCGATCCTCTTTGTGTCGCGATCACTTAAACAGAAGTCACGATTTTTCGATCTGCGGCTAAACGGATGTCATGTTCGTCGGACATTTCCCGCAAGACGCCGAGCCATCCATGAACTATCCACCCCTTGCATTCACCGCTAACCTTGATTTGTCACCGCAAAAAACGGTGACACGGACGTGCAAGTCCGGTACATATCGCCGCACAAACGCCTAGTCAGAGGTTCGAGCTTTCAAGTGCTCGTTATGACGCTTTATGGCGGCTGTGCGCGGGAGGTCCTTTGGGGTCTGCCGGGTCCGATATGCCCGGTCTTGCACACCTGCGTACAGCTGCCACCTTCATTCGAATGCAAGCGAACGGGTGTCAGTCCCTTTAAATACTCATATCGGGATGTATCCATGTTCAAAGTAACGCCCAACCCGCCAGACAACACTGGCAACCCCGCCGAGCAATCCCTCGACACAGAAATGCTCGACAAAGAAGCCGCCGACCGCGCCTTCGCCCATTACTTCCCACCCACCAACGACAAACCGTCCAAACGCCGCAAAGGCAGGCTCTTTACCATCTCCACCGGCATTGACCCGGAAGCCCTCCTGGCTAACGCCTCCGAAGACATGCTGTCCATCAGCGCCATCGCCGCCAAACTAGCGGACGACGTCGAAGGCTCAAACCGCTCCGTAGCGTTGTCCCTGAGCAGAATCGCCGATGGCGCACAGCTCATGGTGGAGCGTGCGCTGGATCATCTGGAGGAGTTAATTGCGGCAAGGCAGGAAGCGAAGACGTAAAGATAAGAAGGGGACGGATTCAAGTAAATCCGTCCCCCGTTAAACTATTCTTCGGTCAGTTATTTAACTTGGC
Organism: Pseudomonas sp. TH06; assembly: GCF_016651305.1. Lineage (GTDB taxonomy): Bacteria > Pseudomonadota > Gammaproteobacteria > Pseudomonadales > Pseudomonadaceae > Aquipseudomonas. Next base: position 1,652,547 of record NZ_JAEKEC010000001.1, on the reverse strand, counting down.
AACGCACTTCTCAGGGGAAATGGGGACAGACCACGGTTTCGGATCGTTACTAAAACGTGGTCTGTCCCCATTTCACCACAATCTTTGAGTCATTCAGGTTTTGCGTTTGGTGAATCAGGTGATGCATTGCTCGGGGAGGCTCAAAACCGTGAATCCGGGGACAAGCCGCATCTACCCGCAAGTGATAAGGCATGGCGATCCCCCATGACACACAAAAAATTGCTAGCCATCACTATTTAGCAGCGTTGATTTTATTAATATAGGACTTGATCAAACCGGCATTAACATAAGGGAAATGTTGCTCCTCTCCTTCTTGATACCCTTCCATCCCACTCAAGTTTTTATCAAACCTGATAAGCTTATTAACAACCAGCTTATTGTCCGCACTCTTTTCATACCCATAAACTTGATAAAGGCTTCCGTACGTTCCAATTCCCCTGCTCGTGATTTCCCAAGAAACCAAAACAAGCACATTTTTCTTACCCTTTACCGGATAAAAGAAAATCGACTCAATTTTTGGATCTGAGCCAGCCACATCGTATTTATCGACAAGACTTCTATTTTTTTTATTGTCGACTCCAACAACATCCAGCACCAGAGAAACAGGGAACTCCTCGCTAGTCGTCTGCAGGAACGATAATGCGCCTCCGCTTACGACGTCAGTTTTAAACGGACCCTGTATTAACTGCCCCTGCAAATAATCCGCATCCTGCGCACTGCTGGAATTTGCTAGAAGAAAAACAAAAGCAAACATGAAAAAACGGAGCATAGCCAATGACCTCTTAATTAATGTTCATGAGTGCAGCAAGTGCTTGAAATCTAGTGTTCCTGTCCGCGTATCCGTTTTGGCCACCATTCACCATTTGAGTTACGTCGGCGACACTGCCTGTCTTGGCGACTTCGCACAACTTAGTGCCTCCCTGACCAGTTTTCGTGAACCAGAATACGAACGCAGACTCAACACCGTATTCGGTCGACGATACCAGAAGATCCGGGTTTGCCACAAAATCCTGAATATCCGAGGGGTTGCGTTGATTATGTACGTTAGTAAACCGTTGATATTCCGATTTTCCCGTCACCTGCAACATCCCGCGGCCGCGGTATCGATAGCCATCTCGACTAGCCTCATTGCCATTACCCATTCGATCGGCGTAGACGTAACTGGCAAGATTTTCAGCATTCAGCGCGTAATGACTTGTCTCTGTCCAAAGCTTGCTTCTCAACACACCAAAATCACAGCTATCCGTCTGCTCATTATAGCCATTCACTTTATTATGGTATCTGCACCCATAAGTTTTTTTCATTTGCCGCGCGCTAAACTTCAAACCTTCTTCGACAACTCTGAGTTGACTTTCATGACCAACTTGAGACAGAAAATGCGCAATAGCCTTTGGTTGTTCAAGCTTATACGCCAAAGCATATTTATTGAGATAGGGTAAAATATTGGCGTGATGCGCCTCCTCTCCTGCTGGATTAGCAGCCCGAAGCATTTCCAAGGTAATAAGATCACGTGGAGCAGTAAAACTCCCAATAAGCGCAATCGGATGAAAATGCCGAACATTAGTATCACTGGTAATTCCATGTTGCCCGACAAGCTTGTCCCACCAGCTCAACTTTTTAATTCTTGCCTTTTCTTCAATCCATTCATTATGTGGCTCTGATTCACTATGGCCCATCAATTCATCCAGAGAATCCCATTTTTCTTGTTTGAATTGCCACTCGTTTTCATAGCGTGTAACCATCTGAGAAATCGGCTGTGCGAACCATGGCTTACTCAAAGCCTCTTTTATTTCCGAAGGCGTGAGCTTTTTATCACCGTTTCTGTCTAGAATTTTGTAAAGCTTTTGCTTTGTAGAACCTTCTTCGGCATTACCGATATTAGGCTGGTAGTTAGCTTGCTCTTCCTCACTAAGGCCTTCCTGTGCATGAAGAAACGCGGCCAAATGATCCACGTTACTCCCAGCCTCATCTATAAAGCTGAAACCTTCCCATTCAAAAGGAGAATGGCGTGACAACGCAGTATCCGGCTCTGCAAACCACCCGCTAATTTCATTCCCCTCTGCATCACCAAGCAATCCATCCAGACGCCACCAAAGCGTGTAGGTGGTGGTTCCCCCCATAACAACAGGAACTTTTATCTTTTTTTCCGCTGGTAGCGCGTCCAACACTCCGACTGGAACAAAGAAGTCATATCCAACTTTTTTGTGGGGATCGGTCACCTTAGGTGGATTTGTTGCGCTCATTCCTTGCGTGTGAGTGACCAACACGCTGTCTTGTGGAATTTTTACGAGCGTTTTTCCAGCCGCAGGCAACCCCGCAGCTTTTTCTTTACTCAGTCCGGTAAATGCCTTTACGTCTTCGCAGCTAAACACCTCGACGTGCAATAAATTCTTCGGGGCCGAATCCGAATGGTTTTGATATTTCCCCACATGGCCGATCAGACTCCCCGCCGTAATCGGGAATGGAGTTGTCAGGATATGCACAGCGTCCTTTTCGGCAGGCTCACTTTTGGTTTCAAGTTGCCCCTCCCAGACATAACCGAGCACCTCAGCAGGAGCCAACGGTGGAACAGCATTCCCGCTGACAATTTCCAACAGTTTCTGGTATTTGCCACGCGTCCCGTCGCTCCCGATCCTGACTTGCGTGCCGTGGGGCAAAATGGCTTTTGCAGCGCCTGACTGGCTCGCAGTAGCACGAACAACGAGACCTTTCTGAGGTGGATTCATCGGGTCTTTTGCAGCGGTACCAATGACGTAAGTGTTGGGTGTCGATCCCGCTGTCATTTCTCTCTTGAATACCCAGCCTGCGCCGGGCTGGAGGTCGGTGTTAGCGGGCATGACGCTGACCACCTTAAGCCAGCCGTTTTCTTCTTCACCCGTCTCGACGACCGTACCGCGGCTCAAAACCGTTAACACGGTTGCGTACCCTGGCTTACCACGCGGTTCCTGACGTACACGCAAACCGAGGATTTCGTCGTCAGCCGTCGATTTGACTTGCAACGTGCCCCCACCCCAAAAGGGTGGTCGCGACAATGCTGGAGTTTCTTCGTAGTTCTTCCACTGCAACAAATGCATGTAAAGACTGAAAAAATTCAGGCTTGGACCAGCCGCTGGCGGTGAAGCGGGCGATCCAGCAGGAGCTGGGGGTGCTGGTTGCACCGGCGCTTCCAATCGGTGTTTAACCAATACAAAACCGGTCGAAAACTCAGCCTCAGCCGTACCATAAGCGGATTTCGGGTACGTGCTGTCAATGCGATAAGCGACTACTTCACCGTCAGCGATGCATTTAACTTCCGCCAAGTCAGTTACCAAACCCGAGGCTTCATCGAAATGAACACCACCATGCCAAAGGCCATTGGCCCCCAATGGATAGAACCCATCTTTGGCATTGGCTAAAGCCTTATAAAACTGATGCGGATCCGTCGCTGCTGCTGCCCCTACTTTCAGGGGATACGACCATTTTTCTACTTTCTTGGTTGTCTCTGTCATTACCAATTACCTGAATTCTGATCCCTGGTGGCTTGGATTGCCGTCGATGTCTTACCCGGAAAAATTGAGCATTCGTTTCGGCTTGCGTTTGACCTGTTCTTCAGGCGAATTCGCCAACGCCTGATCCATCAAACTCCCCGCCTTATCCTTATCCGCCGCCCCCGGCAGCACCGGCGGTTTAATCCCGATCCCGGTCCCATTACCAGGCGCTCCGCCAGCATTAATCTTCACCACCGGCCCAACCACCGTCACGCCGCCGCCATCGAGTTTGATAAAGCTCCCACCGCCAAGAATGGTCAGCTCCGTCCCCGCCTCAATAACGATCTTGTCCCCAGCCTTGAGATGGATCTCTTTCCCGGCGCTAGTCAGTTGCGCAGTGCCCAGTTTGATGTGCTGGTTCTGCCCAACTGTCAGGTGATCATCGACTCGCGCTTCAACCTTGCGGTCGGAAACCGTGGTGCGGTGCTCTTCGGCCTTGAGCTCCGTGTAGGTGTTCTTTTCGACGGTGTCGTGGCGTTCGTTGCCGACCCGAATCTTCTGGTCGTGCTCAACGTTTTCATCCCAGTCGCGCTGGGCATGGATGTAGATCTGCTCGGCGCCTTTTTTGTCTTCGATGCGCAGTTCGTTGTAACCGCCGCCGCCCGGTGAGCTGAGGGTTTTGAAGACGCTGCGGGTTTTGTTTGCCGGGAGGGCGTAGGGCACCGGGTTTTCCTTGTGGTACAGGCAACCGGTGACGAGGGGTTGGTCGGGGTCGCCCTCGAGGAAGGTGACGAGGACTTCCATGCCGATGCGCGGAATACTGATGGCGCCGTAGCGGTCGCCGGCCCAGGAGCTGGAGACGCGTAGCCAGCAGCTGGTTTTGTCGTCGGCCTGGCCTTCGCGGTCCCAGTGGAATTGCACCTTGATGCGGCCGTATTGGTCGCAGTGGATTTCTTCGCCTTTGGGGCCGGTGACGTGGGCGGTCTGGCTGCCGAGCACGCGGGGTTTCGGGTGTTCGAGGGCCGGGCGGTAGAACACTTCCCACGGGGTGGCGAGGAAGGTGTTGCGGTAGCCCTGGTGGAAGTCGTCCTTGTTGTCGGTGGTGTCGCTGGTCACGCCTTCTTCGAGGACTTGCGGCTGTTTGCCTTCGTGGACGATTTCGGTGAGCAGCCAGAGGTCGTTCCACTCGGTGCGCGGGTGGTCGGACATTTCCAGGAAGTGGCCGCTGACGAGGCGGGTCTGGTCGCTGCGACCTTCGGCCTGACGGTAGTCGGCGCGGTGGCGTTCGAGGGCGCGCTGGCTGAGGAATTTGCCACGCGCGCGGTCGATGAAGCGGCCGGGGTAGTCGTAGTCTTCGAGATCCGGTTCGGCGCTTTGGCTATCGGGAGCGCCGTCCGGTTTGTACGCCGCTTCCATTTGCAGACGCGGCTTTTCAAAGTCGTAGTCGCGGCGGGTGACGCGGCTGGTGCGGGTTTCCAGGCGCAGTTTGAAACCTTTGATCACCGGTTCGTCGGCGACCATGCCGCTGCCTTGCACGTACGCGGTCGGCTGACCGAGTTTCTGGAACACGGTCTGGTCGTCGCCGAATACCAGCAGGTGCCCTTTCGGCGTGTGCTGGAAGTGGTAGTGAATGCCTTCCTCTTCGCACAGACGCTGGACGAAGTGCAGGTCGGTTTCGTCGTACTGCACGCAGTAGTCGCGATCCGGACACGGCTGGCTCAACTGGAAGTTGTAAGCGTTGCCCTTGATGCCGTGTTCTTCGAGGATCAGCGCGATGATTTTCGGCGCCGACATCTGCTGGTAGATGCGCTGGTTAGTGCGGTGATGCAGGTATTGCAGTTGCGGCACCATCGAGACTTTGTAGCGGGTCAGGCGCTTGCCGGCATCGCCCTGGGCGACGCGGTAGATCTGCCCGTGAATGCCGGAGCCTTGTGGATCGAACGCCAGGAACGCCTGTTTGTGCAGGAGCTTTTCCAGGTCCAGATCGGGGTTTTCGCTGACCAGTTCGAGGTCGAAACGAAATGGCTGACTGATGCCTTCGGTGCCGGTGAACGCCAGCACTTGCAGGTCGCCCACGTAGTCTTCGACCTTGAGGCTGAAGTGGGTCTCGTTAGCTGAGTTGAACATTGTGTGCTCCCTGTTCGAATGTCATCCGTTACGCCCGAAACCGCAGACGTTGCAGCCAGGATGAAGTGGCGCCCAAGGCGTCACGCAGTTGTTCGGCAGTGATGGTGCGCGCTGCCGCATCGAAGCTCAGCGCGGTTTGCAGCGCTGGCCAACAGTGTTTCGGTAAGTTCTGCGGGGCTTGCAGTTCGCGCTCCATGTGCTCGTCGCGGGCCTGGGTCGAGGGCAAGCGGCGGAACGGGTGTTTGCCGCCCGCCAGCTCAAAGATCACACAGGCCACGCCGTACACGTCCGCGCTGGCCGACAACGGTTGGCCCTCAAGCAGTTCGGGGGCGGCGTAGCCTGGCGTCCAGGCGTTGAAGCGCTCGCGGCTCAGGTGTGGCAGGCCGGGCAAGGTGCCCTCTTCCGCCTGGCCCAGACCGAAGTCGAAGAGGCGCAAGCCGTCTTCGCTGAGCATGACGTTGCTCGGTTTAATGTCACCGTGTAGCACGCCGCGACGGTGGGCGTAGGCCAGCGTGTCGAGCAGCGGCAGCACGATGTCGCGCAGTTCTTTCCACGGCAGGCCGAGGGGCCGCTCGCAGAGCAATTTATCCAGGGTCAGGCCACGCATGTATTCCATGGTGATGAAGGCCCGCTGGCAATCGGTGTCGACTTCAAAGGTGTGCGCGCGCACAACGTTGTCGTGGCGCAGGCGTCGGGTCAGGGCGAACTCGCTGTAGAGCAAGGCACTGGCGTCCGGCGATTCGGCAAATTCTTCGCTGAGGATTTTCAGCGCGATGTAAGGGTCGGGATCGCCGAACTGTTCGTGCAGCAGATCCCTCGCCCGGTAGACAGCGCCCATGCCGCCGGCCCCGAGCAGACGCTCGAGGCGATAACGGCCGGCCAGCACGTCCGGTAACGCGCCGATGCTGGCCTTGGTGGGTGCCAGCGCGGGTTCCGCGTCATGGGCTTTGGCGAAGGCGAAGTAGGTCAGGTTGTTGGCCTGTTCTTCGCTCATCAGCAAGTCATCGATTGGCGATTCGATTTCACTCATTGGCGGATTACCACGGCAGTCAAATTGTCCCGAGCGGCGCCGCGCAGGGCGCCGTCGAACAAACGTTCCAGCGCCACGTGCGGCGCGCTGAGGCTGAGGGCGTTGCCGAGGGCATCGCTGCTCAGGCCTTGATACAAACCATCGCTGCAGAGCAAAAACGCATCACCCGGATAGACCTCAAGTTCCAGCACATCCAAGGTCAGTGTTTCGGCGGCGCCGACGGCTCGGGTCAAGGCCTGAGCCGCCGGGTGCGCAGCGGCCTGTTCGACGCTCATCTGCTGTTCGTCGATCAGTTGCTGTTGCAACGAATGGTCCTTGGACAGCTGATACAGCCGCTGCCCACGCCACAGATAACAACGGCTGTCGCCGGCCCAGATGCAGGCCGCGCGATTGCCTTCCACCAGCAGCGCCACGACGGTGCTGCCCATGATGCTGTCGTGACGGCCGGCGGTGACGGTCAATTCCTGCCCCAGGCGCCGGTTCAGCCAATGCAGGCACTGGCGGATGGCTTTGAGGCGTTCGTCGAAGTCCTCGTTTTGCGGCAGTTCAGCCAGGCTGGCGACGATCAACTGGCTGGCGATGTCGCCACCCTGATGACCGCCCATGCCGTCCGCGACCACCCACAGCCCCTGCTGCGGATGGTCGAGGAAGGCATCTTCGTTGCGCGCCCGCACCTTGCCCGGGTCGGTACGCGCCGCGCTGCGCCAGGGACTGGCCACCAGCATCAGAGCTGCACCGGCATACGGAAGGTGCGCAGCACGCCCATGTCGAACGGGTTCGGCGTGCGCTGGCTGGTCAGCAGGTAGTTGGCGCGCAGGCCGCCTACGTCAGCTTTCAGTACCAGCACGTCGCGACCGGTCAGGTACTCGGTCTGCATCAGGTCAAACAGACGGAACAGCGACCATGGGCCGGAGTTCTTCTCGATGCCGATCGGGCGCCCCGCCATCTTGTCCATCACCAGGCTGGTGCGGCCGTCTTCAGCATCGGTCGGCCATTTGAACGACATTGGCAGGATCGGGCCGTGGCGGTATTCCATGGTCTTGTCGCCGAACTTGAACTCGGAGCGGCTGACGGCCGGGTCGAGGGTGTACGGCTCAAGCTTGAACTGCACGGTCGGCTCGGCCGGGTTGATCGAGAAGAAGCTCTGACGAATCGTCAGCGCCGCCGCCATCTGATCGAGGTAGACCTTGGACACTGGCAGGCTGTGGCCGTCGATGCTGCGCATGCGGTAGTTGCCCGGATCACCGCTGACGAACGGACGCATGTAGCTGTCGAAGAAGCGGTCGACGGTACCTTGAGCCCGGAAGAACTCGCGGAAATCGCTGATCGCCACGTCGCTGGTGCTGCTCGCGCTGAACGGATAACGCTTGCTGATGGTCTTGCCATACACGCTGTACAGCTCGTTCTGATAACGGCCGTTGAGGTATTGGTAAGCATCGTTGAGCACCAGACGCCACGAGTCTTCGGCCAGCACGTTGAACCACACACTGAGCGGACGCGGCAGGCGACCCGAAGCGGTGCGCAGGTTGGTCAGCGCATCACGCTGGCCGCTCATGCGGGTTTTCGCCATTTCGAACGCGGCCTGTTCCGGCGTACTCGAACGGGCCAGACCGGACAGTTGCAGTTGCAGGTCGTTGAGCGCGCTGAGGGCTGGCGTCAGGTCAGCGGCCGGGCCGTTGTTGTCATCGAGCAAACGATGCAGCGGCTCGAAGCGACGTTGCAGCGACTTCTTCGCGGTGTCCGGCAGGTTTTTCGCGACGTTCATGGCCGAAGCCTTGTCCGCCACGGCCGACGCCAGTTTGCCGACTTTGCCCAGTTTGCCTTTCTGCCCGGCCAACGCATCGGCGGCATCGCCGGCTTCATCGACCGGGTCAGCAGCGGCTGGGAAGCGGGTGTTTTCACGCACTTCAGTGAGCAGCGCCAGCACCGGCGAGTTGGCCGAGGTCAGGCCCGCCAGTTGCTCGGCGCCTTCACCGGCATCGCTGATCGGTGGCAATGCCACTTGGCCAACGGCCTCGCTCCAGTAGTTGGCGTAGTCGCGGAAGTACAGTTGCTCCAGTTCGACCATCAGGCGACGCAAGTCCATGTCGCTGATGCCCGCGCCTTCGCCCAGCACCCAGTTGTCACGCAGGATGTCGGTGACCAGTGCCGAGCCCTGCACCGAGAAGTACTGCTGATAACCCTGCTGGGTGTAGAAACCCGGGATCACGTACTCGGTGCCGATGAACAGCGAGCCCTGTGGACCAAGGTGTTGGCTGAAACGGTATTCCGGCAGGTTGCGCGCTTGCTCGCGGAGCATGCGGTAGACCACGGTGGCCAGCGATTCGGCACGCAGAACCTGACGTGCCTGCGTCACCAGTTGATCGTTCAGCGGGTAGATGAACGGCTGCTTCAGCAGGCGCTCAAGGTGGGTGGTCAAACCGTTCTGCACGGCGGTGTTGCCGGTGTAGCGTTGCGACCAGTCAGCGGCGACCCAGTCCTTGAGCCACGCGGCGTCGCGACGATCCTTCATGTTCAACATCAGGTACGCACGCAGGCTGTTGATCAGCTTTTCGCGGTCCTTCATGTTGGCGCGGATTTGCCCTTCGAGCGTGGTTGCAACCCGTGGCAGCAGTTGCTTCTCAAGCTCACGCTCGTAAGCCGCTTTGACCACTGGATTGACGTCTTCGCCCTGATACAGACCACCACGCTCGTGATACGAGACGTCGCCCTTCTTCGGGAAGGCCTGGGTCGCGGCATAGCTGGTGTCGAGGGTTTTCAGCACGCCCATCGCATCATCGCGAGGGGTCAGTGCCGAACGTTGCTGAGTCCAGTTCTGCGCCAGTGTGCGCAGGTTTTCCAGACGCTCATAGTTGGCCGAGAAACCGCCCGCCCAGAGCATGCCGAACAAGGCCAGTGCCGCCAGTGCGCCAACGTACAACGCACGCTGGCCCCAATGAATGCGGCTGCGTTCGCGTTTGTCCAGACCGGCCAGATCGGCCTCGGGGAAAATCACCTGGCTCAGCAGGTGATGGATGAAGCGCGAACGACCGCTGCGCAGGGTCGGCAACACACCGGCATTGATGCCGAGGTTGGCGCCGATGCCGGCGGTGGTTGCGTCCATTTCCTGGGTCAGGTGCGGCGCACTGGTCAGGTAGAAACCTCGCAGTTGCGTGGCACGCTGATAACGGTTGCCGGTGAACGCCATGTCGACGAACAGGCACAAGCGCTCGCCGATCTGCCCCAGTTGATGCGGGAAGTCGAGGATGCGGCCACGGCGCTGGGTGTCGCGCTCGGAGTGCATGCGCATGATCACTTGGCTGTTGAGGCGACGCAGCAGTTCTTCGAACTCGTTGCGCAGCACCGCCACGTCGGTGCCCTGTTGATCCTTGCGGAAACTGGTGCCGAGGACCTGATCGCTTTCTTCGCGGGTCAGCTGATCGAAGAACTCGTCGAAGCCAAGCAGCTTGTCAGCCTTGCTCAACACCAGATACACCGGCACATCGACGTGCAGCTTCTGATAGATCTCTTGCAGACGGCCGCGGACCTGGCGCGCCAGAACATCGATGTCCTGCTCGCTGCCACCGGTCAGGGATTCCACCGGAATGGCCACCAGCACACCGTTCAACGGACGGCCGCGACGACGCTTGCGCAACAGTTCCAGCAGGGTGCGCCAGGCACTGCCGTCGACTTCCGCGTCTGCTTGAGTGGTGTAGCGCCCGGCGGTGTCGATCAGCACACCGTGGTCGGCGAAGTACCAGTCGCAATGACGGGTGCCGAGGGTGTCGCGGGTCAGCTTGCGGTCAATCTTGTTGATCGGGAATTCCAGACCGGAGAAGTCCAGCAGGCTGGTCTTGCCGGAAGCTTGCGGACCGATCAGCAAGTACCACGGCAAGTCGCTGCGCCAGCGTTCGCTGCGGCCGCGATACAGACTCGAGGTTTTCAGGGTTTTCAGTGCGTCTTTGAAACGCGCCTTCAACTCTTTCTGCTCGTCGTCGATCTGCTCTTCGCGGCGAATGCGTTCCTGGCCGTCTTCGGTGGCTTCGACTTCTTTCTTGCGCACACCGGCGCGCCAGCTGACGAAGACCATGGTCAGGCCCCAGATCAGGAACAGGACGCTGATGGTCAGCAGACGCGAGGTTGCGCCCTCCCAGAATTTGTAGTCATCCACCGCCAACAAAGGGCCGACGAACCACACCAGCAGTGCCACGAACAGCACCAGCAGCAGGGTCCAGACCCAGGTCTGGCGCAGGAAGGCGCCGACTTTCTTGAAAAAATTCTTCATCACACGTCCCTGTTACGGCTGCGACTGCGGTTGAACCGCGGCCGGATCAAGCGGCTGATAAGGTTGCAGAACGGTGTCGCGCTGCTCGCCCAACACCCAGGCGAAGCCCGAATACATCACCACCAGGCAGACAAAAGTGAACAACACCACCATCCACGCCGGCACGATGCGCACCAGGCTGCGACGCTGATCATTGAGGCCTTCCCAGTGCGGCGACAACTCGCGCGGCACGTCGCCACGCAACTGACGGATCTGCCGATACAAGGCATCGCGGATGCCTTCGAGTTCAAGCATGCCGCGTGCCTGCACGCGGTACTTGCCCTCGAAACCGAGGGACAGGCACAGGTACATCAATTCGAGCATCGGCAAGTGCTTGACCGGGTTCTTCGACAGCCGATCGAGCAGTTGGAAGAACTTCTCGCCACCGAAGGTCTCGTTGTGGAAGCTGCTCAGCAGGCTCATCTGCGACCATTCGCTTTCGTTGCCCCACGGCGTGGTCACGACAGCTTCGTCGACCACGGTGCAGAGCACGTAACGTGCGGCCATCACCTGGCTGCTTTCCGCGCCGTTGTGCAGGGCGCGCACTTCAAACAGTTTGAGCCCGGCGGTCAGGCGCTCGTTGAGCGCGTACATGTCTTCGCGGGTTTCGCTGTGCTTGAGACGCACCACTTCCGAGAGCAATTCGGAGGACGCCGCCACCAGCGAATTGAGGCTGATGTTGAACGCTTCCGCCGGGCGCAGGCGCGCGGCGTAGATCATGCGTTCTTCCAGTTGCTCGAAGCGCGGTGGCGCGGCGAAGTCGGTCAGCGGACTCGACGCCGGGCCGTGGCCCTGACGGTCGAGCAGGACGGTTTTGTCGTCCTGGTTGTGTTCCATGTCCTTGATCATGTCGGTCAGTTCCTGATGGCCCAGAATTTCAGTTCAAGCTCGGCGAATTCGCCGGACACGTGGAACGCGAAGCCGCCGGAGCGTTCGAGTTGTGCCAGGTCTTCGGAACTGAGTTCGAGGATGAAATAGGTTTTGTTGGAGTGGAACGCAATCTGCCGCGGGGCCACCGGCAACGGTTTGACCTTGATCCCCGGCAAGTGCAGGTTGACCAGTTGGCGAATACGCTCCACCGGGCCGACCTTGAGGTGCGCCGGCAAGCGGTGGCGCAGTTCTTCGGAGTCGCAGTTGGCACTCGCTGCCAGCACGAACGAGGCCGAGCCGAGCAGTTTGTGGTCGTGCAACGGCGACACGATGATCCCGTATTGACGTGCTTGCAGGATCAGTTCGATGGCGTGCTGTTCGAGCACCATCGACAGCACCTGACGAATCGCTTCCATCAGTTTGCGGAAGCTCGCGCCCTGGTCGGCGTGGGAGTAGCGACTGTCCAGGCGCGGGCGTTTGCTCTCGCCGGAGAAGGTCGCCAGATCACCGAGCATGGTCAGCAGCGTGCGGTACAACTCTTCCGGATGCACCTGCTCCAGGCCCAGATAGTGGCGCAGCAGCAGTTCGGTACGGTTGATCAGTTGCAGCATCATGAAGTCGCCGACTTCGGCGCCGCCGACCTTGCCGTTGGAGCGAATCCGTTCGGCAATCGTATCGCCACGGTGGTTGAGCATGCTGATGACTTCTTTCAGGCACGACAGCAAATAGCTGGAGGCGTGGGCCTGAATGTAGGTCGGCACAAAATCCGGATCGAGGCTGATCACGCCGTCGGGCGTTGTGTCGAGCACGTCGCAGATCTTCAGCTTCACGTAGGCCTGATCGCTCTGCTGCTCGCCGAGCAACAGTTTGAAATCCGGACGACCACAGCTGACCTGGCTGGCGGAATCGTCACCGGCGTTGGAGTCGGCGACTTCGGCATCGTATGCGGTGTAACGCGCCAGCACGTCGGACTGCTCCGGACGGCGCGACTCGATGTGATTGCCGGTAACCAGCGGCAGCGCCAGGTAGATCGGCGTGTTGCCGGTGTTCGGCGGCACGTCAAGCGCCAGCGGCTCGGTGTTGCCACCGAGTTCGAACAGGCTGCCGTCCGGCAGAATCCCCGAGGCTTCACTGATCACCAGTTTGCCCATGTTGAGAAACTGCAGGTCGATCTGCAGATTGAGAAAACCCCAGGTGTAGCCACCCAGCAATTGGGTGCGGGTTTTCATCTGGTGATCGTAATAGCGATCGTTGTGCTGGAAGTGCTGCGGACGCAGCAGCATGCCTTCCTGCCAAATGACTTTATGGGTATTCATGGTCAGTCATCCGCCTTGGCGAGCGCTTCGTTGGTATTGCGGATACCGGCCTGATCCAGGGTCAGATCGGCCTCGGTGACTTCCAGCGGAGTGATCTGCACGGTGTAGCGCCATTTGGTTTCCGGCAGGTCGCGGTAGGCGGCGAGGATGCCGACGTAACGGCTGCCCTCCTCCACGCTGAGCTTCATTTCCACGGTTTCACCCGGGCGCAGTTCGAGCTCTTCGCTGGCCACCAGATCCGGGTTGAGGGATTCCTTGGCGCGTTCGTAGAGGCTGAAGAAATCAGCGTTCTCGAAGGTCACCGGGTGCTTGAGTTCGAACAGGCGCACCACGATCGGCGACGGGCGACCGTTGAGGTCCGGGTTGAGCTGATCACTGCCGGTCAGTTTCAGATTGATCTTGGTCACTTTCGAGTACGGCGACAGCGACGAGCAACCGGCGAGCAGCACCAGCATGGTGAGCGCAGTCAGCGTCTTGAAAAAAGCGGTCGAGCGGCGAGACATGCGCATCATCCTTGGTGGTCGGTGTGGAGGGTGGAGATCAGACGAATCTGTTCTTCGTAGGCCTGGGCGAAGTCGCGGGCGAGCAGACGCTCACTCCAGTCGTCGTCCTGACGCAGGGCCTGGTGATAGCGGCCGAAGGCTCTCCAGCGCCCGCCGGACGTGGCGATCAGCGGCTTGTTGTCGCGCTCGAAACGCAGGGTCAACTGTTCCGGCGAGAAGTGTTCCAGCGTGCCGCGCACGGCAGCGCGACTGGCGGTGAGCAAGGCCACCTGATGCGCCTGCAAATCGCGGAACGCACGGGACACCGCTTGCTCGGCCGGCAAGTGGCCCGGCTTGTGCGGCTGCAACAGGATCTGCAGTGCTTCGCTCGGATCGACGGCGAATTTCAGCGGGTTCTTGTTGGTGCCTTGCACGGTGGTCTGGGCCAGACGCAGTTCGTTTTTCAGCTCGGAACGGGTACGTAGGCTCTGCTGCAAACCGCCGACGCTTTGACGCAACAGACGCGCGGCGTTCAGCGCCATGGCTTCGCGTTCGTCGTGGCTGAGACCCTTGACATCCACGCCCAGCGCCGCGCCGAAGTGCTCCCAGAAACCTTCACTCTGACGCTCGACGGCTTTCGGTGCCGGCGCAGGTTCAGGCTCTACGGGGGCTGCGATCAGCTCCGGAACCATCAGGCTTTCCATGTCGATGCGCGCGTAGTCGGCACGCTGACGGGAGTCCTCAGGTTTGGTGTTCGGCGCCAGCAGTTCGTCGATTTCCGAGTAGACGCGTTCTTGCTGTTCGAGCGCGTTGAGCGGGTCGAGATCGAGGAACGCGTCATCCGGGATGATGCTGCCGGCAGCACGCGGACGGCCGGCTTCACCGTCGAAGGTCGCCGGGTCACGCACCAGCCGCGCACGAATCTCGAAGTCACCCAGCACGTAAGTGCTGCCGTGCTCGATGCGCACTGGCTCGCCTTTGTGCAGACGTGCACCGCTGTCGCCGTCCTGAACGCCGTTGCTGCTGGTGTCGGTCAGGAAAAACGTGCCTTCGCGGTAACTGACAATCGCGTGGTGATTGGACAGATGACGCTTGCGGTCAGGAATGATCCAGTCGCAGTCCTCGCCCCGCCCGATCACGCCACCCGCCTGTTTGAAGGTCTTCTGGCACAACTCGGTGGGCACGAACTGCTTGGTGTTCAGCATTTCGAAAACCAATTCCATGTTTGATGCTCCTTGCGGTCACTTGCCGCGATTGACCGCTTGCGGATCACCCAACGGGCGATAGTCGTTATCGTTGAATTTGTAATTGCCGCTACAGCCACCAAGGCCGCAGAGAACGACGAGGGTCAGCAGGACAGCGTTCCAGTGACGAACAGACATCAGAGGGTCTCCAGGGGTAGACAAAGCACAAAGCGCCGACCCTTGCGGGCGGCGCTGTTATAAGCGAATTCGTTGTTTTGGAAGGCTCTAAACCGTGGCTTAGAGCCAATCCAAAGAGGTGCCACGATCTCCTGTGGCGAGGGGACTTGTCCCCGATGGGGTGCGAAGCGCCCCCAAAACCTGCCAGCGCGGTTTTCCAGTGAAACCGTATTTACCGGATCGCGACTGCTGCGCAGCCGATCGGGGATAAATCCCCTCGCCACAGGGGAATTGCTCACCTTCAGATAGGCGTTCAGATCAACCATCGAAGTCACCCAGGTTGATATTCAGGCGCCCGAGGCGGTACAGCAGCGTGCGGCGTGGCAAGCCGAGTTCGCGGGCGGCAAGGGTCTGGTTGCCGTCGTTCTTGCGCAGGCAATCGAGCAGCAGCGTGCGTTCGACCTGCTCGAGGCGTTCGCGCAGATTGAGGCCGCTGGTGTCCTCGGGCATCGCTTCCATGCGCAGGGAGAAATGCTCGGCCAGCAACTCGCCGCCCTCGCACAACAGCACCGCTCGCTCGACCAGGCCTTTGAGTTCACGGACGTTGCCGGGGAAGTTGTAGCCCGACAAATGTTCCAGCGCCGCCTCTGACCAACGCACCGGGTCACGCTGCAAGAACGTGCAGGCCTTGTCGGCGAAGTGCCGGGCCAGCTCCAGAATGTCGCCTTCGCGCTGACGCAGGGCCGGCAGTTCGATCGGGAATTGCGCGAGGCGGTAATACAGGTCCTCGCGGAACTTGCCTTCGCTGACCAGCACCGACAGATCACGGTGGGTCGCGGCGATGATGCGCACGTCGATCTTGTGCGTGTCGTTGGAGCCCAGCGGACGGATCTCGCCTTCCTGCAACACGCGCAGCAACTTGGCCTGCAACGACAGTGGCATGTCGCCGATTTCATCGAGCAACAGCGTGCCGCCGTTGGCCGCATCGAACAGCCCCGCGCGGTCGCGATCAGCGCCGGTGAAGGCACCTTTGCGATAGCCGAACAGCTCGCTTTCCAGGAGGTTTTCCGGGAACGCCGCGCAGTTCTGCACGATGAACGCCTGTGAGCGCCGCGGGCCGCAGTCGTGAATCGCCCGCGCCACGACTTCCTTGCCGGTGCCGGTCTCGCCGCGCAACAGCACGGTGTACGGGCTGTGCAGGACTTTGCTGATCAGCGAGTAGGTCTGGCGCATCGCTGCGCTTTTGCCGATCAAACCGTAGCCGCTGATGCTTGGCACGCTGCGCACCGCCGGCGCCTGAGCATCCAGCGGTTGACGCAGGCGTTGCAGCAAATGCAATTGGCCGAGCACGAACGAGCCGAGCTGACCGAGTGATTCGGCAAACCCGAGCAGGTCGGTACGACGCTGACTGGCACACAACAACAGGCCTTCGACGGCCTTGTGCCGATTGACCAGCGGCACGCACAACAGCGACTGCCACGGCGCCGCAACGGCGGGCAGAAAACTGGTTTCGTGCAGGCTGCCGCCGAGGTCGTCGAGGCACACCACGCGGTTCTGGCACAGGGCGAATTGCAGCAGTTGCTCACCGTTGTAGTCCGCCGGAAGGCTCGCCGCCTGGCGCGGTTGCAGCGCGCCGTCGAGGCACTCGGCGTTCATCCCCAGGCAGGTGTGAGTGGCGTCGAGCAAATACAGTTGCGTCAGTTCGCAACCGCTCAGCTCGGCCAGGCCACGCACGAAGTCACCCAGCAACGCAGCACCGTCCGCCGCCCGCGACAGGCTGGCGAACTGCGCCAGCAACGCTTCGGCGTAGACCAGTGGTTGCGGTACTTGAGTGAACATCACCGCCACCTCAGGCGAACTCGCACATCACGCTGGCGTTGCCGTCGAGCGTGGCATGCACACGTTTGAGGCTTTCACCGGTCGCCATCGCGTCGAGCAGACGATCGGCCACCAGCGGCAGGACGTGCTGATCGAGCAAATGATCGATCAGGCGCGCACCGCTTTCGCTTTGCGTGCAGCGCTCGGACAAGTGATCGACGAGGTTCTGGCACCAGCTGAAATCCAGCTGACGACGGTTGAGACGCTCGCCGAGACGACCGAGTTTGATCTCGATCAGCTCGCGCAATACCGGGCCGCCGACCGGGTAGTACGGCACCACTTTCATCCGCGCCAGCAGTGCTGGTTTGAAGTGTTTGCTGAGCACCGGGCGAATGGTTTCTTCGAGCAGTTCAGCAGTCGGCCGTGCGCCGTCTTCGCAGAGGTCGCTGATCTTGTCGCTACCGAGGTTCGAGGTCATCAGGATCAGCGTGTTGCGGAAGTCGATCTCGCGACCTTCGCCGTCATTGGCCACGCCTTTGTCGAAGATTTGGTAGAACAGGTTGAGCACGTCCGGGTCAGCCTTTTCGACTTCATCGAGCAGAATCACCGAGTACGGTTTCTGCCGCACGGCTTCGGTGAGCATGCCGCCCTCGCCATAACCGACGTAGCCCGGTGGCGCACCGATCAGACGCGAGACGGTGTGCTTCTCCTGGAACTCGGACATGTTGATGGTGGTGATGAAACGGTCGCCGCCGTACAGCAGATCGGCGAGCGCCAGTGCGGTTTCGGTCTTGCCGACGCCGCTCGGGCCGACCAGCAGGAACACGCCGACCGGTGCGTCAGGCTTGTTCAGGCCGGCGGCCGTGGCGCGCATCGAGCGATCCAGGGCGTGTACGGCTTGTTCCTGACCACGGATGCGCGTGCGCAGGTCGGTGGCGAAACTGGCGACCTTGGCATTGTGTTCGCGGGCCAGTTGCGCCAACGGCACACCGGTCCACGCGCTGATCACTTCAGCCACCAGACGCGGGCAGACTTCAAAGCTGACCAGTCGTTCTTTGACCTGCGCAGCGGTCAGCTCGGCGTGAGTCTTGTTCAGCTCGGCTTCCAGCGCTTCGACGCTTTGGCCTTCTTCAACGTCCGCCGTGAGGGTTTCGATCACGGTGCCTTCAGCGTCTTCTTCTACGCTGACGGTCGGCTCGACAGCGGCAGCCTCGCGGGCCTTGGCCAGTTGCTGACGCAGTTCCAGCAGGCGCTCGGCCAACGCTTTCTGTTCAGTCCACAGGGTTTCCAGCGCGACCATTTCGCTTTCGGCTTCTTCCAGCCGCGCTTCCAGTGCGTCCAGTGCTTCGTGATCGATCAGCAGGCCAGCCTCGGCATCGCGGCGCAGGGCCTGACGCTGACGGCCACCTTCAGCCAGTTCGCCACGCAGGCGCTCGAGGCTTTCCGGTGCAGCGGCGAGGCTGATGCGCACGCGGGCGCAAGCGGTGTCGAGCACATCAACGGCTTTGTCCGGCAGTTGGCGACCGGCCAGATAACGGGCCGACAGTTCCGCCGCCGAGACCACCGCGTCATCGCGCAGGTAGATACCGTGGCTCTTCTCGTAGACCTGAGCCAGACCACGGAGGATGGTCACCGCTTCGTTCACGGTCGGTTCGTGTAACTGAACCGGTTGGAAACGACGGGCCAGCGCCGGGTCTTTCTCGAAGTATTTCTTGTACTCGGCCCAAGTGGTCGCGGCGATGGTGCGCAGTTCGCCACGCGCCAGCGCCGGTTTCAGCAGGTTGGCCGCGTCGGAACCGCCGGCATTGCCGCCCGCGCCGATCAGGGTGTGGGCTTCGTCGATGAACAGAATGATCGGCTTCGGCGAGGCTTTGACTTCGTCGATCACGCCTTTGAGGCGACGTTCGAATTCACCTTTGACGCTGGCGCCAGCCTGCAGCAAGCCCATGTCCAGCGACAACAGCTCAACGCCCTTGAGCACCTGCGGCACTTCACCGGCAGCGATGCGCGAGGCCAGGCCTTCGACGATGGCGGTTTTACCGACACCGGCTTCACCGACCACGATCGGGTTGTTCTTGCGGCGACGGGCGAGGATGTCGACCATCTGGCGGATCGCGCCGTCACGGCACAGCACCGGGTCGAGTTTGCCGTCGCGGGCCTGTTGGGTCAGGTTGTGGGTGAAGCGCTGCAACAGCGATTCGCCCTGCGCGGCCGGTTTGCCATTGGCCGCCGGTTGCTCTTTTTGCGACAGGGCGAATTCTTTCAGGCGATCGATGTTCAGCTTGGCGAGCAGCGGCTGATAACGGCTGCCGGCGTAACGCATCGGGTTGCGCAGCAGCGCGAGGATCAGCGCGGCGTCTTCAACCTGGGTCTGGCCCAGTTCGAGGTTGGCCACCAGCAAGGCGTCTTGCAGCCATTGCACCAGTTCCGGAGCAAACACCGGATTGCGCGATGCGCTGTGTTCAACTCGCGATTGCAGTGCGGCGCTGAGTTCACCGGCGTCGACATCAGCATCTTGCAACGCGCGTGCGAGCAAGCCGTTGGGACGCTCCAGCAGGCCGAGCATCAGGTCTTCGACGAGGATCTTGCTGCCGCCACGGGCCACGCAGCGCTCGGCCGAACGCTCCAGATCACGGCGGGTTTCGGCGTCCAGCGCCTGGATGAGTTGTTGCAGGTCTACGTTGATCATGGCTCACGTCCTTAATGAATTTTGCTGCCCAGGGTCACCACGCCGTCCGCTTTTTCGCGGCCCAGCCAACTGGTCCAGCCAAGGCGACAGGCGTTCTGCTCACCGATGCGCAGTTCGCGGATTTCTTCCTGGCGCAGGACCAGGCGAATGTCGTAATCGAGCGGGTCACGCAGGGTGAACCGCACCAGCGCGCAGAGCGGCTGGTAACCGAAACCGATCGGCAGGAATTCATGGAATCGCTGCCAGTCGAGCTGGGTGATGTGAATGCGGAATTTGCCGCTACGGTCGCGCACGTGCTCGCCGAGCACCAGGTCCTCGCCGAGCACGCTGTTGTCGCGGCCCAAACGATTGCGCTGTTCTTCGAGGATTTCCACGCGACGCTCGATGCACTGCTCGATGACCAGGTCTTCGTGCTTGAAGTAATAACGCAGCACGGCTTCGATCAGCGCCGCCGAGTGCGCCCGCAAGCTGAGCAGGCCGAGGTACGGCAACAGGCGTTTCCAGTTGAGTTCCTTGGCCTTGCGGATCTCGTCGCCGCCCAGACCGATCAGCGCAAACAACTGCGCCGAGAACGGGTCGAGCGCGCCACTCTGGAAGCTCGCGCGATAGCGGTATTTGCGCCAGATCGGCAGCATCAGCCGTTGCAGGCGATGGTGAAACAGGTCGAGGAAGTTGCGCGTCGGGTTGCCGTCTTCGCTGTCGCCCAGGGCCTGTTCGCCGTAGAACGCCGGCAACGGCGAACCCGAGCCGACCAGGCCGATCAGGTTGAAACGCATGCGCGCGCGCATCTGTCCGTGCTCTTCGAAAAACTCCACGCGATCGACATCGCTGCGCGGAAATCCGAGGCTCGGGTTGGCCTGGAACTCGACCTGATCGTACAGATCGTCTTCGCTCAGGTGCGGGTGCGACTCGCGCAGCCGGTCGATCACCAGCAGCACGGCCTGAAACAGCGAGTACTCGCGTATTACCTTCGTCAGCCCGCTTAAAGCAGGGGCTGCAGGCCCATACGTGGTGTCCATTGGTACACCTCTCCCTGTGTGCTTTTTACGCGCAACTCGTGAAACGAATTGAGACTGGCGTAAAGCGCGAAAAACTCGTTAAGAACCGAAGCGAAAACGAACAGATCGCCTTCGCCGATATACCCTTCCGGGTCGATGGTCAGTTCGGTGCGCAAACCGCGCACCGGCAGGCCGCGGTGCAAGCGGTCCACGTGGTGATGCTTGATGTGCTTGAGGCCGCCGAGCAGGCGCTTGCTGACCTTCTCCGCGTGTTGGTCGTAGTAGCGCGGCAAGTCGTAGGTTTCGAGAATCACCTTCAACGCATTGACGTCGGCCAGCGACAGATAGTTAAGCGACATGTTGCTGATCAGCTTCCACAGGAAGTCACGGTTCAGCGGTGGCGCAAAACTCGAGGTCGCCGGGGTGATGTTGCGGAAACTCAAGAACTCCGGCGTCTCTTCGCAAGCCATGCAGATGTCGCCGAGCTTGAGCTTGCGCGGCAGGTTCTGGTTGGTGCACATCAGCTCGATCGACAGGGTTTCGTGGGCTTCGGTGTGGCGTATGCCGAAGCTCAGGTAAGTGTCGAGGCCGTCGTGCAACAAGGACGAGCGCTGGCGGATGCTGTAATGCGGACGGCTGTTGGGCACGTCGAAACTCGGGTCGTGCTCGAAGGACTCGAACGGCACGTATTCCTGATAACCGAGGCCGCCAGGCTTCCAGCCGGTCACGGTTTCCACCGAGAACACGCCGCAGTTTTCCAGATCGTATTCCGCCGGCAGCAGCAGGTATTCGTCCTGTTTGCCATCGAGGCGAATCGGCAGTGCGTCGTGCGCAAACAGGTTGGCAATTGGCGTGCAGAACAACTTCACGTTATCCAGGGTCGGACGCATGCGCATGATGCCGCTCTTGCGGATATCGAAGCGCAATTCGAGGCCGCGCATCTGCTTGAGGGTGTCTTCCGGCAGCGCCTTGAGAATGTCCAGGCCATTGACGTCGACGAACAGGAACTTGTCCTGGAAGGCGAAGTATTCCTGCAGGTAGCGATAGCCACGGAAGGTGTTCAGCGGATACGGGATCAACGCTTCTTCTTCGGCAAAGCCCACCGGTTTGACCCGGTCACCGGGGATCTTGAACGCCATCGGCTTGCCGCTGACGCCATCGATCGGCTTGCCGGCGCCGTCGAGCGGGATCAATTCGATGCCTTCAAGGTTACGCAGCAGGCTCAGGTAGAGCATCTGGCTGATGTAACGCTCACCGGCAAAGTGCAGGCGCAGTTTGCTCAGTTCCAGCTCACCGAGGTGGCCGTCGGCGCTCATTTCCAGACGCAGGCTGAGCAACGAACCGTCGCCCTTCACCGAGTAATTCAGCGCGGCCAGATCCAGCGGCAACACTTCGGTCGGATAGCAGGTGCGGAAGCGGCAACGCACGTCTTCGATCGGCACGCTTTCGATGGGGGTATCACGCTCGACTTTCAGCGCCGGACCAGAACGTTTGAGCGGATCGAACTGCAGAATGCTGAACGCCGGCAGCGGACGCATGTAGTTTGGCCACAGCAGTTGCATCAGCGAATGGCTGAGTTCCGGCAACTCGTCATCGAGCTTCTGGCGCAAGCGCCCGGTCAGAAACGCAAAGCCTTCGAGCAACCGCTCCACGTCCGGATCCCGCCCGGCCTGCCCCAGATACGGCGCCAACGCAGGACTACGCTCGGCGAAACGGCGACCGAGTTGGCGCAGAGCGGTAAGTTCGCTTTGGTAGTAGTGGTTAAAGGACACGGATTACCTGCCTGGTAGTGGAACTCATCAAAAAAATATCCTGTAGAGCGCCGGCTTAAATAAAGCTTCGGGAGTGCCACCGCTCAAAATTCAAGCGCAGCACAAACGCCAAGAAGCTCATACTGGTAGTGAGGCCACCGTAGGCAAATGCTCGCACCGGGTTGTCTGGCAAGAAATAAAACAACACAACACTCAGCATTACTGCTATCCCTAGCAGCTTGAATAAAACCCTTGGAATAAAGAAAATTATAAAATTTACAAATATAAAAAAATAAAAAACCAGCTCTGCAACACCACCTATTGCTGCCCCCCTATCTGTAAAGCCCACATGCAACTTGTAATAAACAACACCAACATCGTGCACGTAGAAATACAAAAAACCAACAAGCAGATAAATAGCGGCACCAATGATAACTTTCACAATCATGCTTCCCATGTTTTGTATTTTGCCAACAGGCCTGCATCAATTGACGTTTTTAGCCGCACATTAGAGGCTGGCTTGTACACGGTACTTGCAACTGTTGCACCGTCGATCCCAAATCTTTGACCACTCAGGGGTCTTTTTTCTAGTACCAGTTCAAAGTTCTCGGAAGCCCACAAACAAGCCCTGATAATTATGAAGTTATCGTAGACATTCTCACTACCATCATCGCTGCCGCCGATTGTTCCATCTGCCCAATCCAAGCCAGTCTGGCCCGTCTTCCTAATCGCGGAATCAATTTCTCGGGTTTCTTCCCAATATTTGCGAAAGGTATCCACTGCGAATGGAATTTGCCCTAGCCCATCTGTCCAGTAAGGATCACCTTCAACTAGACAAAGAAGATATTTTGCCCCACCTTCAGGTTGTTTTTTCCAATCACCCGGAAGATTCTTATAGTAAGCGAACGAAGGCCTATCTACGATTGCAAAGTCAATAATTGATTGCCACGTATGCTGTCGATAAGCGTCGTAAACTTCCGAGCCCTCAACATTGCTAT
The DNA here is from genome assembly GCF_016651305.1 of Pseudomonas sp. TH06. Lineage (GTDB taxonomy): Bacteria > Pseudomonadota > Gammaproteobacteria > Pseudomonadales > Pseudomonadaceae > Aquipseudomonas. The sequence continues at coordinate 1,629,337 of NZ_JAEKEC010000001.1, read as the reverse complement.
TCGGGTTAACCCACAACCGCTCGCGGTAGAAATCAGCCAGCGGCTCAAACCACTGAATTTTTTCAGCGTATAATTTTTCAGCGCTCATGATGCGAAAAGGCTTATCACAAACATCTGGTTTTACAGCGAATAGAGGCACGCCATTAGAACGAGTCACCAACCACGCTTCAGGGAGATTTAAAGTTCCAGGATCCGTGTCGTTACTGGCGGTCGTTTTGTCATCAAGCCTTAACGCAGTAGCACCATCTTCGGTAACAAAGGTATAAGGCACACCACCAATTTCAACTATCGTTTCCAAGATCTTACTCCGATGTTACAAAGATCGAGACGGGCTCAGGTTTCTGTCCAGTTGAGAAACTGGCAGAAGTTCCTGCGACTGCAGTACCAAACTTCTCGATCCCACTTTCCGAAACTATTTTGTAGTTCAGTCCTTCAACCGTTTTCCCACTGGCAGTTTTAAAGGCAAAAACACGATTGAATATTCCCGGAATAATCACAGGCAACGGCGGCACAAACGGCGCCGGCGAATGCGAATTCCCGATAATCACCGTCGAAGACCCAGCCGTAACCTTGTTGCCGTGGGAGCCAACGGAATCAACCGTGACAGCAGACTTGCCGTTGATTTTCACCGTCGTGGCCAAACCGCCGACCATCGCACCACCACACGCGGAGGCATCGCCTTCGCGGGCGGCCGCGAGGCCGTCGAAGAACACGTCGCCAGAACCAGCGGCGATCGGGTTGGTACCGTGGCCGGGGAGCGGGCAAGCGGTGGGGTCGGATACGCGTGCTGCGGGTTTGCCAGACATCGGGGTTATCCTTAGGTGACCTTCACTTGACCGCTGCCATCCAGGCGCGCGGAAAAACTGACCTGACGCTTGAAACCTTCAACTTCCAGCAGGCCTTCGATACTGAAGGACAGGCGAAGCTGATCGTGATCACGCGGCAGGGAAATGACACGCACGTTGCTCAGGCGCGGCTCGTAGGCTTCGATGAAGTTTTCGATGGCCAGACGGGCCTGACTCAGGGAGTCGTGCAGGCTCAGACGCATGTCATTGAGATCGGGCAACCCGTAGTCGGACAGCGTTTGCACGCTGCCCGCCCGGGTGCTGAGCATTTTGGCCAGATGGGCAGCCACCGACGCCATCGCGCAAGCCTCGAGGCTCTTGCCATTGCGTAGTTCCGCGTCGCCGTTGAGGCGTTCGAAAAGGCTGCCGTATCCGTCCATGAGTCGCTCTTACTCTTTGTCCAGCTTGCCAACCAGCGACAGGGTGAAATCGGCACCCATGTACTTGAAGTGCGGACGCACGTTCAAGCTCACGCGGTACCAGCCCGGCTCGCCTTCAACATCGCTGACGATGATTTGCGCAGCGCGCAGCGGACGACGGCCACGTACTTCGGCGCTCGGGTTTTCCTGGTCGGCAACGTACTGACGGATCCACTTGTTGAGTTCCAGCTCGAGGTCGGTACGTTCTTTCCACGAACCGAGTTGCTCGCGCTGCAGCACTTTCAAGTAGTGAGCCAGGCGGTTGACGATCATCATGTACGGCAGTTGGGTGCCGAGCTTGTAGTTCAGCTCTGCCGCCTTGCCTTCTGCGCTGATGCCGAAGAACTTCGGCTTCTGCACCGAGCTTGCGGAGAAGAACGCCGCGTTGTCGGAGCCTTTACGCATGGTCAGGGAGATGAAGCCTTCCTCGGCCAGTTCGTATTCACGACGGTCGGAAACCAGAACTTCAGTAGGGATCTTGGTTTCGATTTCGCCCATGCTTTCGAAGTGGTGCAGAGGCAAGTCCTCAACCGCACCGCCGCTCTGTGGGCCGATAATGTTCGGGCACCAGCGGAATTTGGCGAAGCTGTCGGTCAGCTTGGTGCCGAACGCGTAAGCGGTGTTGCCCCACAGGTAGTGCTCGTGGCTGTTGGCAACGGTTTCCTTGTACACGAACGATTTGACCGGGTTTTCTTCCGGGTCGTACGGGTTACGCAGCAGGAAACGCGGCACGGTCAGACCGACGTAGCGGGAGTCTTCCGAAGTACGGAAGCTCTGCCATTTGGCGAATTGCGGGCCTTCGAAGTGGTCTTTCAGATCTTTCAGATCCGGCAGGCCGGTGAAGCTTTCCAGACCGAAGAATTTCGGGCCGGCAGCGGCAATGAACGGTGCGTGGGACATGCAGGCTACGCTGGACACGTACTGCATCAGTTTCACGTCCGGTGAGCTTGGCGACATGTAGTAGTTGGCGATGATCGCGCCAACCGGCTGACCACCGAACTGGCCGTATTCAGCAGTGTAGATGTGCTTGTACAGGCCCGACTGCATGACTTCCGGCGAATCTTCGAAATCGTCCAGCAGGTCGTCTTTGGAGACGTTGAGGATTTCGATCTTGATGTTTTCGCGGAAGTTGGTGCGGTCGACCAGCAACTGCAGACCACGCCACGACGATTCCAGCGCCTGGAAATCCGGGTGGTGCAGGATTTCGTCCATCTGACGGCTGAGCTTGGCATCGATCTCGGCGATCATGCGGTCAACCATGGCCTTCTTGACCGGCTCACCGTTGTTCTGCGGCTTGAGCAGTTCTTCGATGAACGCCGACACACCACGCTTGGCGATGTCGTAGGCTTCGTCGTCCGGAGTCAGACGGGTTTCGGCGATGATGCTGTCGAGAATGCTGTACTCGCCGTTGCCGGCGCTCTTCTCTTGTGCTGCGCTAGTGCTCATTGTGTTGGCTTCCTTGGCTGGAGTCTCAGGCGTCCGGGGCTGCGGCGTTCAGGCCCAGCTCACCGAGTACGCGACCGCGGGATTCGTCGTCGGCGAGCACGCCTTCGATGGCTTTACGGAACGCAGGTGCGTTACCCAGCGGGCCTTTGAGGGCCACCAGCGCATCGCGCAGTTCCATCAGTTTTTTCAGCTCAGGCACTTGCTCGACCAGGCTGGCCGGGTTGAAGTCCTTCATCGAATTGACGCGCAGTTGCACAGCCAGCTCGTCGGCCTCGCCATCTTCTTGCAGACGGTTCGGCACGCTCAGCGTCAGACCCAGTTCTTGCTTGGCCAACACTTCGTCGAAGGTCATCTTGTCGATGCTGATCGGCTTGCGATCTTCGATTTTGCGATCGTCCTTGCGGTGGGTGTAGTCACCGATTGCCAGCAGCTTCAGCGGCAATTCAATCTCTTCCTGAGCACCGCCGGTGGCGGGTTTGAAGGTGACGTTGATGCGTTCCTTGGGGGCTACCGAGCCTTCTTTGGCCATGGCTTTTCTCCTTGCGGTTGTGGCCCTGGGGCCTATTCGAGTACCACTTCGAGATCGAGGTGGCACAGCCTGCGATAAATCTCTTCCTTGCGTTCACGCACTGCATGGTTCTGCGGCAACAACTCGCAGCAACTGTGCAGCAGGTGCAGCACTTCCAATGCAAGATCGGGCTCCCAGGCGTGCAGGCCTGAGTCCTGTAATGTCTGATCGAGGGTTTCCAGCTGGTTCTTGGCCAGTTCGTATTTCTTGGCCATGAAGCACAGCCGGGCGAGCGCGAACTGCCAGAAGAAGCGCTCGCGCCCGCCATGGGCCGATTGCAGCCCTTGCTTGAGGATCTGCACGGCAGGCTTGAGGCCTTCCTTGCGCAGAATCGGCAGGACTTCTTCGAGGGCTTTCTCCCAGGCGGGCTGGGTTTCGACGTTGTCGTTTTCGACCTTGCGCGGCGCACTGGCGCTTTGCAGATGCGGCATGACATTGGCAGCGATCCACGCCCGGGTGACCGGGTCGGCAAATGGCGCGCCGTCGTGAAAACGCAACTCGACAATGCCAGGCAGACGCTGAACCAAAAGCGCGAAGTGGATTTCCACTTCGCGCATTGCCAACTCGGCGTTGAGGTTCTGGAGACATTCCCAGACCATCCTCTGGCCATCGAACCAGAACGGCGCCTTCGCCAGGCTCGCCTCCAATTCCACCAAGAGGTCGGCGTATTTACCCTGATCGAAGCGATCCTGATATTGCTTGAGCTTGTCGACCGGCAAGCCGCGCAGCACGGTGATCTGTTCGGCGTTGCGCTCAGGCACCGCGTCGATGGTCATCCACAGCAATGTGCGGTTCAGACGCAGGGCACGCAAGTCGGTGGCTTTCTGTTTGAGCCACCAGGCGCACAACGGGCGGGCGCTTTCCTGCTGGGCACGCAGCGCTTTGTGCGCATCTCTTTCGTTATCGATCGGTGCGCCGGGGGCGAGCAACTGACTGGCTGCCTGCTTGACCTGCGCCACCGCTGCACCCACGACGCCGGGGGCCGGCTGATTGTCAGCCGCACGCTGGATCATGGTTTTCAGGCGGCGGGAGATCGGCAGCAGCAGCGGCGAATCATCACCCAGGTGCTCAGCACACGCGGCCTCGAGGCCGGACAGGTGCTCGGAGAGCTGCCGGAACATCGGCAGTTGCTCTTTGATCGCGATGTTTTCGGTGATGACCTGCTCAAGACGCGGCACCAGCCAGCCAATCGCGGCGGCACGGGTGCGGGGTTTGAGCGGGTGGACGTCGGCCCAGTTGTTTTCCGACAGATGGTGCAGCAAACCGAGACCGGCCAGCAGCCCGGGGAAGGATTCACGCTGGTACAGCGACCAGGTCAGCCAGGCGCCGACACGCAGATCCTTGGATTGAGTACGCAGGAGGTTTTCGCTGTTTTCGCGAATTTTCAGCCAGTCGATCTGCCCGCTTTCATGCATCGAAGAGGCTTTGGCCAGCTCGCTTTCCAGCGCCTCGAATTCGCTCGAAAAACGAACGTCTTCGCCCGCGAAATTCTCTTTGGAAACAGAGACTTTTGCGAGTTCGAGGTAATGGGCGGAAAGTTTGCTTGAGTAGGACATCCATGGCCTTTAATTAGGATTACGGTCATGCGCCTATTGGAATTGCCACGGCGCTGGACAGTATCGAAGAGCAGTGACGCGACTCATCCAATTGAGTGTGTGCTCTTTCAAGTGGGCGCATCGTAATCACTATGATGGCCACTAGCAAGCATCTGGTTAAACAACAAGACGAAGTGTTCTTTAATTGCTGTAGGAGGTTTCCCTATATTCAGTCAGGGAATCCCTGACACGTTCTTTTTAATCAGTCACGCGCAGAGACAACCTGAAAACCTTGATTTAGAGCGCTCGTTCCAGATCCCCCTCACCACGTAAAAAGGGCCGTAGCGGAATGGCGCAGAGCATGACAAGTTTTGAAAAAACTGGATGTAGGATTATTCCTAAAGACCTTGGTATTGATTCAACAAAACGCAGTGAGACAACGAACAATTAAAAAAGTGCCATCATTTTGATGGCCTCTATATATAGAGCCTGTCTTCATTATTTAGGAGGGGCGATAGCTATCAAATGAAACGAATACCGAATAGGTACTAACGTTTAGATCCGAACTGTATGTCTGTATAAATCACCAGCCACAAAAAATGGGCACTCGACCGCAATCGATGTGCCCATTTTTTCTTACGGTTCTCCCCATTATTCAGGGAGTTCGCCGCAATTAAGGGTTAACGCTGTCTTTCAACGATTTGCCTGGCTTGAACGCAACGGTGTTGCTGGCCTTGATTTTCACCGGTTCACCGGTTTGCGGGTTTTTGCCGGTGCGGGCGCCGCGGTGGCGTTGCAGGAAGGTGCCGAAGCCTACGAGCGTAACGCTGTCCTTGCGGTGCAGAGCGCCGGTGATTTCTTCGAGGACGGCGTTGAGTACGCGGTTGGCCTGTTCTTTGGTCAGATCTGCTTTTTCAGCGATTGCAGCGGCGAGTTCTGGTTTACGCATTAGTGAAGCCCCTTTGACGGTTTTTTGTTGTTATGTCCGTGCTGTTCTCGTTGGAACAGCGCCCAAGGCGCCGCAGGCTCTACTCTGCGGCAGACGGGAGTGAGAATGGCACGCGGATACGGGCGGCGCCAGTCTCCCGGCGACCTTTGTAGGGGCAAAAGCGGGGTGATTCCGACAGAACGACCAGTATTTACGCCAGCAGGGGCGGAAGCTGTTTGTTCAGTGCGAGTTTTTCCATGACCGCCGCGCCAGTCAGCGCATAACCGAGCAACTGACCGTCGGCGCTGTGGCACAGGGCCTTGATGTCGGCGCCCTGCCCGTCAACGGTCCAGACGCCTTCGCTACCGCGTGGTGGCGGCGAAACCACCAGTGGACACACCGGGGTTTTCACGGTGATCGGCATCGGGCCGTAGGTCACCGCCGTCGGATTTCCCGCCAGGGTTTGTGCAAGCGCTCGCGCACAGCTCATGAGGGGCATGACGTACAAAAGATTCAGCCCATCGACCTCGGCGCAATCGCCCAAGGCATAGATATTGGCGTGGGACGTCTTCAGATGCCGATCAACCACGACGCCGCGATTGACCAGCACGCCGGCAGCCGCCGCCAGATCGATGCGTGGACGCAGACCGATGGCCGAGACCACGACATCGCAGGCAATGACCTGGCCGTCGGACAGATGCGCTTCAAGACCGTCGGCGACCTTCTGCAAACGGGTCAGCACCGGGCCGAGGTGGAATTTCGCGCCCAGGCTTTCCAGTCCGGCCTGCACTGCTGCCGCCGCAGCGGGATGCAACAACATCGGCATGACTTGCTCGCACGGTGCAACCAGTTGCACCTCGTAGCCGCCGAGGATCAGGTCGTTGGCGAATTCGCAGCCGATCAGGCCGGCACCGAGCAGCAGCACTCGACGCTTGCCGGCCGCCGCTGCGCGAAAACGTGCGTAGTCTTCGAGATCATTGATCGGGAACACCAGGTCCGCGCCGTCGCCTTCAATCGGCACACGGACGGTTTCCGCGCCCCAGGCGAGGATCAGGTCGCGGTAGGAGACCGCTTCTTCGCCGATCCACAGGCGCTTGTGACCGGCGTCGATGCCGCTGATGCGCGTGTGGGTGCGCACTTCGGCTTTCAATTGCTCGGCCATGGCGCCCGGTTCGGCCATGCTCAGGCCATCGGCGTCCTTGTTCTTGCCGAAACCGGTGGAGAGCATCGGCTTGGAGTAAGAGCGGCCGTCATCGGCAGTAATCAGCAGCAGCGGGGTTTCGCTATCGAGTTTGCGAAACTCCCGAGCCAGGTTGTAGCCCGCAAGCCCGGTGCCGACGATTACGACAGGTGCGTTCATGCCTTACTCCTTTCGATTTACTTAGTTGATTTCGATCATTTCGAAGTCCATCTTGCCGACGCCGCAGTCGGGGCACAGCCAGTCTTCCGGCACGTCCTGCCACAGGGTGCCCGGCGCAATACCGTCATCCGGCCAGCCGTCGGCTTCGTTATAGATCAGGCCGCAGACCACACATTGCCACTTTTTCATTCAGGTACTTCCTCAGGGTTCAGGCTTATTGCCGGCACGGACGGTCGATGGGTGCTGCGCTGCCGTCCAGCTCAGCGCGTTTTGTACTGATCGAACCGGGCAGATGCAAGCCTGTTCGGCGCAACGGCGACCCGGATCAATCAATATCGCGGACGGCCATGTTAAGCTCGCCGCCTCATTTGCGGCCAATAATGACTCATTGTGCAACAGACAAATCCCTGCCCGGCCCCGCTCTGGCTGACTCAAAGCCAACTGACGCCCCTCCCCGATCCCTTGACCCTCGACTGGCTGTTCGACGAAGGCTCACTGACCCGCCGACTGACGCGACTGTCCAACGATGGCTTCAGCGTTACGCCATTGTTTGAAGGCTGGGACACCCTGCGCGCCGACGAATGCGCGGGGCTGGATCTGCCCGAAGGCAGCGAAGGCTGGGTGCGTGAGGTGTATCTGCGTGGTCACGGTGAGGCCTGGGTTTTCGCACGAAGCGTGGCCTCGCGCGCAGCCCTGCAAGGCGACGGTTTGCACATGGACGAATTGGGCAGCCGCTCGTTGGGCGAATTGCTGTTTTGCGATCACGCCTTTCAGCGCCGCGCCATCGAAGTTTGCCACTACCCCGAGCAATGGTTGCCACCAGACGTGAAAGCGCCTGAACTGTGGGGCCGGCGCTCGCGTTTCGACCGTTGCGCGCTGAGCGTGCTGGTCGCCGAAATCTTCCTGCCGAGTCTGTGGGATACCGTCCGCGCCCATCCGGAGAACAACTGATGTATCAGAGCCTGCTCAAGTCCCTGAACCGTTTGAATCCGCGCGCCTGGGATTTCATTCAGTTGACGCGCATGGACAAGCCGATCGGTATCTATCTGCTGCTGTGGCCGACGCTGTGGGCCTTGTGGATTGCCGGTAAAGGCTCGCCGTCGCTGGCCAACGTGGTGATTTTCGTCCTCGGCGTGGTGCTGACCCGCGCCGGTGGCTGCGTGATCAATGACTGGGCTGATCGCAAGGTCGACGGTCACGTCAAACGCACCGCGCAACGACCACTGGCCAGCGGCAAGATCAGTTCGAAAGAAGCCTTGGTGTTCTTTGCGCTGCTGATGGGCGTGAGTTTTCTGCTGGTGCTGTGCACCAATGCGCCGACGATCTGGCTGTCGCTGGGCGGTCTGGCGCTGGCGTTCACCTATCCATTCATGAAGCGCTACACCTATTACCCGCAAGTGGTGCTGGGTGCGGCGTTTTCCTGGGGCATGCCGATGGCGTTTACCGCTGAAACCGGTGAACTGCCGGCGGCGGCCTGGCTGCTGTGGATTGCCAACCTGTTGTGGACGGTGGGTTACGACACTTATTACGCGATGACCGATCGGGACGACGACTTGAAGATCGGCGTGAAATCCACGGCGATCCTGTTCGGCGAGGCGGACCGGATGATCATCCTGAGCTTGCAGGCACTGTCGTTGGGCTGCCTGTTGCTGGCGGGGTCGAAGTTCGAGCTGGGTGTCTGGTTCCATCTCGGCTTACTGGTGGCTGCCGGCTGCTATGCGTGGGAGTTCTGGTACACGCGGGACCGCGACCGGATGCGCTGCTTCCAGGCGTTCTTGCACAACCATTGGGCCGGGTTGGCGATTTTTGTCGGGATTGTGCTCGATTACGCGTTGCGCTGAACACACACCTGTAGGAGTGAGCCTGCTCGCGATAGCGGTGTGTCAGCTAATGAAAATGCGACTGATAAACCGCTATCGCGAGCAGGCTCACTCCTACAAGGAACCGCGTTTACTTGGCTTTGGCGACTTTCCAGGCGCCGTCCATTTTGCCGTCGCCGGTCATGTCACCGGCCTTCTTGTCCATCTTGAAGGTGTACAACGGCATACCTTGATAGGCCCATTGCATCTTGCCGTCATCGCGCTTGATTACCATCCAGTCGCCCATCGACTTGTCGCCGGCAGTCGCCATGAGTGGTGGCCAGTTTTCGGCGCATTTGTCGTTGCACATCGACTTGCCACCTGAGTCTTTGGCGAAGGTGTATAGGGTCATGCCATGGTGATCGGTGTACATGCCGTCCTTCTCCATCGCTGGATCGGCGGCGAAGGCCATCGCAGGCAAAGCCATGGCGGCAGCAAGGACTAAAGCCTTGAAAGAAGCAGTGTATTGAGTCATGGAAACCTTCTTTTGTGGTTGTCAGGATTCGGACTTAGAGCTTAGTTCAGGATTTGCACAATCGCCGCCGGACTAAAATACTGTCACACGACTGCAATAATTCCGTTATCTAATGCGGCGCAAGACAGTTAAATGACAAGAGGATTAAGGCATGGTTGGCAGGAGCATTCTGATCGTCGACGACGAAGCGCCCATTCGCGAAATGATCGCCGTTGCGTTGGAAATGGCCGGCTATGACTGCCTCGAGGCAGAGAACTCGCAGCAGGCACACGCCATCATCGTCGACCGCAAGCCGGACCTGATCCTGCTCGACTGGATGCTGCCCGGCACCTCAGGCATCGAACTGGCCCGCCGCCTCAAGCGAGATGAGCTGACCGGGGACATCCCGATCATCATGCTCACCGCCAAGGGCGAAGAGGACAACAAGATCCAGGGTCTGGAAGTCGGCGCCGACGACTACATCACCAAACCGTTTTCCCCCCGCGAACTGGTCGCACGCCTCAAAGCCGTGCTGCGCCGCGCCGGCCCGACCGATGGCGAAGCGCCAATCGAAGTGGGCGGCCTGCTGCTCGACCCGATCAGTCATCGCGTGACCATCGATGGCCGTCCGGCCGAGATGGGCCCGACCGAATACCGTCTGCTGCAATTCTTCATGACTCACCAGGAACGTGCCTACACCCGGGGTCAATTGCTGGATCAGGTCTGGGGCGGCAACGTCTACGTTGAAGAACGCACCGTCGACGTGCACATCCGCCGTCTGCGCAAGGCCCTCGGCGACGCCTACGAAAATCTGGTACAAACCGTGCGCGGCACTGGCTACCGGTTTTCCACCAAAGCTTAAAAGCAGCGGCAAGCTTCTAGCTACAAGCGGCAAGTAAAAGCCGATCCGCTTTAGCTTGAAGCTTGCAGCTTGAAACTCGAAGCTGCGTTAAGGACGCTCCGTGAATCAAAACTGGCATGGCACCCTGATTCGCCACATGCTGTTGCTGGTCACCGGTTGCCTGGTGATCGGCCTGATCAGCGGCTACTACGGCTGGAGCCTCGCGGCGGGTCTGGGTATTTACCTGGCCTGGACGCTCAAGCAATTGCTGCGTCTGCACGAATGGCTGCGCCTGCATCAACCCGATGAAGCACCGCCCGACGGCTATGGCCTGTGGGGTGAGGTATTCGACAGCATCTATCACCTGCAACGCCGCGACCAACGCGTACGCGGGCGCCTGCAAGCGGTGATCGACCGAGTGCAGGAGTCCACCGCCGCACTGAAAGACGCGGTGATCATGCTCGACAGCGACGGCAACCTGGAATGGTGGAACCGTGCCGCCGAAACCCTGCTCGGCCTCAAGACTCCACAAGACAGCGGCCAACCGGTGACCAACCTGGTGCGGCATCCGCGCTTCAAGGAATACTTCGAGCAGGAAAGCTACGCCGAGCCGCTGGAAATCCCCTCGCCGACCAATGATCGCGTGCGCATTCAGCTGTACCTGACCCGTTACGGCAACAACGAACATTTGATGCTGGTACGCGACGTCACGCGCATTCATCAGCTGGAGCAGATGCGCAAAGACTTCATTGCCAACGTTTCCCACGAACTGCGCACACCGCTGACGGTGATCTGCGGTTATCTGGAAACCTTGCTCGACAACGTCGAAGAAGTGAACCCGCGCTGGAGCCGCGCCCTGCAACAGATGCAACAACAGGGCGGGCGCATGCAGACGTTGCTCAACGATTTGCTGTTGCTGGCGAAACTGGAAGCCACCGATTACCCATCGGACAACCAACCCGTGCAGGTCGATACGCTGCTGCAATCGATCAAGAGCGACGCGCAGCAATTGTCCGGATCGAAAAACCAGCGCATCACGCTGGAAGCCGACGCCAGCCTGATGCTCAAAGGCAGCGAGGCGGAACTGCGCAGCGCGTTTTCCAATCTGGTGTTCAACGCGGTGAAGTACACCCCGGCCGAGGGCAACATCCGCATTCGCTGGTGGGGCGACGATCAGGGCGCGCACCTGAGCGTGCAGGATTCCGGGATCGGCATCGACAGCAAACACCTGCCGCGCCTGACCGAACGCTTCTACCGCGTCGACTCCAGCCGCAACTCCAACACCGGCGGCACCGGCCTTGGCCTGGCCATCGTCAAACACGTGCTGCTGCGCCACCGCGCACGCATGGAGATCAGCAGCGTGCCCGGTCATGGCAGCACGTTCACCTGTCATTTCGCCCCGGCTCAGGTTGCCCAGACGCGGGCGATCAGCGCCGCCGAGTAAGACCGACCGGCACTCACCACTAGGCAATCGCCATGTCAGCCGCTACATTGGCTGACTTGTGCCTGCCTTTCAGGCGCGGCTTTTACCTCTCTTGAATCAAACGGAACCCGCAAAACTCCATCATGGACCCTTCCCCTGGCTTGTCCCTCGCTACCATTTTCGCCGACTTCGGCATGATCCTTTTTGCTCTGATCCTGGTTTTGCTCAACGGCTTCTTCGTTGCGGCAGAGTTCGCCATGGTCAAACTGCGCTCGACCCGGGTCGAGGCCATCGCCGATCAGAACGGCTGGCGCGGGCACATCCTGCGCACCGTACACAGTCAGCTTGATGCGTACCTCTCGGCGTGCCAGCTCGGTATCACCCTCGCCTCCCTCGGTCTGGGCTGGGTTGGTGAGCCGGCGTTCGCGCACATCCTCGAACCGCTGCTGAGCGCGGTCGGCGTGCAGTCGCCGGAAATCGTCAAGGGTGTGTCGTTCTTCACCGCGTTCTTCATCATTTCGTACCTGCACATCGTCGTCGGCGAGCTGGCTCCGAAGTCCTGGGCGATCCGCAAACCCGAGTTGCTGTCGCTGTGGACGGCGGTGCCGCTGTACCTGTTCTACTGGGCGATGTACCCGGCGATCTATCTGCTCAACGCCAGCGCCAACGCGATTCTGCGTATCGCCGGCCAAGGCGAACCCGGCCCGCACCACGAACACCATTACAGCCGCGAAGAACTGAAACTGATCCTGCACTCCAGCCGTGGCCAGGATCCGAGCGATCAGGGCATGCGCGTACTGGCCTCGGCGGTGGAAATGGGCGAACTGGAAGTGGTCGACTGGGCCAACTCCCGCGAAGACCTGATTACTCTGGAATTCAACGCGCCGCTGAAAGAAATCCTCGCGATGTTCCGTCGCCACAAGTTCAGCCGCTATCCGGTGTACGACAGCGAGCGTCAGGAGTTCGTCGGCCTGCTGCACATCAAGGATCTGCTGCTGGAACTGGCAGCGCTGGACCACATCCCCGAGTCGTTCAACCTGGCCGAGCTGACCCGTCCGCTGGAGCGCGTGTCGCGGCATATGCCGCTGTCGCAGCTGCTGGAGCAGTTCCGCAAGGGCGGCTCGCACTTCGCCGTGGTCGAGGAGGCTGACGGCAACATCATCGGCTACCTGACCATGGAAGACGTGTTGGAAGTGCTGGTCGGCGACATCCAGGACGAACACCGCAAGGCCGAGCGCGGGATTCTCGCGTATCAACCGGGCAAGCTGCTGGTGCGCGGTGATACGCCGTTGTTCAAGGTTGAGCGCCTGCTCGGCATCGACCTCGACCATATCGAAGCCGAGACCCTCGCCGGGCTGGTTTACGAGACCCTGAAACGGGTGCCGGAAGAGGAAGAAGTGCTGGAAGTCGAAGGCCTGCGGATCATCATCAAGAAGATGAAAGGGCCGAAGATTGTGCTGGCGAAGGTGTTGATGCTGGATTGATGGGTGGTCTGGGGGAGGCTTCTGTGGTGAGGGGATTTATCCCCGATGGGCTGCGAAGCGGCCCTGAATCTGCATTCGTATAGCATCTGACACAATGCATTCAATGGTTTTGGGACGGCTGCGCCCTCCATCGGGGATAAATCCCCTCTCCACAAAAGCCATCCGGATCTGATCCCTCGTGTGTTTATTGTTTGCCCAACGCAAAGTTGGGCAACGCCCCCAGTGGCTGGTTGAATTGATACGGAATCGACACCAGCCCCGCGCCGCTGTTGCGCTGTATCACAAAGTGCAGGTGCGGGCCGCTGCTGTTGCCGGTGTTGCCCGACAGCGCCAGCGGGCTGCCCACCGTCACCCGCTGCCCTTCGCGTACGCTCACCGAACCCTGCTTGAGGTGCAAATACACCCCCATCGTGCCGTCGTCGTGCAGTATTCGCACGAAATTGCCGGAGGGGTCAGTGCCGCGACCACTCTGCGAGTTTTCGGTTTTCACCACCACCCCTGCCCGCGCAGCAATGATCGGCGTGCCGACCGGCATGGCGATGTCCATCGCATATTTGTTCTTCGGCCCGAAATGGCTGTACTGGCCCTCAGCCCCCTGGCTCAGGCGAAACGGCCCGCCGCGCCATGGCAACGGATAACGGTAGCTCTGCGCCGCACCTGCGGGGTCGCCAAGGGAATACTGGAACTGCGGCGTGTACACCAAAGGCTTGCCGCCGGACACCGCCGTCAGCAATGCTAAACGTGTATTGCTGCGCGCCGGCAGCACCCGGCGGATGGTTTGCGCCGGCGCGCCACGCACGTTGCTCATTCCGGTAAACGCCAAGGCCACCTCGACCGGCGCATACAGGTCGTTGCGCACAAACACGACGTCGGCGCCCTTCTGCTTCTTGATGTCGAGGTACACCTGCCGCTCGAGGCGTTCGACCATGCGGTCCTGAAACACGAACACCTGGGCGCCTTTGCTCGGACGGTCGCTGTACGAGACCACGCCGTTGGCATCGGTGGATTTGTAAATGGTCATGGCCACAGCCGAGGTGGAGGCCATGAAAAGACCACAGAAAAACAGCAAGCGCGCGAGCATGGGCAAGAGTCTGTCGAAGTAAGGCCTGGAAGAGAGCCTAGCAGCTGAGGCCGACCAAGGTAATCGACAGATGTTTCAAATTGGGCAACGTGGGAGATTGTTGTTGCTTTTGATGGCCCCATCGCGAGCAGGCTCACTCCTACATTGGAATGCGATCCCTTGTAGGAGTGAGCCTGCTCGCGATGGCGGTGTATCAGGCGACGAAGATCACGCGCCGGGTACGAAGTGCTTCTGCGCTGTGCCGCGGGCGATCAGGCGGGAGATGTAATCGAGTTTCTGCGCGTCCTGATCGACAAAGCGGAAAGTCAGTTGCAGCCAGTCGCTGTCGGCTTTCTGCTCATGGGCAACGATGGCGTGCAGGTAGCCATTGAGGCGAGCGATTTCGGCGTTGTCACCCTGCTCCAGATCGAGCACGGCGCTGTCGAGGATCTGCGGCAGGGTGTCAGTGCGTTTCACCACCAACAGCGCTTCCTTGATGCTCAGGGCCTTGATCACGCATTGCTGGTTGCCGCTGGGCAGGCGCAACTGACCCTGACCGCGACCACCGACCGGCGCTTTCGACGCGGCGGGCGCCTGCACCGGAGGGCTGTTGAGCAGACCACGGGACGGCGCAGCGGCGGGTGCCGGAGCGGCAGCGGCAGGCTTGGCGAACGGATTGACCGCAGCGGCCGCCGGAGCGCCGCCGACGACGGCAGGTTTGCCGCCCGTCAAGGCACTGAGCGAATCATTGCCGAACGCCGAGTTCATCTTGGTCGGCGCGCTGTTCATCAGGGTGTCGAGTTTGCCGACCTTGTTCAGCGCTTGCTTGACCTTGGTCAGCAGTTGCTCGTTGGTGAACGGCTTGCTGACGTAGCCGGATACGCCGGCCTGAATCGCCTGCACGACGTTTTCCTTGTCGCCACGGCTGGTGACCATGACAAACGGCATGGTCTTGAGATTGTCCTGCTCGCGGCACCAGGTCAGCAGTTCGAGGCCGGACATTTCCGGCATTTCCCAGTCGCACAGGACGAGGTCGAAGGCTTCTCTGGCCAGCATCGCTTGAGCTTTTTTGCCGTTGACGGCGTCCTCGGTGCGGATCCCGGGGAAGTAATTACGCAGGCACTTTTTTACCAGGTCACGAATGAACGAAGCGTCGTCCACGACCAACACACTGATCTTGCTCATCCAACACCCCTATAAAAATCCCGGCAAGCATACCGCTTTTACTGATGGCACATTGCCAACAATCTTCAGTCACGCCGGGACTTTTCGTTCGCGGGTGCTGCTTTTGAATTCGATTCTCTTACTCAAGTGCCTTAAACAAAAACGCCCGACCAAAGGGCCGGGCGCTTTTCTCAGGCAATCTTACTTATCGTCAGCATCGCCCGGAACATTAGCGGTTTCGCCGCTTGTGCCTTGAACTTCTTCCTTCATGCGCTTGAGGCCCATGTGGCGGACGTCGGTGCCACGCACCAGGTAGATGACCAATTCGGAGATGTTGCGCGCGTGATCGCCGATCCGTTCCAGCGAACGCAGGACCCAGATGATGCTCAAGACCCGCGAGATAGAGCGCGGGTCTTCCATCATGTAGGTCGCCAGCTCGCGCAGCGCGGTCTTGTATTCGCGGTCAATGATCTTGTCGTACTGCGCCACCGACAGTGCCAGATCGGCGTCGAAGCGGGCAAACGCGTCGAGCGCATCGCGGACCATGTTGCGCACCTGGTCGCCGATGTGGCGAACCTCGACGTAACCGCGTGGCGCTTCACCTTCTTCGCACAGCTGAATCGCGCGGCGAGCGATCTTGGTCGCTTCGTCGCCGATGCGCTCAAGGTCGATCACCGACTTGGAGATGCTGATGATCAGACGCAGGTCGGACGCCGCCGGCTGACGACGGGCGAGAATGCGCAGGCATTCTTCGTCGATATTGCGTTCCATCTGGTTGATCTGGTCATCGATCTCGCGCACCTGCTGGGCCAGACCGGAGTCGGCCTCGATCAGTGCGGTCACCGCGTCGTTGACCTGCTTCTCGACCAGCCCGCCCATGGCCAGGAGGTGGCTGCGCACTTCCTCAAGCTCGGCGTTGAACTGCGCGGAGATGTGATGGGTGAGGCCTTCTTTGGAAATCATGCATTCGCTCCGAAAAAGCGTTTAACCAAGAGCTGCAAGCTTCAAGCTGCAAGCTGTTATGTGGTGATCCATGCCGCTCGCTTCTCACTTGCCGCTTGAAGCTTGCCGCTCGCAGCCGCTTCAATCAGCCATAACGACCGGTGATGTAGTCTTCGGTCTGCTTCTTCGCCGGATTGGTGAACAGGGTATCGGTGTCGCCGAATTCCACCAGTTTGCCCATGTACATGAACGCCGTGTAGTCCGAAACCCGCGCTGCCTGTTGCATGTTGTGCGTGACGATGACGATGGTGAACTTGGATTTCAGCTCGTAGATCAGCTCTTCGACTTTCAGCGTCGAGATCGGGTCGAGGGCCGAGCACGGTTCGTCGAGCAGCAGCACTTCCGGTTCCACGGCGATGGTGCGGGCGATCACCAGACGTTGCTGCTGACCACCGGACAGACCCAATGCCGAGTCGTGCAGACGGTCTTTGACTTCGTCCCACAGCGCCGCGCCTTTGAGTGCCCACTCAACGGCTTCGTCGAGGATGCGCTTCTTGTTGATGCCTTGGATGCGCAAGCCGTAAACCACGTTTTCGTAGATGGTTTTCGGGAACGGGTTGGGCTTCTGGAACACCATGCCGACGCGACGACGCAGCTCGGCAACGTCTTCGCCCTTGCGATAGATGTTGTTGCCGTACAGGTTGATCGCGCCTTCAACGCGGCAGCCGTCAACCAGATCGTTCATGCGGTTGAACGTGCGCAGCAGCGTGGACTTGCCGCAGCCGGACGGGCCGATAAACGCGGTCACGCGCTGTTTCGGGATGTTCATGCTGACGTCGAACAGCGCTTGTTTCTCGCCGTAGTACAGGCTCAGGCCCGGCACTTCAATGGCCACGGTTTCCTGTTCGAGGTTCAGGCTCTGCTTGTCGCGGCCCAGGGCAGACATGTTGATGCCGTGGGTATGTGTTTCGTGCTGCATGGGAGGCTCCCTGTGCTAACAAATTCGGTTCGGTTTTTTGTAGGAGTGAGCCTGCTCGCGATTCAGGCGCTACGGTTTGTCTATCAAACCGTGGTGTTGCCATCGCGAGCAGGCTCACTCCTACATAAGAAATCAGCTGTCCAGTGCTTTGTATTTTTCGCGCAGGTGGTTACGAATCCACACTGCCGACAGGTTCAACGTGGCGATCACCAGCACCAGCAACAGCGCCGTGGCGTACACCAGCGGACGGGCCGCTTCGACGTTCGGGCTCTGGAAGCCGACGTCATAAATGTGGAAGCCCAGGTGCATGATTTTCTGATCCAGATGCAGATACGGGTAGTTGCCATCCACCGGTAGCGACGGCGCCAGTTTCACCACACCCACCAGCATCAGCGGCGCCACTTCACCGGCGGCGCGAGCCACCGCGAGGATCATGCCGGTCATCATCGCCGGACTGGCCATCGGGATCACAATCTTCCACAAGGTTTCAGCCTTGGTCGCGCCGAGGGCCAACGAACCTTCACGCACGGTGCGCGGAATACGTGCCAGACCTTCTTCAGTCGCGACGATCACCACCGGCACCGCCAGCAGCGCCAGCGTCAGCGACGCCCAGAGCAGACCCGGTGTACCGAAGGTCGGTGCCGGCAGTGCTTCGGGGAAGAACAAGCGGTCGACCGAACCACCGAGCACGTAAACGAAGAAGCCCAGGCCGAACACGCCGTAAACGATCGCCGGAACGCCAGCGAGGTTGTTCACCGCGATACGGATGATCCGCGTCAGGGTGTTCTGCTTGGCGTATTCACGCAGGTACACCGCCGCCAGCACGCCGAACGGGGTAACGATCATTGCCATGATCAGGGTCATCATCACGGTGCCGAAGATCGCCGGGAAAATCCCGCCTTCGGTGTTCGCTTCACGCGGGTCGTCCGAGAGGAATTCCCAGATCTTGCTGAAGTAGAAACCGACCTTGGTGAAGGTGCTCATCGCGTTCGGTTGATAGGCGTGAACCACTTTGCCCAGACCGATTTCAATCTCTTTGCCGTTGGCATCACGGGCGGTCAAAGCGTCGCGGTTGAACTGCGCATGCAGATCGGCCAGACGCGCTTCGATGTCCTGATAACGCGCATTCAGCTCGGCGCGCTCCAATTCCATGTCCGCTTGTGCGCTCGCGTCGAGTTTGCCTTCCAGTTCCAGTTTGCGGCCGTGCAGACGGATGCGCTCCAGACCTGCGTTGATCGCGCCGATGTCGGATTTTTCCAGCGACTTGAGCTGTGCAGCGAGACCGTTCACACGGTTGATTCGCGCTTGCAGCTCAGGCCACGCAGCCTCGCCCTCGGCGATGACTTTGCCGTCCTGTTTGACGTTGACCAGGTAGCCGTAGAAGTTGCCCCACTCGCGACGCTCGATCGCCATCAACTCTGGCGGCGTGGTCTGGTTGGTCAGCCACTCGCCGACGATCCAGGTGAAGTCGTTGCCGTTCAGGTCACGGTTGCCGACCTTGATCAGCTCGCGGGTCATGAACTCCGGGCCTTGATCCGGCACTGGCAAACCAGCGCTTTTCAGTCGGGCACGCGGGACTTCTTCCTTCTGTACCACTTCACCGACGACCAGGTGATTGGCCTGGCCCGGCACGTCGTAACTGGCGTGGATCAGGTCCGCCGGCCAGAAGTGACCCAGACCGCGCACGGCAATCACTGCCAGCAGGCCAATGGTCATGATGACCGCGATGGACACCGCGCCACCGCTGATCCAGACGCCCGGGGCGCCGCTCTTGAACCATCCTTTCAGGGAGTTCTGTTTCACAGACTTCTACCTTTGCTTAAAGCGACGAGTATTTCTTGCGCAGACGCTGACGAATCAGTTCTGCCAGGGTGTTCATGACGAAGGTGAACAACAGCAGCACCAGCGCCGAGAGGAACAGCACGCGGTAGTGGCTGCCGCCGACTTCCGACTCCGGCATTTCCACCGCAACGTTGGCGGCCAGGGTGCGCAGACCTTCGAACAGGTTCATTTCCATGACCGGGGTATTACCGGTGGCCATCAGCACGATCATCGTCTCGCCGACCGCACGGCCCATGCCGATCATCAGCGCCGAGAAGATGCCCGGGCTCGCGGTCAGGATGACCACGCGGGTCATGGTCTGCCATGGCGTGGCGCCGAGAGCCAGCGAGCCGAGGGTCAAACCGCGCGGCACACTGAAAACGGCATCTTCAGCGATCGAGTAGATGTTCGGGATCACCGCGAAGCCCATGGCCAGACCGACTACCAGAGCGTTGCGCTGGTCGTAGGTGATGCCCAGGTCGTGGGAGATCCACATACGCATGTCGCCGCCGAAGAACCAGTTCTCCATGAACGGGCTCATGTACAACGACAGCCAACCGACGAACAGGATCACCGGAATCAGCAGCGCACTTTCCCAGCCGTCCGGGACTTTCAGGCGGATCGACTCAGGCAGGCGACTGAAGGTGAAACCGGCGACCAGAATGCCGATCGGCAGCAGCATCAGCAGGCTGAAGATGCCCGGCAGATGCCCTTCAACATAAGGCGCGAGGAACAGACCGGCGAAGAAACCGAGGATCACCGTCGGCATCGCTTCCATCAGTTCGATCACCGGTTTGACCTTGCGGCGCATGCCCGGGGCCATGAAGTAGGCGGTGTAAATTGCCGCGGCGACGGCCAGCGGTGCAGCCAGCAGCATCGCGTAGAACGCCGCTTTCAGGGTGCCGAAGGTCAGTGGCGAGAGGCTCAGTTTCGGTTCGAAATCGGTGTTGGCCGCAGTCGATTGCCAGACGTATTTAGGCTCGTCGTAGTTCTCGTACCAGACCTTGCTCCACAGCGCGCTCCACGACACTTCCGGGTGCGGGTTGTCGAGCAGCAGCGGTTGCAGCTTGCCGCCGGCTTCGACGATCACGCGGTTGGCGCGCGGTGACAGGCCGAATACGCCTTGGCCATCAACTACCTGATCAACCAGCAGCGTACGGTGCGCGGTGCTGTGGAACACGCCGAGCTTGCCGCTGGCATCCAGCGCGAGGAAGCCTTTACGGCGTTCTTCAGCAGTAATTTCAACGATCGGCGCGGTGCCCATCTGGAAGGTACGGATCTGCTTCAGGCGCAGCTCGCCGTCGGTGTCGCGGGCCATGAACCACTGGGCCAGGCCACCCTTAGAATCACCCACGATCAGCGAGATACCGCCGACCAATTGCGTGGTGGCCGTGACTTCGGCGTCGGCGTTTTCCAGCAGTTTGTAGCGACCGTTGAGGCTCTTGTCGCGCAGGCTGAACACGTCGGCCTGGGCACGCCCGTTGACCACGTACAGCCACTGCTGGCGCGGGTCGACGAAGATGTTTTTCACAGACTCAGTCATCTGCGGCAGATCGATACGCTTCTGCTCGTTGGTGACTTCGCCGGTCATCATGTTTTCTTCGCTGGTCAGCGACAGAACGTTGAGTTGCGAACCGGTCGAACCCACCAGCATCAGCGTTGTATCGCTGGCATTGAGGCTGACGTGCTCCAGCGCCCCGCCGCTTTCGTTCAGCGCGATCGGCGTGTCGCCGTACGGGTATTCGATGGCCGGGGTGATGGTTTTCTTGCCGTCCGGGTAGCTGACTTTATAGGTGTGACGGAACACCAGCGCCTGACCGTTGGACAGACCCACTGCCACCAGCGGATGACCTGGCTGGTCTTCGCCGATGGAGGTCACGGTGGTGCCCGCCGGAACCGGCAGATCGACGCGCTTCAATTCAGCGCCACTGTCGATGTCGAAGAACAGCGCCTGGCCCTTGTCGGAAACGCGCATCGCCACCTGATTCTGCTCTTCGAGCGAGATCATCAGGGGCTTGCCGGCGTCCTGCATCCACGCAGGGGTAATGGCATCTTTCGCGGTCAGGTCGGCACCTTTGAACAGCGGCGCAACCACGTAGGCGAGGAAGAAGAAGATCAGGGTGATGGCTGCCAGCACCGCCAGACCGCCAACGAGGACGTACCAGCGGGTGAAGCGATCCTTGAGCGCGCGAATGCGGCGCTTGCGTTGCAGCTCAGGCGTATTGAAATCAATGCGCTTGGGAGGATTAGTAGTCATGTGGGAATTGGCCAGATCATTCATGCGCTCACCCTAGCGATCCTGTATGACAGAAAGATGACAGTGCAGTGACGCAGCAAATCCACCGCCAGCAGGACTGGCAGAGGATCGAAAATTTGAGGTGTGGAAAAGGCCGGCCTGCTAGCAGATCCGGCCTTTTTCCTTGAGTCCGGCGGGGTTCACCCCGGACTCAATTTGTTACTTTTTTGCGACTTCAGCGCCGCCTTCTTGCAGACCCAGGTCAGCCAGTGCTTTTGCAGCAACCTTGGCTGGCAGTGGGATGTAGCCGTCTTTCACCACAACTTCCTGGCCCTGTTTGGACAGAACCAGTTTCACGAACTCAGCTTCCAGCGGAGCCAGAGGCTTGTTCGGGGCTTTGTTCACGTACACGTAGAGGAAACGCGACAGTGGGTACTTGCCGTTCAGGGCGTTTTCTTCGGTGTCTTCGATGAAGTCAGTGCTGCCTTTCTTCGACAGAGCAACCGTCTTCACGCTAGCGGTCTTGTAGCCGATGCCCGAGTAACCGATGCCGTTCAGCGAGGAGCTGATCGACTGCACGACCGAAGCCGAGCCTGGTTGTTCGTTGACGTTTGGCTTGTAGTCGCCTTTGCACAGGGCTTCTTCTTTGAAGTAGCCGTAAGTGCCGGATACCGAGTTACGGCCGAACAGTTGTACTGGCTTGTTGGCCAGGTCGCCGGTCACGCCCAGGTCGCCCCAGGTTTTCACGTCGGCTTTGGCGCCGCACAGACGGGTGGACGAGAAGATCGCGTCAACCTGTTCCATGGTCAGGTGCTGGATCGGGTTGTCTTTGTGAACGAAGACCGCCAGGGCGTCCACGGCAACCGGGATAGCGGTTGGCTTGTAGCCGTATTTCTGTTCGAAGGCCGCCAGTTCGGTGTCCTTCATCTTGCGGCTCATCGGGCCCAGGTTGGAGGTGCCTTCAGTCAGCGCAGGTGGCGCAGTGGCGGAGCCAGCGGCCTGAATCTGGATGTTTACGTTCGGGTATTCTTTTTTGTAGTTCTCAGCCCAGAGGGTCATGAGGTTGGCCAGAGTATCGGAGCCGACGCTGGACAGGTTGCCCGACACACCTGTGGTCTTGGTGTAGCTCGGGATAGCAGGGTCAACAGCGGCGAACGCGTTGGCAGTCGCAACGCCAGCAGCGACAAAAGTCATTGCCGCCATCAAACGCTTCAGTTTCATGCCTTACTCCTAGCAGATAGGGTGTGTTAAGTCGGGGCCAAGTATCAGCAGGCCGTGTGAACACTCTATGGCTGAAATATGACAATTGGATGAAAGGCCAGCATTCGGGTTTTTACTGGATGATTCGCGGTGCCCCATTCGCGAGCAGGCTCGCTCCCACAATTGAAATGCATTCCAAATGTAGGAGTGAGCCTGCTCGCGATGGCGTCAGAACACCTGATGCAGAGTCTGGATCAGCGCCCCTTCTTCCAGAGCCACGCCCCCACCAGAATCCCCATCGCGCACAGCACCGCCACATAGTAGGCAGGCCCCATCGCGCTTTCTTTGAGTAGCAGGCTGACCACCATTGGCGTCAGGCCGCCGAAGATCGCGTAGGCAACGTTATAAGAGAAGGACAGACCGCTGAAGCGCACCACCGGCGGGAACGCCTTGACCATCACGTAGGGCACCGCACCGATGGTGCCGACCAGCAGACCGGTCAACGCATACAGCGGGAACAGCCAGTTCGGGTGATCGGCGAGGCTGTGATAGAAGGTCCACGAACTGATGAGCAAGCCCAGGCAACCGAATACGAACACCCGGCCGGCACCAAACCGATCGGCCAGCGCGCCGGAAATGATGCAGCCCAGACTCAGGAACACGATCGCCAGGCTGTTCGACTGCAGCGCGACCGTCGGCGAGAAGTGATAAACGGTTTGCAGCACGGTCGGGGTCATCAGGATGACCACGACGATCCCGGCGGACAGCAGCCAGGTCAGCAGCATCGAGATCGCAATCGCGCCGCGATGGTCACGCAACACCGCGCGCAACGGCACTTCTTCGGCCAGCGCCTTGCGCAGTTGCAGCTCGGCGAACACCGGGGTTTCGTGCAGCCAGCGCCGGAGATAGACCGAGAACAGGCCGAACACGCCGCCAAGCAGGAACGGAATCCGCCAGGCGTAATCAGCCACCTCCACTGGCGTATAGATACTGTTGATCGCGGTAGCGACCAGCGAGCCAAGCAGAATACCGGCGGTCAGACCGCTGGTGAGCGTGCCGCAGGCGTAGCCCATGTGCTTTTGCGGCACGTGCTCGGAAACGAAAACCCACGCCCCCGGCACTTCGCCGCCAATCGCCGCGCCTTGAATGACCCGCATCAACAATAGAAGGATCGGCGCCCACATGCCGATTTGTGCGTAGGTCGGCAGCAGACCCATGATCAGGGTCGGCACGGCCATCATGAAAATGCTCAGGGTGAACATCTTCTTGCGCCCCAGCAGGTCACCGAAGTGCGCCATGACAATACCGCCCAGCGGCCGCGCCAGGTAACCGGCGGCGAAGATGCCGAAGGTCTGCATCAGGCGCAGCCACTCGGGCATGTCGGCCGGGAAGAACAGCTTGCCGACCACGGTGGCGAAGAACACGAAGATGATGAAATCGTAGAATTCCAGCGCACCGCCGAGGGCGGACAGCGACAGAGTCTTGTAGTCGTTGCGGGTCAATGGTCGTGCGGGTTGCTCGGGCTGCGCGAGGCTCGAAGGCGCTGTGGTCATGGCAAGGGCTTCTCTTATAGTCGGATCTACCGCCACAACAACGCTGGCTGTGACTTGGGCAGGTTCGGCACCATAGCAAATTGTTCGAAAAAGCACATAGAGGCGCGTATTTGACGGTGGAAATGAGAACCGGATGGTCGTCGCGGAGTCTACCGACCGATATACTCGCAACCTTGCTCCGGTTTGTAGGGGGTTGCTGTGCGAAAACGTTGCTGGATTGGCTTCAGTCGGTTTCGCAGAGTTTCCCCTTTAGGCGCCTTATGGAAAACGTGACGAACTTAGTATGTTCGGTGCTGAATCGTTTTTCCCGAAGACGGCTACCACCAGCAATACCAACGAAGAGTCACGGGTCAGAGGCACCCCCGGCATGATAGAGCTCGAACAAGAAGATCCGATCCCGCAAGGCGACCTGGCCCTGCAAATCACCGCACTTCCACGCGAAACCAACGGCTTTGGCGATATTTTCGGCGGCTGGCTGGTGGCGCAGATGGATTTGGCTGGTACCGCGATGGCCAGCCGTGTCGCAGGCGGCCGCGTCGCGACCGTCGCCATTGATCGTATGGCATTCCTGGTGCCTGTGGCGGTTGGCGCGCAATTGTCCTTTTACACCCAGACCCTGGAAATCGGCCGCAGCTCGATCCAGATGATGGTTGAAGTGTGGAGCGACGATCCGCTGTCCAGCGAGTGGCGTAAAGTCACCGAAGCGGTATTCGTCTTCGTCGCCATCGACGGCAGCGGCCGCACCCGTTCGGTACCACCGCGCGCGCGTTAAACATTGCGGCCGATTTGCGGTCGATAGTCGTCCCAAGTGTCTGATCGAGAGCTGTCCCATGAACACGCCCAACGTTGAAGCCGTGAAACTGGATGAACTGAACTGCTGGCGCATCCGCCACGGTCAGGCCGAAGTGCTGGTGGCCCAGCAAGGCGCGCACATCCTCAGTTATCAAATCGACGGCCAGCCGCCGATCATCTGGCTCAATGACAAGGCTGTGTTCAAGACCGGCAAAAGCATCCGTGCCGGCGTGCCGGTGTGCTGGCCGTGGTTCGGCATCTTCGAGCGCAATCCGCAGAGCGTTAAAGCGATGCGCGTCAGCGATGAACCAGCGCCGGCGCACGGTTTTGTGCGAGCAACCGATTGGGAATTGGGCGGCATCGAAGCCGAGGCCCATGGCATCAAGGTCGAATTCAAACTGCCTTGCCCGGACGGCGGTTTTGCCGGTTGGCCGCATGAGGTCGATCTGACCCTGACTCTGCGTCTGGATGATCAACTGCATATCAGCCTGACCAGCCACAACCGCGGCACCGACAGCGTCAGCCTCAGTCAGGCGTTGCACACCTATTACGCGGTCAGCGATGTGCGCAACGTACACGTCGAGGGTGTGGATGGCTTGAACTACATCGAGACCCTGGACAACTGGAACACCCACGCGCAGAAAGGCGATCTGCAGTTTGCCGGTGAGACCGACCGTATCTACCTCGACGCTCCGCCACAACTGAGCATCGTCGACCCGACGTGGGAACGGCGCATCGTGCTGACCGCCACCGGCTCACGCACTGCGGTGATCTGGAACCCGTGGATCGACCGTGCGGCGGCATTCAGCGATATGGATAACGATGGCTGGCAGCGCATGCTGTGCATCGAGACGGCGAATGTGATGGATGATGTGGTGAATCTGGCACCGGGTGCGAGCCACACCATGGGCGTCAGCGTCGGCAGCAAAACGCTCTAACCAACAACACCGTAAAACCAGATGTAGGAGTGAGCCTTTGTGGTGAGGGGATTTATCCCCGATGGCCTGCGGAGCAGGCCCCTGTTTTTGATTCAAAAGCGGGGTCGCTTCGCAACCCATCGGGGATAAATCCCCTCGCCACAGAGGCTGGCACACAGTTGTTTGGCGGTGACCGTTAAAGGTCAGATTCCTGCACCACCCGCACCTTGTCCGCTTCCAGCGCATACGCCGCGTCAGCCAGATCATTGCTGACCTTCTCGATCTTCAGCGTGCCGGTCACCCACAGCGGCGTGTAGATATCGTCCAGCTTCAAACCTTTCGGATAACGCACCAGCACCAGTTGATTCGGCGGCGGTGGCGGCACGTGGATACACGCGCCCGGGTACGGCACGAGGAAGAACAGCGTACTGCGGCCCTTGGCATCGGATTCCAACGGCACCGGGTAACCACCGATGCGGATGTGCTTGTCGTTCATCGACGCCACGGTTTTGGTCGAATACATCACCGCCGGCAGACCTTTGGCCTGCTTCATGCCGCCCTTATCGGTGAAGGTACCGGTGGCTTCAGGGGAGTTGTGGTCGATTTCGGGCATGGCCTCGAGGGCCTTTTGGTCCGACTTGGGCATCAGTTCGAGCCAGTCGGTTTCCGGCAGTTCGCCGGCGTGGGCCAAACCGCTGCCCAGAAAAAGGAGAGTCAACAGAAGACGGCGCATGAAGGTGCTCGGTAAAGAAAGGAGGGAACGTTGAATCGCCGAGCATTCTAGCCCTCCCGGCCACTTTGGCAGAGAGGGCTTTGTCGCTTTGGATCAGTTCTTTTTGATCAGGCCGTAGATCACCAGCAAGACGATCGCGCCGACCAGTGCGCCAATGAAGCCTGCGCCCTGACCTGCCTGATAGATGCCCAGGGCCTGGCCGCCGTAGGTGGCTGCCAGCGAACCGCCGATACCGAGCAGGATGGTCATGATCCAGCCCATGCTGTCATCGCCCGGTTTCAGGAACCGCGCCAGCAGGCCGACGATCAAGCCGATAAAGATGGTTCCGATAATTCCCATGGCAATTCCCTCTCAATGATAGATATGCGAAGCCTAGTCAGACTTTGGCATCCTGCCATGAGAGAACGGCGGCCCCTGAATGGTTCCGCCGCTGCCACATGAAACTGCCGTTACTCGGCGATCAGCGCTTCGACCTTGACGATCTGCGCCTGGAGGGTGGCCATGTCGGCGCAGCGCAGGTTGGCGTGACCGACCTTGCGCCCGGCCTTGAAGGCTTTGCCGTAGTGGTGCAGATGGCAATCTTCGATGGCGATGACCTTCTCGACCGGCGGAACAACGCCGATGAAATTGAGCATCGCGCTCTCGCCGACCTTGGCGGTCGAACCCAGCGGCAGACCGGCAACCGCCCGCAGGTGGTTTTCGAACTGGCTGCACTCGGCGCCTTCGGTGGTCCAGTGCCCGGAGTTGTGTACGCGCGGAGCGATCTCGTTGGCTTTCAGGCCACCGTCGACTTCAAAGAATTCGAACGCCATCACGCCGACATAATCCAGCTGCTTGAGCACACGGCTGGAGTAGTCTTCGGCCAATGCCTGCAACGGGTGATCAGTACTGGCGACCGACAGCTTGAGGATGCCGCTGTCGTGGGTGTTGTGTACCAGTGGATAGAACTTCGTTTCACCATCGCGGGCACGTACGGCAATCAGCGAGACTTCGCCGGTGAACGGCACGAAGCCTTCCAGCAGGCAGGCAACGCTGCCCAGTTCGGCGAAGGTACCGACCACGTCTTCCGGCTTGCGCAGGACTTTCTGGCCCTTGCCGTCGTAACCCAGGGTGCGGGTTTTCAGCACGGCCGGCAGACCGATGGCAGCCACGGCTGCGTCCAGATCGGCTTGCGACTGAATGTCGGCGAAGGCCGGGGTCGGAATCCCCAGATCCTTGAACATGCTTTTCTCGAACCAGCGATCACGCGCGATGCGCAGGGCTTCGGCGCTCGGGTAGACCGGGACAAATTGCGAGAGAAACGCCACGGTTTCCGCCGGGACGCTTTCGAATTCGAAGGTCACCAGATCGACTTCATCGGCCAGTTGGCGCAGATGATCCTGGTCGCCGTAATCGGCCCGCAGGTGTTCGCCCAAGGCGGCCGCACAAGCGTCCGGCGCAGGGTCGAGGAAAGCGAAGTTCATGCCCAGCGGAGTGCCCGCCAGCGCCAACATGCGACCCAACTGGCCGCCACCGATTACACCGATCTTCATCTCAACAACCTCAGGCAATACGTGGGTCTGGATTGTCCAGGACGCTGTCTGTCTGCTCGGCACGGAAGGTTTTCAGTACCGCGTGGAACTGCGGATGCTTGGCACCGAGGATGCTTGCCGAGAGCAGCGCGGCATTGATTGCGCCGGCTTTGCCGATAGCGAGGGTGGCGACCGGAATGCCCGCTGGCATCTGCACGATCGACAGCAGCGAATCGACGCCCGACAGCATCGACGACTGCACCGGCACGCCCAGCACCGGCAGGTGGGTCTTGGCCGCACACATGCCTGGCAAGTGGGCTGCGCCACCGGCACCGGCGATAATCACCTCGATGCCGCGGCCTTCAGCCTCTTCGGCGTACTGGAACAGCAGATCCGGGGTACGGTGGGCAGAGACCACTTTGACCTCGTACGGGATGCCGAGCTTTTCCAGCATATCGGCGGTGTGGCTAAGGGTGGACCAATCGGACTTGGAGCCCATGATCACGCCAACCAGTGCACTCATCGTCGCGCCTCTTCTCTCTGGGCGCCCGCAGGCGCGTCAAAAAACAACAAGCCACGCAGGTTGCGTGGCTTGGTTGTACGAAAAATGGCCGGACGTGCCGGCCGAAGGCCGCGCAGTATACCGCAAAGAAGCCAATAAACAGCCCCCGTCGCGACCATCTGTCATCTGCCGCAAAAGCCCGGTTTTATTGACTTTAAGGTCAGCGACAGAACACCACAAATCCCTTGTAGGAGTGAGCCTGCTCGCGATAGCGGTGTATCAGTCACATCATCGCTGAATGTGCTGACGCTATCGCGAGCAGGCTCACTCCTACATTGGATCTTTGTGCAAGTCAGGAAGCTTGTGCAGCGCCACCTTCCAGCTTGCGCCACAGCAGGCGCACGTTGGCCTTGCGCACCAGTGCGCAGCGATACAGACGGATCTCCAGCGGCACATGCCATTGCGGGCCACCACAGACGACGAGTTCCCCGCGAGCCAGTTCAGCGCGCACGCTCAACTGCGGCACCCAGGCGATACCGAGGCCCTCTAGAGCCATGCTCTTGAGGCTGTCGGCCATCGCCGTTTCATAGATGGTGGTGAAACGCAGCTGACGCTGACGCAACAAACCGTTCACCGAGCGTCCGAGAAAGGCCCCGGCGCTATAGGCCAGCAACGGCACGCTGGCCTCGCCTTCCAGATCGAACAGCGGCTTGCCGTCAGCATCCGCCGCGCACACCGGCAACATTTCGGTCTGGCCCAGATGCAGCGACGGGAAGATTTCCGGGTCCATCTGCATGGCCGCGTCCGGGTCGTAGAACGCCAGCATCAGATCGCAACCGCCCTCACGCAAGGCATGCACGGCGTCACCGACGTTGGTGGCGACCAGCCGCGTAGCGATGTTCAAACCTTCGTTGCGCAGTTGCGCGATCCAGCGCGGGAAGAAGCCCAGCGCCAGCGAGTGAGCCGCAGCGACCTGCATCACCTCGCCCTGCCCGCCTTCCAGATGATGCAGATGGCGCAGCACTTCGCCGAGCTGTTCGACCACGGTGCGTGCGGTCACCAGAAACAGTTGCCCCGCCGCCGTCAGCTCGACCGGCGTACGCGAGCGATTGACCAAGGTCAGCCCCAGTGCCGCTTCGAGGCTACGGATCCGTCGACTGAACGCCGGTTGCGTCACGAAGCGCCGTTCGGCCGCCTGCGAGAAGCTGCGGGTGGCGGCCAGAGCACTGAAGTCCTCGAGCCATTTGCTTTCCAGATTCATCACGTCCTCCCGGACACGCACCAAAACAGGTCACACGTCTGCCGCGCATGCGGCGTCACACGGGCATTATGCCGAATGTGCATAGGGCAGTGCTGAACAGCATTGGCCCAAAAATTCGCACAAGCCTAGCATTCGCAGCGTTCCGGCACAGACCGGGTCCATATCGAGATGATTTCTATCATGTCCTCCGCTGCATCTTTCCGCACAGAAAACGACCTGCTTGGCGCCCTCGACGTACCGGCTCAAGCGTATTACGGCATCCAGACCCTGCGAGCGGTGAACAACTTCCGCCTCTCGGGCGTTCCGATTTCGCATTACCCGAAACTGGTTGTCGGCCTGGCGATGGTCAAACAGGCCGCCGCTGACGCCAACCGCGAGTTGGGTCATCTGAGCGAAGCCAAGCACGCTGCCATCAGCGAAGCCTGTGCACGATTGATCCGCGGTGATTTCCACGAAGAGTTCGTGGTCGACATGATTCAAGGTGGCGCCGGTACTTCCACCAACATGAACGCCAACGAAGTGATCGCCAACATTGCTCTGGAAGCAATGGGTCACGAGAAAGGCGAGTACCAGTACCTGCATCCGAACGACGACGTCAACATGGCGCAGTCGACCAACGACGCCTACCCGACGGCGATCCGCCTGGGCCTGCTACTCGGTCACGACACCTTGCTGGCCAGCCTCGACAGCCTGATTCAGGCGTTCGCAGCCAAGGGCAAAGAATTCGATCACGTCCTGAAAATGGGCCGTACCCAGCTGCAAGACGCCGTGCCGATGACCCTCGGTCAAGAATTCCGTGCTTTCGCCACCACCATGGGCGAAGACCTGGCCCGTCTGAAGACGCTGGCCCCGGAACTGCTGACTGAAGTGAACCTGGGCGGCACTGCGATCGGTACCGGCATCAACGCCGACCCGCGCTACCAGGCACTGGCTGTGCAGCGTCTGGCGCTGATCAGCGGTCAACCGGTTGTACCGGCTGCCGACTTGATCGAAGCAACTTCCGACATGGGCGCCTTCGTGCTGTTCTCCGGCATGCTCAAGCGCACCGCGGTCAAGCTGTCGAAGATCTGCAACGACCTGCGCCTGCTGTCCAGCGGCCCTCGCACCGGCATCAACGAAATCAACCTGCCAGCGCGTCAACCAGGCAGCTCGATCATGCCCGGCAAGGTCAACCCGGTAATCCCGGAAGCCGTGAACCAGGTTGCATTTCAGGTCATCGGTAACGACTTGGCGCTGACCATGGCAGCAGAAGGCGGCCAACTGCAACTGAACGTGATGGAGCCTTTGATCGCTTTCAAGATCTTCGACTCGATCCGTCTGCTGCAACGCGCCATGGACATGCTGCGCGAGCACTGCATCGTCGGCATCACCGCCAACGAAGCGCGCTGCCGTGAACTGGTCGAACACTCGATCGGTCTGGTCACCGCACTGAACCCGTACATCGGCTACAAAAACGCCACCCGCATCGCCCGTATCGCCCTTGAAAGCGGCCGCGGCGTGCTGGAACTGGTGCGCGAAGAAGGTCTGCTCGACGAAGAGAGTCTCGCCGACATCCTGCGCCCGGAAAACATGATTGCTCCGCGTCTGGTTCCGCTCAAAGCCTGAGCCGACGCGTTACTTGTAGCACCGCTCACCAGGTCGAGGGACTAGACACCTCTCACCTTTTGAGGGCTTGGGGATCCGTCCCCAAGCCCTTTTTTTTAACTTTCTGATCCTGAGACCCGTATGTCTGGGGATTGCTCAATGTGGAAATAAGCCCTTGTGGCGAGGGGATTCATCCCCGATCGACTGCGAGGCAGTCGCAAAACCCTGCCACGCGTTGTACCTGATACATCGTGATTACAGGTTTTGGGGCCGCTACGCGACCCATCGGGGATAAATCCCCTCGCCACAGGGTTTGAGTCAACAGAGAAGCAGTCCCCGTACAAGCCCGGCGCCGGTAACGCCGGGTGTTTCAATGCCTCGTTTCGTCGCTTGCACCACTACCGTGCAGACGGGCGCGTCACTGATCGGTATAGTGCCGCCCCTCTTCGCGTGAGCGGTCGTCGGTAACGAGGCCATAACCCATGCGAAACCCGAACTAATAACAAACCCGCGAAATGGACCGGGACGAAACCCTCGCCTCGCCTGTCGTGCCGTGCGCAGACCGGTGTAACGCGATGTTTCTGAACATCCAGCATTTGCTTACACAATAAACAGCGAGGAAAAATCCATGCTCGAAGTCATTAACGACTTCCTCTCAGGGAAAGTACTGATCGTGCTCATTGTCGGGCTCGGTAGCTACTTCACGATTCGCTCGCGTTTCGTTCAACTGCGCCACTTCTTCCACATGTTCGCAGTGTTCCGCGACAGCCTCAAAGGCAGCGCCGGGCAACTCAGCTCGTTCCAGGCCCTGATGCTCAGCCTTGCCGGCCGTGTCGGTGCAGGCAACATCGCCGGTGTCGGCATCGCCGTGACCCTTGGTGGTCCGGGTGCGGTGTTCTGGATGTGGGTGACCGCACTGGTCGGCATGTCCAGCAGCTTCTTCGAATGCACCCTGGCCCAGGTCTACAAGCGCGCCGAAGGTGATGGCCTGTACCGTGGCGGCCCGGCCTACTACATCCAGCACGGCCTGAAACTGAAAGGCATGGCGGTAGTGTTCTCGATCCTGCTGCTGGTCACCTACGGCTTCGCCTTCATTGGCTTGCAGTCCTACACCGTGACCCACTCGTTGCAGAACGCCTTTGCCTTTAACCCACAACATACCGGTATCGTCCTCGCGGTGTTGCTGGCCATCACCTTCATCGGCGGCATCAAGCGCATCGCTTCGGTGTCCGACCTGCTGGTACCGATCAAGACCCTGGCTTATATCGGCGTGACCCTGTACGTGATCGGCACCCAGATCGAACACGTGCCAGCCATGCTGGAAACCATCTTCAAGAGCGCCTTCGGTCTCGACCCGGCCTTTGGCGGCCTGCTCGGCAGCGCCATCGTCATGGGCGTGAAGCGTGGCGTGTTCGCCAACGAAGCGGGTCTGGGCAGTGCGCCGAACGTCGCCGCAGTGGCTGCCGTGAAGCACCCGGGCGCCCAAGGCGTGGTTCAGGCTTTCAGCGTGTTCCTCGACACCTTCGTGATCTGCACCTGCACCGCGCTGCTGATCCTGCTGTCGGGTTTCTACACCCCGGGCTTCGAAGGTGACGGCATCGTCCTGACCCAGAACTCGCTGGCCGCCGTGGTCGGTGACTGGGGTCGGATGTTCGTCAGCGTCGCGCTGTCGCTGTTCGTCTTCACCTGCATCCTCTACAACTACTACCTGGGCGAAAACAGCTTGCAGTTCCTCACCCGCAACCGCGCCGCGCTGATGGTATTCCGCGGCCTGGTGCTGGCGCTGGTGGTATGGGGTTCGATGCAGGACCTGTCGACCGTGTTCGCCTTCGCCGACATCACCATGACTTGCCTGGCGTTCGTCAACCTGGTGGCCCTGGCCATGCTGTTCAAGGTCGGCATGCGCGTGATGCGTGACTACGACGATCAGCGCCGCGCCGGCGTCAAACAGCCTGTGTTCGACTCCAGCAAATTTACTGATCTGGATCTGGACCTGAAGGCCTGGCCGACCACTCAGCCGGCTGCCGCTGGCAAGACTGAAGTCGAGCCGCAAGGCGTGCCTGCAGCGCAACGCTGACAGGTGAATGACGGGCGCATCCCCTGCGCCCGTCAGTTATTGTGATGCAATACCTGTAGGAGCGAGCCTGCTCGCGATCGCTGTCTTTCAGCCAACATCCCTGTTGAATGATGAACCGCTATCGCGAGCAGGCTCGCTCCTACAATGTCATCTCTTGTGGAGACCTCAGATGATTGCCAATTCTTACCCCGCCGCCCAAAACGTCATGGTGCTCTACACCGGTGGCACCATCGGCATGCAGGCCAGCGCCAATGGCCTGGCCCCGGCGTCCGGTTTCGAAGCGCGGATGCGCGAGTACCTGCACAGCCAGCCAGAACTGGTCGTGCCGCAGTGGCGCTTTCGCGAAATGGCGCCGTTGATCGACAGCGCCAACATGACCCCGGCCTACTGGCAGCAACTGCGTGAAGCGGTGGTCGACGCCGTTGACGTGCAAGGCTGCGACAGCGTTTTGATCCTGCACGGCACCGACACGCTGGCCTACAGCGCTGCAGCGATGAGCTTCCAGTTGCTCGGCCTGCAGGCTCGCGTGTGCTTCACCGGCTCGATGTTGCCGGCCGGCGTCACCGACAGCGACGCCTGGGAAAACCTCAGTGGTGCGCTGGTTGCGTTGGGCCAGGGTCTGGCACCGGGCGTGCACCTGTACTTCCACGGCGAGCTGCTGGCGCCGACTCGTTGCGCGAAAGTGCGCAGCTTCGGTCGCCATCCGTTCAAGCGTCTGGAGCGTCAGGGCGGCG
The DNA here is from genome assembly GCF_016651305.1 of Pseudomonas sp. TH06. Classification (GTDB taxonomy): domain Bacteria; phylum Pseudomonadota; class Gammaproteobacteria; order Pseudomonadales; family Pseudomonadaceae; genus Aquipseudomonas. The sequence goes on along the minus strand of NZ_JAEKEC010000001.1, from coordinate 1,595,109 downwards.
GCGTGAAAGCCCCCGCGATTCCAGCGTCGTTGAACTACAACCAGCCGAAACAACTGGCGAAGGTCGCCGTACTGCCTCTGTTCCCCGGCATCGGCGCCGAGGTCCTCGACGGCCTGCTCGACAGCGGCATTCAGGGTCTGGTGCTGGAGTGCTACGGCAGCGGCACCGGGCCGAGCGACAACCCCGCATTCGTCGCCAGCCTCGGCCGCGCACGGGATAACGGCGTGGTGGTTGTGGCGGTCACGCAGTGCCATGAAGGTGGCGTCGAGCTGGATGTTTACGAGGCTGGCAGCCGTTTGCGTGGTGTTGGCGTGTTGTCCGGTGGCGGCATGACGCGAGAAGCGGCGTTTGGCAAGCTGAATGGATTGCTCGGTGCCGGGCTTGAAACTCAAGAAGTCCGTCGACTGATCGAACTCGACCTCTGTGGCGAACTGATCTGACACACCACACGACCCTGTAGGAGTGAGCCTGATCGCGATGGCAATCTTTCATTCAACATTGATGTTGGCTGCCAGACCGTAATCGCGAGCAGGCTCACTCCTACAAGGGAGTTTCGTCCGGCATGTAACTTGCTGCGTTCCAGTCATCCCAAGGCTGGAAGATCTTATGCTCCACTCCCACCTCACCACCCTCAACGCCGTTTCTCTGGTGCTCAACACCTTCAAGGATCAGGGCCTGTCCAGTGACGCCTTGCTCACGGGAAGCGGCATCAGTGCGGCGGATCTGGCCCGGGCCGACACGCGCATCACCACCAATCAGGAGATGCAGGTCTGTGCCAACGCGGTGGCGCTCAAGCGCGATATCGGCCTGGAACTGGGCCGGCGCATGCACGTTTCCTGCTACGGCATCCTCGGTTACGCATTGCTCACCTGTGCCACCTTCGGTGACGCTTTGCGCCTGGCGATCCGTTATCCGGCGCTGCTGGGAACACTTTTCGAACTGAGCCTGGAAGACGATGGCGAGCGTGTCTGGTTTGTCGCCGCCGACTATCGCGAGAGCCCGGCGATGGCAGTGTTCAATGCCGAGTTCTGCCTCGTTTCGCTGAAAGTCATTTGCGATGACTTGCTCGGTCATCCGCTGCCATTGCTGGCCACGCGGTTTGAACACGCAGCACCCGACTATCGCGCCAGCTACGCCGAACACTTCGCCAGCCCGTTGCACTTTGCCGCCAAGGACAACGCTTTCGCCTTCGACCGGCACTGGCTCGATCAACCGCTGCCGCTGGCCGACAGCATCACCCATCAAGCAATGGCCGAACGTTGCCGCAAACAGAATCTGGAGTTCACCGGGCGTCAGGCCTGGCTGGGACGGATTCGTCAATTGCTCAGCGCGCAATTGAACGCCGCGCCGGGGCTGGAAGGTCTGGCTCAGCAGATGAAGTGCTCGCCGCGAACCTTGCGCCGGCATCTCAAGGACATGGGCAGCAGCTATCAGGAATTGCTCGATGAACTGCGTTTCGAGCGCGCCAAGCAAATGTTGTGTGAGGAGCAACTGCCGATCTACCGCATCGCCGAGACACTGGGTTTCAGCGAAACCGCAAGTTTTCGCCATGCCTTTGTGCGCTGGAGTGGCGTGGCGCCCAGTCAGTTCAGGCCTTGAGATAAATCAGGCACTGCGTCGAGGACTGCACTACATTACGCGGCCTGATTCTGTCGCCGGTGTTTTTGCTCGATGGCCCTTTTTCGTTACTGCGCACCACGTGTCCTTCTCGCTGTTCTGATCAACCTGCCCGTGGCTGCCCATGCCATTGAACTGAACTGGTGGGGGCTGCCGCCCAAAGCGCTGGTCGACACGCCCGAGTACGCCCGAACCATCATTCCAATGCCCGCCGCTGCCGAAACACCGACGCCGTTGGTGGGATTGCTCAGTGGCTTTCGCGGTCTGTTCTACCTGAACGTCTATCGCGATCAGGACTACCGCGAGCGCACGCAAAAACTCGGGCCGATCCCGCTGCTCACCGCCGACGAATTTCGCAGCTGCATTACTGACTTCCAGTACTTGAATCTGGGTTCGTCGGCCAGTCGCACCGACATCGCACCCGGCATCGTGGTCGATACGCTGACGTTCGACTGTGTCAAAAGCAGTGGCTGGGAAACCAAGCGCTACCTGCTGATCGATTGGCGCGCACCTGGCACGCCGTTGCTGGCACTGGGCCGGATCCGCAACGATCACCTGCTGTCGTTCCAGCCGTTGCAGGACACCCCGGCCTCAGTGCTCGACACCTGGCTCAAAGGTGTCGAAGGTGCCCGGGATGCCATGCGCTACCGAGTACCCGACGCTCCGCTGAGCATTGAGGTCGATCCAAAACCCTATATTGCCGGCGACGGTGCCCTGCAACTGTGGGAACTGCATCGGCAACTGAGCCAGGCCAGCGACAAAGGCCCGGGGCTGAAGAAAGTCGATGAGCTGTTTTTGAATCAGGACTTTCGGCGCATCGGTGCTGACCAGAAAGAATTCATCGGCCAGCTCAACGACATTGCGTTCTGGAAAAGCCAACTGACCCCGGATGAGGGTTCCCGGCAATGGCTGCTGGAGGTAGCACGTCGCGCCCCGCAACGCATTCCGGTGTATTTGAACCTCGCGGATCAGGCTTGGCGAGGCTATGAAAAAGCGCCCGCCTACACCACCCAATACGCCATGGCGCTGGAGTATTACCGGATCTATTGCGGCCTGCGCCTGCAACGCAACCTGAGCGTGCCCGAGCGCGTGGTGCAACGGTTGGGCCTCAGCCAGGCCGAGCCTCAAGCGTGCCAGGCCCAATGGCCATTGATCGAGGCCGTCGACAATCAGGACGAGCCGCGCGTGCGGCAGTTGCTCGACAGCGGTCTGCAAGCCAAAACCTTGGGCGAGGACGGCCGCAGTGCCTTGTTGCACGCACTGGATGCACCGAACTTCGCCATCGCCCGCCTGCTGCTCGAACGTGGCGCCGAAACCCACGGCATCAACGGCAGCGAACCGCTGGTGATACAGGCACTCAACAAGGATCTCAAGACCGACAAGGATCCACAGCAAGCTCAGCGCACGCAGTTCCTGCTCGATGCCGGGGCGGCCATCGACGAGCCCGATGCACGCGGCAAGACCCTGCTGATGCAGCGAGCATCGGCCAAGGATGAAGAGGTGTTCAACTGGCTGTTCAAGCACCCGCAAAACCTCGATTTGCGGGAAAGCGAGGAACAGCGAACCGCGCTGTACGAAGCGATTTACCGCAACAACTATCCGGCGGCAAAACGTCTGGTCGACGCCGGCGCGCAGCTGAATTTTCTCTATCCTTCCGGACGTTGCTACAAGGGTGATCGCCTGGATTCGGTGCTCTATCTGCTGGCCAGCCAGGCCCCGAGAGGCAACATCGACAAGGAACTCGACCATCAGCAAATGTTCGGGCTGTTCACACTGATGCTGGAAAAAGGCGCCGACCCGACGCTGGGAAATGATTGCAGCGCGGATGCCTACAGCAAGTTGCGCAAGGTGCTTGAGCAGCGCGAGCGGCCGGATTGGCTGGAAGCGCTTGACCGCCATCAAGCCACGCCGGATAAAACCGCCAGCCGTCCCTGAATCCGTATGGCGCCCCACCGAGGGGCGCCCTGGTCTGTGATGGGGCGATTTGCGGTCAGAGTTTTTGGCCAGATCAATCCCCTTTTGGCCTTTCCTGCCGTTCTCCGAATCGCTTTGCGCCGCAACACTGGGCACAACCGAATCAGCCCTGCGGAGAACAACAAATGCTGACGATCTACTCGGACGATCACCACCTGCACCATGGCCGCTGCGAATTGATCGATGGCCAGCTCAAACCGTGTTTCGAGATGCCGTCGCGCGCCGATCATGTACTGCAACGCGTGCAGAACCAGCACCTGGGCCCGGTCGAAGCGCCGAAGGATTTTGGCCTTGAGCCAATCGCCCGCATCCACAGCCGCGACTACCTCGACTTTTTCAAAGGGGCGTGGCAACGCTGGACCGAATTCAATACCGACGGCGATCTGCTGCCCTACACCTGGCCGGCGCGCACCTTGCGCGCGATCAAACCGACCAGCCTGCACGGCCAGCTCGGTTACTACAGCTTCGACGGCGGCGCGCCGATCACCGCCGGCACTTGGCAAGCGGCGTACAGTGCAGCGCAGGTCGCACTGACCGCGCAAGCGGCCATTCAGCATGGCGCGCACAGTGCCTTTGCCTTGTGCCGACCACCGGGACACCACGCGGCCAGCGATTTGATGGGCGGTTATTGCTACCTCAACAACGCTGCCATTGCTGCGCAGGCATTTCTCGATCAGGGCCACAAAAAGATCGCGATCCTCGACGTCGACTATCACCACGGCAACGGCACACAGTCGATTTTCTATGAGCGCAGCGACGTGTTGTTCACCTCGATACACGGCCACCCGGAAGCGGAATTCCCGTTCTTTCTCGGCTATGACGATGAGCACGGCGAAGGTGCCGGTGAAGGGTTCAATTTCAACTATCCGCTGCCGGCCGGGTCGGGCTGGGATGTCTGGAGCGCAGCGCTGGATCAGGCTTGTAACGAGATCGACCGCTACGGCGCCGACATCATCGTCGTGTCGCTCGGTGTCGACACATTCAAGGACGATCCGATCTCGCAATTCAAACTCGACAGCCCGGACTATCTGGCGATGGGTAAACGCATTGCCGCCCTTGGCAAACCCACGCTGTTTGTCATGGAGGGCGGTTATGCAGTGGAGGAAATCGGCATCAATGCGGTGAACGTGCTTGAGGGCTTCGAAAGCGCCCAATAATCAGCCCGCCGCCAGAGACCCGCAACTGCGGGTCTTTTTTTGCCTGCAAGCTGTATGTACCGCACACCGCCGGCACGCGACTTTTACCTTGCCCTGACCCGGCGCCATTTGGCGCGCCGCCCTTGTCAGAGCAGGAATTGCCCATGCCCGAAATCTCCTTGCCCAGCGCCGTTGATGTACTGACGCAACTGGTGACCGGTCCCTCGTTGCGGGAAGTCGCCACCCAGGCGCTGCGCCCCGAGCTGAAAATCCTTTACCCGAATCTGGATATCGATCCGCAACTGGCCATGGTCGTGACCCCGACCTGGATCGTCAAAGATGACCGTGTCGTTCGCGGCGGTGATCAGGTCGAGTCCCTGACCGACGTGCTGGTGCGGCTCGGTCTGTCCGGTACCACCGTCACGTATCTGGACGATGAACAGTTTCTGACCCAGCATCCGGGCAGTGAATCAGCGATCCAGTTGCCCGTGGAGGTCGATGCGCTCGCCAGCCTGCTCAACGAACTCGCGCCGCTGCTGTTCGTGGCGTACCGCGAACAACAGGTTGATTACTGGAACCAGCACACGTCTCTCGCACAGCCGCGCTGGTATCAACTGTCGGATGCTTTGCACAATCTGTGGAATGTCGACGAAAGTCTGGACTGGGACGTGCATCAGCGAGCCATGGCCCACGCGGTTTTCCGTCACCCCGACAAGCAGCAGCGGCTGTCCGCAGACAAGTACAAAACACGCGCGTGCCTGATCGACCTGGATCAGGGTGACGGTGAAAAACGTAATCACCTGCATGTTCTCGATACCGCCGTGCTGGTCGGCACCCACGAGAAGCGCACGCTGATCATTACGCATTCGCTGGTGAATGGTTTTCGGCGTTTCGAATCGATGGAGGAGCTGGGCAATGCCCTGCCGCGCCGGTATCGGGAGAACACCGCCGCCGGTGGCCTGCACTGGCGGTTGTTCGAGCCGGACGGCAACTTTTTCGATCAACAGGCTTGCACACTGATCGCTCTGGAGGCCGACGCCCTCGGCGAAATCAACTTCTTTCAAGGCTCGACCCTCAACAACCTCTTCCCGCAAAACGGCACGGGCGGCGATCACTCAGAGCCGGCGCCGCGCCTCAAACCGCACGTCGACCGTCTCCAGCCGATGCTGCCGCCCTGGCTCGACAACGCTAATGCGGCCGATCAGACCAGCTTCAGCCGGCACCTGCTGGACCTGACTGTGGTGCAACACCAGAACGCCGGTAAGTCGTTTCAAAGCGAGGTCGACAATCTCGACACTTTTACCCGCGATGCGTTGACCCGACAGATCCGCACCGATCACCCCAAGGCCGGCGAGGTAAAAATCGACGAGATCGAAATCAGCATCACCGCCCTGGAGGTCTGGGGCACGTTTGTCTTGCCGTTCAATAGCGACAACCAGACGTTGTCGCTAAGCGAACTCACCCTGCAAAACCTCGAAGGGTTGCCGCTGGGCAACAAGACCGTACGCTATCGGGATGGCAGCGCTTTGCCGGACTGGCTCACCGTGGCCTACGTGGAAAAACTGGTCACCGCCGTCAACATCGGCAAGACCTATCCGGCGTACCTGAAAAAGCTTCTGGTCGACGATAACGTCCAGGCCGCAGCCCTGCAGAAACTGTATATCCGCCAGTTGCCGATCGAACTGCCGATGCTGGCGCTGCAACACAAGATCCGTGACGAGGCCGGCATTGATGAGCAAGGTTATCGCTACCTCCTGGCCGCCTTGGGTGACAGCGCCGAGGGTCGCCTGGTCGACGGGCAGGAAATCATCATCAGCCCGCTGGCGTTCAATGCCCACCGCATCAGCTCAAGGGCCGACACCGTGGTCAACATGTTTGTCATCGGCCCGCGTCAGTCCGACAAAGGTCCCTACCTGCTCTATCGACCGCTGTTCGAAAAACCGCTGATTCAATACCCCAGTCGTACCAATCTGCTTTATGCGATCAAGCACTCGCGACTGTTGCGCGAATCGGTGCTCGCCTGGTTGCCGGATGACGTTCGTTTCAATTACAGCCAGTACGTATTCCCGGCCAAGATGCCGTCGGTATGGGTCATTCCTCAGACCGTGGTCAATCCCGTCGCCGCCATCGACATGCTCGGGGTGGTCAAGCTGCACACCAGCGAAATCACCGGCGATATCGTCGAGACGCTGCACAAGGCCAACGTTGCCGCCCTCCTCACTCAGGCCGATCGCCAGACGGTCTCCAACGCCGAAGCGCGCTGGGCCACGGTAAAACGCGGCGGCTGGATGCTGTTCAACGCCGCCCTGCCTTTTCTGGGCCGTGGCGTCAGTACCGCCGCCTGGATCTGGCAAATCATGGACGACCTGCAAGAGATCAGCGATAGCGAAAACCAGCAGAGCGGCAAGATCGCCTGGACGGCATTGGCGGACATCCTGCTGGCGCTCGGTATGGTGCTGGCCCACCGCGCCGCCGTCGGCAAGGCAACGCGGCGCAAGACCGGCACCGTGTCGGAAACGGCAGAACAGTTGCCGCCAAAAGTCGTTCCCGAAGCCATTAAACCCGTGCGCATGCAAGACGTTACCAGCCTCGAACTGCCAGTCGGTCATGACACCTCGCTCAATGCGAGCGCGGCGTTGGGGCGCTCACGTCCCGGTCTTGAGTCACTCCTCGACAGCCTGAAAACCATAAAACCCAAAGGGCTCGGCGCAGCGGCCACCGAGGGTCAGCACCAGCACCTCTACGCTCACCAGGAAAAATGGTACGCGCCCGTCGGCAAACGCTGGTTCGAAGTGCAATTCAACGACAACGGCGATGTGCAAATCATCGATTCACATCAAGTGCCCACACGTACAGGGCCCTTGCTGACCCGCACAGCGAGCGGGCAGTGGGTCGTCGATTTGCGCCTGCGTCTGCGCGGAGGCGCCCTGCGCAGCCGCATCGCGCAAGCACGCCTGGAAAAAAAACAGAAGCTGACTCAGTTAAAGAGCGACATCAGCGCCTTCGATGTGACGATGAAACCCAAGCAGGACACACTGGCCGACTTTCATACTGCGTTGCTTGAGGCACTGCCGGAAAAAGTCGAAGCGATACGCAAGGAGTACCTCGACACCATTGAAGCGCAGCTCAGCCAATACACGGTCCACATCGACAAGCTCAAGGCCCTGAATCTGGCGGAGCCGGTACCCAACTACCGCACGGCCATGATCGACCGGCTGACCATGCAGATGTTTCTGTGTCACTCCTGGTTTCTCGAACGCAATGGCGAGTACGCCAGTACCCTGAACACGACGATGAATCTGTTCGAGAACAAAGCGGCGACACCGGTCGATCACGTCACAGCCTTTGAAAAGCTGAATGGGCTGTCCGCCGAGTTCATTGCGAAGCTGGAGTTTGCCCACACACGTTTCGATGAACTGAAGCTGCTCGGCAAAGAGGGGGTCGAGACCCAGCGTCGTTACCAGACCAAACTCCCCGGTTATGAAATCAACGACCTGAAAATGCTCGAGATCAGCCTGGGGCAGAAACTGTGTCTCAAGGCTGGTCCGCCAGACAGTGCGACTGCGGCAAGGGTTGCACTGGAAAACGTGATCGAAGATGCCGCCCTGAATATCCAGAGCTCAATGGACCTTAGCACTGATGAAAGTCTGGACAACCTCGCCGAACGGATAGAAGCCACCAGCAATCTGGCCGAACAATTTGCCGCCATCGACCAGCGCTTCGTCGATCTGCTCATCGAATATCCCAAGCACTACCAGCCCGAGCGTTTGGCGCAAGTGCGCAAGCGGATCAACGAATTCAGCGAAGCCACGGTAAACCGCCTGGGAAACCTGTTGCGCGACCAGATTCTGCTCGGGCCGAAGCCCGGCCCTTCCCGCCCCTGGGCCGGTTCCGGCAGAAAAATCATCAAGACCCGCTACAAAGGCACGCTTGTCGGTGAAGTCCGAAAAAGTGCCGATGGCCAGGACACTGACCTGGTGGAGGTGCGAGCAAAAGTTTCGGGCAGACTCATCGCCACGTTTCACGAAAAAACACCCGGGGAGTGGGTCGAGCGCATCACACCGAAACCGTCTCCGACCAAATCCAGGCCGAATCTGAACAACAGCCTTGCAGCCGGACAAGCCTTGATCGACGACCTGTCAGCGTTCCACAGACGAACCGAAGGCCATGTCAAACGAGCCAAACGCATACCGGCGGAGGCTGAAGCCCTTTATCAAATTCACGCCGTGAGTTTGCGCAGCGCCAGAGAGGCGATCGACCAAGCCTTGATCGCCAGCAACGAGCCGGCAGATCGTGTGGCCTCCGAGCTGGTGGACGCACTCGACAGCGCCGCGACAGCCCTCGACAAAACTGGACGCAAAACCCGTATTACCCTGATCAAGCAACAGCCTCCGACGGCCGCCCACGTGCAGTGGTTGAAAAACATCGGAGAAGTGAAAATCGCCAAAATCGGCCTCCGCCGTCGGCTCAAGGGGCGGGCCAATGACTTTCTCGATGAATATGAAGTCAGCGACGCCAGAACCGGTACAGCGTTGTGGTACGCGCACCTTCACTATGACAACGCCAAAGACCCGGTCACTGCGTCAAAGGCGCGCCATATGAAAACCCTCGAGCAGCGGCACCTTGGCGGTGCCTACGAACTGCACAACCTGAACAATCAGGAACTCATTGCCATTCATCGCAGCGGGATGTCGCTTAAATTGGCCGAAGAGTTGTTTTTCCCACCTGCCACGCCTGCCGCAGGCGCATCAGCGCCGCATTGATCGCCGGCTCAGGCACAGCGGCAAAACCCAGTACCAGACCGGCGCGCTGATCTGGAGCGATCGAGGAATCGGGCAGCCAGTAATGGCTCAATCCGTTGATTTCCACGTCTACACGAGCAGCCTGTTCAATCAGTTGCTGCTCGCGGGCGATGCTCTCCACGGGCACGGTCAGGTGCAGTCCTGCTGACACTGCGGGCAGTTTGCCAACACCGGCAATGTCCGCCGGCCAACCGTCGAGCAAGGCATTGCGACGGCTGAGTGCGGCCCGGCGCATGCGCCGGATATGCCGCTGGAAATGCCCGGCGGCCATGAACTCGGCCATCACCGCTTGCGTGCTCACCTCGGAATGCCGGACGTCCACCGCCCGGCGTTGCGAAAACGCTTCCACCAGTCCCGGGGGCAGCACCAGATAACCAAGGCGCAACGCCGGGAAGGCGACTTTGCCGAAAGTGCCGACATACAACACTCGTCCCTGGCGATCGAGGGCAGCCAAAGGTGCCAACGGTGCGCCGGTGTAGCGGTACTCGCCATCGTAATCGTCCTCGACGATCCAGCCTTGGCTACGTTCGGCCCAGGCGAGCAATTCCAGACGTCGCGCCAGACTCATCACCACGCCTGTCGGGTATTGATGGGAGGGCGTCACGTACGCCACGCGACAATCACTGGCCGCCGACAGCGCTGCGCAATCCATGCCCTCTTCATCCACGGCGATACCGCGCAACCGGCCACCCGCCACAGCGAAGGCATGACCTGCCGCGCGGTAACCGGGATTTTCGATGGCAACGCCGTCGCCCGGCTCCACCAACAGCTGTGCACAAAGGCTGATGCCTTGTTGCGCGCCACTGGTGATCACAATTTGTTCAGCCGTGCACTGCAAACCGCGTGAGCTGCGCAAATAAGCCGCAATCAGGCTGCGCAAGCGCGCATCGCCGGCAGGATCGCCGTAGCACAGTTGCTGAAGATCCGGTTTTCGCCAGAAAGCCGCGTTGAGCTTGGCCCAGACGTCAAACGGGAACAGATCAAAAGCCGGAACGCCCACTCGAAATGCCCGTGGCGGCCCACTCGGAGGACGCGCCAAATGGTTGTTCTTGACCCGGCTCAATGCATCGCTGTGGATAACTTTGCTGGATGGATCAACAGGTAAATCCAGCCAATTTGTGGATAAGGCTGTGGGTAAGCCTGTTGAAAAGCCTGTGGATACTTTTGTGGATAGTTTTTTGGCGGAAGACGCGGTTTCCGGTAATTGAGCGACGTAGGTGCCATCGCCGACCTTTCCTTCGATAAACCCTTCCGCATACAACTGATCGTAGGCACGCACCACGCTGTTGCGGGAAATACCCAAGGCCAGCGCCAGATCTCGACTGGCCGGCAAACGTGTACCGCTGGCCAGACGGCCGTCGAGCACGCGCAAGCGCAACGCCTGATAGAGCTGACGCGTCAGGCCCTGACGGCGGTCAAGCTCGATTCCGGCGGGATTGAAGGGCATGGACAACGTGGACGAATCGGTCATGGCAATGGACCTATGAAATTGGTCATCAATGGCTCTTACAACAGACCAATAGCCTGCCTACGATGCAGGCATTCGCCAAGGAAAATATCTCCATGTACACGCCGCGCGCCTTTGCCATCGACGAGTTGTCGCAACTCCACGAACTGATCCTCGCCACCCGCCTCGCCATTCTGGTGACTCACGGCGAAAACGGTCTGCAGGCCAGTCATGTACCGGTGCTGCTGCATTGCGAACAAGGTGAGTACGGCACGCTGTACGGGCATCTGGCCAAGGCCAATCCACAGTGGAAAGACCTGCGCGACGGCGCCGAAGCCATGCTGATTTTTGCCGGCCCCGACGCCTACGTCAGCCCGGGCTTCTACCCGAGCAAGGCCGAACACGGCAAAGTCGTGCCGACCTGGAACTACGTCGCTGTGCACGCCTACGGTCACGCTGAAACCTTCAGCGATGGCGGGCGACTGCTCGACATCGTCAGTACCCTCACCGACCGCCATGAAGCAGGCCGCGCACAACCGTGGAAGGTCGACGACGCCCCCGCCGATTACATCGACGGCATGCTCAAGGCCATCGTCGGTTTCGCCATTCCCATCGACCGGCTGGAAGGCAAGCGCAAGCTCAGCCAGAACCGCAGCGCCGAAGACATTGCCGGCGTGCGCGAAGGTCTGGCCGCCAGCTCCGACATCAACGACCAAACCCTTGCCCAATTGATGCGTTGAAGGAAAAGCCCATGAGTCAAATCGAGATCCGCCAGGTCAGCGCCGACGACCACGCCGCGTGGTTGCCGCTGTGGCAGGCCTACCTGCGCTTCTACAACACCGAATTGCCGGACGCCGTCACGCAAAGCACCTGGCAGCGTTTCCTCGACCCGAGCGAGCCGACCCACGCGGCATTGGCGTGGGCTGACGGCAAGGCTGTGGGCATGGTGCATTACATCTACCATCGCTCGAACTGGAGCATCGAAAACTCCTGCTACCTGCAAGACCTGCTGGTCACGGAGCACACCCGCGGCACGGGTGTCGGTCGCCAACTGATCGAACACGTCTACGCCACCGCCAAAGCCGACGGTTGCTGCAAAGTCCATTGGCTGACCCACGAAAGCAACGCCACCGCGATCCAGCTCTACGAGCGCATCGCCGAGCGCCCGGGCTTCATCCAGTTTCGCAAAGCCATTTAAGGAGAGACGCTCATGACTGCTTCACTTGCCGACTGGAAAGGCGTCCCTGCCCCTACGACCAAGCTGCTCGAAGGCCGTTTTATCCGCCTGGAACGACTCGACCCGACGCGTCACGGCGATGAGCTGTTCGCCGCACTCGAAGGTCCGGGCGCCGATCCGAAACTCTGGGATTACTTGCCCTACGGCCCGTTCCCCGAGCGCAGCGTGTTCAATGACTGGCTGAACAATCACGCGGCGAGCAGCGATCCGTATTTCTTCAGCGTCATCGACCGCGCCAGCGGCCAGGTGCAAGGCATCCTCAGCCTGATGTCGATCGTCCCGGCCCAGGGTCGCATCGAAATCGGCCACGTCACCTTCGGCGCACCGATGCAGCGTTCGCCGAAAAGCACCGAGGCGGTTTACCTGCTGGCCCGGCACTCCTTCGAGCTGGGCTACCGGCGCCTCGAATGGAAGTGCAACAACGGCAACGCCCGCTCCAAATACGCGGCCGAACGCCTGGGCTTCAGTTTTGAAGGTGTGTTCCGCCAGCACATGGTGGTCAAGGGCCAGAACCGCGATACGGCGTGGTACTCGATTCTGGATTCGGAATGGCCGGCGATTGCGGCGGGGTTCGAGCAGTGGTTGAGTGATGCCAACCAGACGCCGACCGGACAGGTGAAAGGCTTGGGCGAGTGCCGTAGCTAAACCCTTAAAAGCAAAAGATCGCAGCCTGCGGCAGCCCCTACACAGGTTAAATGTAGGAGCTGCCGCAGGCTGCGATCTGTTGATCTTTAACTGATATCTCGCCGAATCCGCACAACGCCCATCTTCATCCCAAACGGACGAAACACGGCGTTCAGCGACTTCAGCGTCTGATTGCCTTCGCCGTGCTCGATGTGCACCAGGGTTCGAACCGAGATTTTGCACATCTTCGCAAACTGGGTCTGATGCAGGCCCGTCACTTCTACGCGCAGGCGGCGAACGGCCTCGCCGATCTCAAGCGTTCCCTGGGCCAATGCTTCTTGAATGTTTTCGATGAGCAGCGTGCGCTCGGCGACGGTCAGGCTCATTTCAGGTCCCACTCTTTCAAGCGTTGCTCCAGATTTCTCAGGTGAATCCCCGGATGGTTCATGGTTCGGTCCGGCAGGCCGCTCTCGGTCAAAATATCGGGAAGAGCCGCAAGGCGTCGTGCGTCCTGACGAAGGCGCTCGAACGCATCCGGCCCATCGGCCAAAGCAGCCAAGGGGTCATCCGGATCAGCAATATCAGCCAATGCACGACAAACTCCTCGCCAATCGACATCCCCCGCCCTTTCCAACTCTTTCGGCCATTTAGTCGAACGGGTAACGCCTTCATCGTCCATGACCATGGGCGCCAAATCATAAATCGGCGCAAGTCGAAACGAACTCAAGCCACGAATGATCGCGGTATTACGGCCATGGTTATCCGAGTTACCGAGAATTTTGTTGATCAGATCCCGACGCAAGTAGTCCGCAACCAGATCGGGAATCTGCTCCTCTTGCCCTGCCTCACACCAAAGACTGGCAAGCATACGAATCACGCCCAAATGGTCCATCGCGCTGCCTGGCGTTGTCACATTAGCCAGCGAATAAATCGATTCGACCGCATAACGCTCAACACCTTGAGCCGTTACCCGACGATCAAAACGCTGCATCCACAAGCTGGGTTTACTCGCCTCTTCCAGTGCCAGCCCTTGTGAAGCTACCGTTTCGATGTCTAATGTCTGAAGGGCCCTGTAGTAGTGGAACTCACTTCGCAAGATGTCCTGATCGGTCTGATTGCCTTTGTTACGAGCAAATTTCACAAACCAGTGCTGACTGACCTCTGAATCCTCAAGGACTGCATCGGGATACAGGAGACCGGCCTTGTTCTCTGCCAACAAAAGCTTAGGCGCTTCACCCCCTGCCCCCGTCGCACCGCCAATGGCTGCACCGAGTTCATAGGCGTACTCGAGAAAACGATTGTCACGCAGGATTACGTCCTGACGCTGAAACCCAATGGGCTCCCGCTCATCCATAGACTCGGCAGATTCCTTTATTCGCATGTTGCCGATGGGAGCTGGCGTGCTCCGACCCAGCAGATAGAGGTCGGCGCTGATGTCTGCGGGTTTTTCCTGCCCTAAGCGAGCAAGAAGAAAACGTTTCGCAGCACCGGCAGGAACGATGTCATGAACGAAGGCAGGCACACTCGATCGCCGGCTATCCCAGTCCAACGGGAACCGTACACTCACAGCCTTTGAGAACGGCGACCCTATCGCGTCTAAGTTTTCGACGAGATAGGTGGTTTGATAACCGAAATCGCAGCGACTTTCGAAACCCTTTTCGGGGTCAGCGAAACTCAGAACCATCGCGTCATGCCATCGCCCAGTCGCGAATATCTGTAGTGTCAGGTCGTACATGAGCTTTGCACCTGCATTTAAATGCATTCTGGCGAAGTTTTTTAAACCGAAGATGCAATATAGTGCATTTTTTGACGAGACCTGCCGAAATATCTGCAACAAAATGCAGAAATGCCACGGTCTATTTTGGGGCAAACACAAAGTAATGCGGATGGATGTTTGACATCATTTTGTAAAAGCCGCTGAGCATAACGACTCGCTTACAACAGCGAGTCATCCGTCCACGCTGGAATGTAACGTCCATCCCACTTCTAAAAGCAAAAGATCGCAGCCAGCGGCAGCTCCTACATTTGCCTTATGCAGGAGCTGCCGCAGGCTGCGATCTTTTGATCTTCGCTTAAGCGAGTTTCTGCGCAAGCACCGCAATGTGCTCCGGTCCGATCCCGCAGCAACCGCCCAGGTGACTCGCGCCACGCTGCTGCCAATCAATCGCCCAATGCAGATAACCCGGCGGATCGAGATCTTCGCGCAACGGGTCGAGTCCGTCGTTGGCCGTCGCTTCTTTCGGTTGTGGCGGAAACGCGTTGGCATAGGCGCCAATGTGAATCTTCACCCCCAGACGTTCGAAGGTGTCGCGCGCCGCATCAATCGCCGCGCCGATCACTTCCGGCTGACTGCAATTGAACAGCAGCGTCTCGACGCCCAACTCAGCCGCCGCAGCCGCCGCCTCTGCAACCGGCTCGCCGGAGCGCAAACGCGGCACTTCGTCGGTGTCTTCATCCTTCAAGGTAAACGACAACCAGAACGGCTTGCCGTCCTTTGGCAGCCCTGCATGGATCGCGCGCGCCTCGATGATCGAGCTCTGGGTTTCCGCCAGCCATAGATCAACGTGGGGGGCCAGGCCATTGACCAATGGCGTCAGCAACTCTGTCACTCGGCCAGCCTCGAACAGATCCGGACGATACGAACCGAACAGCGGCGGTAACGAACCCGCGACCTGTACGGCTTTGCCCGACGCTTCCACCGCACGCCGCGCCAGCTCACCGGCCAACGCCGCCAGCGCTTGCCCTTCAGCGGCGAAACGTTCTTCGCCGATGTGGAACGGCACCACCGCGTAACTGTTGCTGGTGATCACATTGGCGCCACTGGCGATATACGCGGCATGTACCGCTTCAACCGCTTGCGGTGCTTCGCTGAGCGCCAGCGCCGACCACTCCGGCTGGCGGAATGGTGCCCCGGCGCGTTGCAACTCACGGCCCATGCCGCCATCGAGAATAATCGTGCTTCCTGCGCCCATATGCTTTTCACTCATATGCTTATGAAAATAACTCACTATCAGAGTCGTTCTTATAACTATTTAATACGCACCATTCGGTTAATAACAACCTCTTTTTTGTTCAGGGATCGACTGTGAAATTTCAACCGCTATTGGCCCTGGGCCTGACAGTTCTGGCCGCTTCCACCCAAGCCTTCGGCGGCACCACACTGGATCGTGTCGAGCAGAAAAAAGAGCTGGTCGGCGTGCTGATGGAAAGCTATCCGCCGTTCTCGTTTCTCAACGATCAGAATCAGCTCGACGGCTTCGACGTCGATGTCGCCAAAGCCGTGGCAGACAAACTCGGGGTCAAGCTGCGCCTCGAAACGCCGTCCTGGGACGTCATCGCTGCCGGCCGCTGGAGCGGGCGTTATGACATCTGCATCTGCTCGATGACCCCGAGCAAGGCCCGCGCC
The DNA here is from genome assembly GCF_016651305.1 of Pseudomonas sp. TH06. Classification (GTDB taxonomy): domain Bacteria; phylum Pseudomonadota; class Gammaproteobacteria; order Pseudomonadales; family Pseudomonadaceae; genus Aquipseudomonas. The sequence continues at coordinate 1,578,866 of NZ_JAEKEC010000001.1, read as the reverse complement.
GAAGTGTTCGACTTCCCGGTCGAGTACTACGCCTCGCCCGCCGTGATCGTGGTCAACGCCAAGGACGATCGCATTCACGGCGCCAAGGATCTGAGCGGCAAGAAAGTCGGTCTCACCAGCGCTTCCAGCTATGAAAGTTATCTGAACAAGAATCTGGTCATCGAAGGCGCTGAAGACACGCAGTTGCAGTACCCGTTCGAAGACGTGCAGATCGCCCCGTACGATACCGACAACGTCGCGTTCCAGGACTTGGGCCTGGGCGCCGGCGTGCGCCTGGATGCAATCCTTACCAACCTTGTCACCGCGCAACCACGCCTGAACGAAGACCAGCGCTTCAAACTGGCCGGCGCGGCGCTGTACTCGGAGCCGAACTCCGTTGCCATCGAAAAGGGCGACGCGCAATGGGATGCCAAAGTGCGCGAAGTTTTTGCACAACTTAAACAGGACGGCACCCTGAGCAAGCTGTCGCAAAAATGGATCGGCGCCGATATCAGTCAATGACTTCTTTCCCGACACCTCCAAAACCAGCAGTGGCTGAATCACCGCTGCGCCGATTCTTCGGTTTTCGCACACGGCTGTACCTGACGTGGGCGGTGATGTTCTGTCTGTTCGCCGGATTCTTCCTGAGCTTCGACCTGAAGTTCTCGATCATCCTCGACAAACTGCCCAATCTTGTCGGCCTCAAACTCGCACCCAATGGCTTTCTACAAGGCGCGGCGCTGACCCTGTTTCTGTGCGTGTGCTCGATTGTCGCTTCGTCATTGCTGGGCTTCGTTACCGCATTGGCACGACTGTCGAAAAGCGCGGTGGCGTTCGGCATCGCCAGTTTCTACGCCTCGTTCTTCCGCGGCACGCCACTGCTGATTCAGATCCTGCTGATCTACCTCGGTTTGCCGCAACTGGGCATCGTGCCCGGCGCGATCGTCGCCGGGATCATCGCCCTGTCGCTGAACTATGGCGCCTATCTCAGCGAGATTTTTCGCGCCGGGATTCTTGGCGTTCCCTACGGCCAGCGAGAAGCTTCACTGGCGCTGGGCATGCGCGACTCGGTAATCCTGTGGCGCATCACCCTGCCCCAGGCTATGCGCACGATCATCCCGCCCACGACCAACCAGTTCATTTCGATGCTCAAGGATTCATCGCTGATTTCGGTTATGGGCGTTTGGGAAGTGATGTTTCTGGCGCAGTCCTACGGACGCTCAAGCTATCGCTACATCGAGATGCTGACGACGGCGGCGATCATTTACTGGCTGATGTCGATCTGTCTGGAACTGATTCAGGCGCGGATGGAACGGCATTACGGCGAGGCTTACGCGCGCCGCTCCTAAGGTGAAACGCAACGCAACAGACATCATTCTGTAAAAACCCACCGCTATACAGGACGGCCCGCTTATAACAAAAAGGCCTTCCGCTCATGCCGTTCTCGCCCCAACGTCTGTCGCTCGCCATCGCCCTGTTGATCTCGGCAACCACCGCTCACGCTAAAACCGTACAGATCGACACCGCCACCACGGCTTCGCAAACCCTCGGTGGCAGCGACACGTTGACGATTTCGGCGCCGGGCAGCATCACCAACAGCGGCAAGACCGTGAGCCTGAAGGACAAGACCAGCGGTGCCGGTGTGGTGATCGATAACGCCGGCAAAATCATCTCCACCGGTGGCCGCGCCATCGACAGCAGTGGCGACCTGACCCAGGTGCGCAACTACGCCATCTACAACCGCAGCGGCGGGCAGATTCTCGGCGCCAATGACGCTCTGCGCATCGACAGCAACTTCGTCAGCGGCAGCCTGTTGATCGATAACAGCGGCATCATTCGTTCGACCACCGGCCAAGGGCTGGATCTGGATGCGTTGCGCAGCGACGGCGTGAAAACCACGATCATCAACCGCGAAGGCGCCTTGATTCGCGGCGATGCCAGCGACGGCATGAAGACCGGCGCCAACGCGACGATTACCAACTATGGCGAGATCTCCACGGGCGACTCGCACAATGCCGACGAGAAATTCGACGGCATCGATATCGACTCTGCGAGCGGCGTCAGTGTGACCAACTACGGAGTGATTTCCGGCGGTCGTCACGGCATCACCACCGACCTCGGCGCGACGCTGGTCAACTATGGGCAGATCACCGGCAGAAACGGCTCGGGCTTCGGCTCCGACGGTGACGGCACGGTGATCAACCACGGCACCATCACCGGCGCCTATTCGGGCTTGCAGGCGAACGGTGACGGCGATGGTGTGGATATCGACAAGATCGCCCACATCGAAAACTACGGCACGATTCAAGGTGTAGGCGCCGGCGGTGTCGACAAGGGCGGTTTCGCCAATGGCAGCGAAGGCATTGCCCTCGGCGGTGGCTACATTCGCAACGCCAGCGGCGCGCTGATCAGCGGCGCCAACAGTGCGATTCTGGTCGATGACGGCAGCGGCGGTTCCGGGTTGGCAGCGACCACGCTGGAAAACTTCGGCACGATTCAAGGCCTCGACGGTTTCGGCGTGAAGTTCGTCGGCGAGTTCGCCGACGCCGTCGTCAACGGCGGCACCCTCAGCGGCAGCAATGGCCTGGCGCTGGATCTGGGTGGCGGCAACGACAGTCTGACCTTGCGCAATGGCAGCCGCTTCGTCGGCACCGTCGACGGCGGCAGCGGTTATGACCGGGTGGTGATGGATGATGCGGCGGGCGGCAGCTTCGGCGAGAGCCGCAACTTCGAATGGCTGGAAGTCAGCCAAGGTGCGTGGACGCTGACCGGCAATGGCGATTTCAGCGACGGCGGTGCAGTGCGCAACGGCGCGACGCTGATCAACCAGGGAGGTATCGCTGGCAACCTGACCGTGGATGCCGGCGGTGTCTATGCCGGTGGCGGATCGGTGGGCAACCTCAACGTCAACGGCACATTGCGTACCGACACAAGCCTCGGTCGCGTATCGGTTGTGCATGACTTGAACATGGGCAGCAGCGCCACCCTCGCCTACGGCGTCAATGCCGACGGCAGCAGCGCGCCGGTACAGATCGGCGGCACGGCCAATCTCAATGGCGCGACCCTGGCGGTGAATCCCGGCAGCGGCACCTATCCGTGGCAGAGCCATTACACCGTGCTGCAAGCCGCGCAGGTCAACGGCACTTTCGGCAAAGTCACCAGCGACTACGCGTTTCTCACGCCGACACTGGCCTATACGCCGACTCAAGTTGATCTGACGTACACCCGCAACGACGTGGCTTTCAATGATTTCGCTGCCACCGGCAACGGCAGCAATGCCGCCAACAGTCTGGCTTCGATGGGCAAGAACAACGCGCTCTACAACGCCCTGCTCAACACCACCCAAAGCACGGCCGGTGCTGCAATCGAGCAGTTGGCCGGCGCCAGCAATGCCAACCTGACCAGCGCCACCCTCGGCGCCAGCAGTCAGGTGGGTAGCAGCATGCTCTCGGCGATGCAGCAAATGGGCGGCAGCCCGGGGTTGATGGTCGGCCTCGATCAGCGCGATACGCCCGTGTTGGCCGCGAACGGCGTACCGTCCGCCGCCCGCAATCTGAACGATCCAAACGCTCGCGGCCGACTCTGGCTGCAAGCCATCGGCGGCTACGGCAAGCTCGACGGCGAACACGGCAACAGCGGCCTGGAACAACGTACCAAGGGCAGCGTGCTCGGTGCCGACTGGTCACTCAATCCGCAATGGCGACTGGGCGTGCTCGGCGGTTATTCGAAAACCGATCTGGACGCTACCGGCGTCGATGGCAACGTCGAGAGCTGGCACGCCGGCGTTTATGCATTGCATCAAAACGGCCCGATGTCTGTGCGTCTCGGCGCGGCCTACAGCGGCCATCAGGGCGAGAGCAAACGCACCATCGCCTTCAACGGTTTCAGTGATCGTCCGAAAGGCGATTACGACGCCAACAGCCAACAAGCCTTCGCCGAACTCGGTTATGCCATGGGCAGCGGGCGTCTCAGCGCCGAACCTTTCGCCAACCTCGGCTACCAGCGCTACCACCGCGACAGCTATCGGGAAAAGGGTGGCGCTGCGGCACTGCAAGTCGACAGCCAGACCCAGGACAACTTCAGCAGCACCTTCGGCTTGCGTCTGGCGCACCTGAGCAGTCTGGACAATGGCATGAGCGTGACACCGCGCATGGCCGCCGGCTGGAAGCACACGTACGGCGACGTCAGCAATTCGACGCGCCAGGCGTTTGTGGTCGGTGGCACGGCGTTCAGCGTTGATGGCAGCTCACTGGATCGCGACAGTCTGGTGCTGGAAGCGGGGCTGGATGTGGGTATTTCGTCACGGCATACGCTGGGCGTGGGGTACAGCGGCGAGATTGGCAGCAACAGTCGCAATCATGGGTTGATTGGGCAGTGGCAGATGAGTTTTTGATTTGAATAGCCGGCGGGGTCCGTGTTGCTTGTAGGAAAAGGGATCGGTGCAGCCGAGTAAAAATACCGGTTCGTACCACCGTGGCGATTTTCTACAAAACGATCCGACGTCGCCTGCAAGGCCACAGGAAGTAGCCGACATCGGATTTTCTGGCGCATCAATAGAGTTTGGTCTCCTGTCAAAAGAGGCCTAACTTGATGCCCGTTCAACACCGATACAAACCAAAACACTTGGCTTTGGCCATTGCGCTGGCGCTTGGCGGCGTAGAGCTTGCGAGCGCTCAGCTACCTTCGCAAGTGACTGACTCACCTCCAATCATGGAAGTCCCGGAGCTGCCGGAAAGCACGCCATATGAAGCGGCTCTTCAAAAGCTCAAAGATTTTTCCACTCATATAAACACCGTTCCAATCTCCTTCGACTCGCCCGAAAGTACTTTCCAGGGCACTACTCTCAACGATTTCATCGTTCTCAAAGACGGTGCCAGCTTCAGTGGCCGCCTGGACGGTGACGGGGGAGAAAACTACCTGGTACTCAACGCCGCTGATGGCGGAACGATCAAAGACACCCATAATTTCAATGGACTGCATCTCCTGCGTGGAGACTGGACACTGAGCAGCAAGGGAGACTTCACGGAAGGCGTGTTGGTAGATCGCGACGGCACACTGACCAACCTTGGCAGCATCGAGGGTGGTGCTATCAGCGTCGGCAAGCTTTTCAACAAGGGAAGCATCAAAGGCGATGTACATGTCGAGACGGGCGGCAGTTTTGCGGGTAAGGGGACGGTAAGACACCTGCACGTTAACGGCCTGCTCACAGTCAACGGATTGCATGGCAGCCCCCGGGTCAAAGGCGACCTGAGCCTGTCCCCTACAGCCGAGCTGGCCTATGAGGTCACGCCTGAAGGTCGTGGCCAAACGATCAAAGTCGACGGCACTGCCGAGCTTGGTGGCGCCACTCTGAAAGTCGTTGCTGTTCCCGGTGAGTATCCAGCAACCAGTCCGTACAAAATCATCGAAGCCGCCAAGGTTGACGGTGAGTTCGGCACGATCGTGAACGATCTGGCTTTTATGACGGCCACACCTCAATACAACAAAAAATCCGTTGGGCTGACTTTCGCCCGCAATGATGTACCGCTGAAAAGCGTCGCCACTACAGACAGCGGTCGTGCGGTTGCTGGCAGCATCGTCGAGCCTCAGGTGCCATCGTCTCCCGCGCCGTCGACACCGCTGACGGCATCAACTCCCCTACCAGATTCGGATTCAGCTTCAACAGCAACCGCTTCCACTTCATTGACTGCTCCTGCTGCGACGTCAGCTTCAGTACCCATACAGGATGAGTTCGTGACTGCGCCGGTCAGCGAAGCTGTCGAAGCGCCAGCCTCAGCCCCGCAAAAACCCGCCAACACGGCCGTCGCCGCAATACTGGCCAGCGACAGCAAAACAGCCGCTATCGCCCTCGAACAACTCGCCGCCGGCAGCAACGCCAACCTCGCCAAAGCCACGCTGAGTAGTATCACACCCGTGAGCACCAGCATGCTCTCAGCCATGCGCCAACTCGATAACCGCACCGGCCCCGCTCATGGCTCGGGCAACTCACCTCGCCAGGCGGCGGGCGGTTTAGATTCCGGTCGCGTCTGGATACAGGCACTCGGCCATGGCGGCAAGGTCGATCGCGAGTTCGACAGCACTCTGAAACATGCTACCCAAGGTCTGGTCATGGGCGCTGACTGGCGGCTTGATGAGCAATGGCATGTCGGCCTGCTGGGCGGCAAATCGCAGACCCGACTCGATGCCCGCCAGTACGACGGCGACCTCGACAGTTGGCACCTCGGTGCTTACGCCGTACGTCAGAGCGGACCGTTGGCACTGCGTTTGGGGGCTACCTATGCCAGCCACGACGGCAGCAGCAAACGTCGGGTGGCGTTCAAAGGTTTCAGCGACCGCCTCAAGGGCGACTACGACGCGAACACCCAGCAAGCCTTTGCCGAACTGGGCTTCAATCTCGGTCGTAACAACGTGACGCTGGAGCCCTTCGCCAGCCTCGGCTATCAGCGCTATCAACGCGACAGTTACAGCGAAAAAGGTGGGGATGCGGCACTGAAAGTCTTTGGGCAAACCCGCGACAATCTCAGCAGCACCTTCGGTTTGCGCACGGCGAAAATCACTCGCCTGGACAACGGCATGAGTCTGACGCCGCGACTCAGTGCCGGTTGGAAACACACCTTCGGCGAGATCGACATCGATACACGGCAGCAATTGGTCAAGGGTGGCAAGCGTTTCGAAGTGGCCGGTGCGGCGCTGGATCGCAACAGCCTGGGCGTCGATGCAGGCCTCGACTTCGGCCTGTCTGCAAATCACACCGTAGGGCTGGGTGTCACCGCTGACTTCGGCACGGAAAGTCGTACTCACAGTGTGATGGGCCAGTGGCGAATGGCGTTCTGACACGCTTTATGTAGGAGCTGCCGCAGGCTGCGATCTTTTGATTCTCAAAAACAAGATCAAAAGATCGCAGCCGGCGGCAGCTCCTGCAGGGTAAAAACCCAGGCAAAAAAAGGGGAGCACATGCTCCCCCGAGGTTTAAAGCGTTGGATCGCGGCTGTTATCTCAGCCTTCGATCTCGATCAGGATTTCGCCCGGATTCACCCGGTCGCCTTTAGCGACGTGGATGGCCGTGACCTTGCCGGCAATGGCGGCCTGGACTTCGGTTTCCATCTTCATCGCTTCGGTGATCAGTACAGCCTGGCCAGCCTTGACGGTGTCGCCCTCCTTGACCAGCACATCAACGATGTTGCCCGGCATGGTGGTGCTGACGTGGCCCGGCGCGGACGCCTGTTTACGCTTGCTGCTGCCACCGCTTACAAATTCGTTGAGCGGTTCGAACACCACTTCTTCCGGCATGCCATCGATGGACAGGTAGAAGTGACGCTTGCCTTCGGCCTTCACACCAACACCGGTGATGTCGACGCGGTAGGTTTCACCGTGGACGTCGATGACGAACTCGGTCGGAACACCTTCGCCACCCGCCGACGCCACTGCGCCAGCCTCAGGAATCGGCAGCAGCACTTCCGGCACGAGGGTGCCAGCGGCACGCTCTTCGAGGAACTTGCGGCCGATGTCCGGGAACATGGCAAACGTCAGCACGTCTTCTTCCGACTTGGCCAGAGCGCCGATGTCGGCTCGCAGCTTGGTCATTTCCGGCTTGAGCAGATCGGCCGGGCGCACGTCGATGACTTCTTCGCTGCCGATCGCCTGACGACGCAGCTTCTCGTTGACCACGCCCGGCGCCTTGCCATAGCCGCCCTGCAGATACAGCTTCACTTCGTTGGTGATGGTCTTGTAACGCTCGCCGGCCAGCACGTTGAAGAACGCCTGGGTGCCGACAATCTGCGAAGTCGGCGTCACCAGCGGCGGGAAGCCAAGGTCTTCACGCACACGCGGGATTTCCGCCAGCACTTCGCCCATGCGGTTGAGTGCGCCCTGCTCTTTCAACTGGTTGGCGAGGTTGGAGATCATCCCGCCCGGAACCTGGTTGACTTGCACTCGGGTGTCGACGGCGGTGAACTCGCTTTCGAACTGGTGGTACTTCTTGCGCACGGCGTAGAAGTACAGGCCGATTTCCTGCAGCAGTTCCAGATTGAGGCCGGTGTCGTACTCGGTGCCTTTAAGGGCCGCGACCATCGACTCGGTGCCCGGGTGGCTGGTACCGGAGGCGAAGCTGGAGATCGCGGTATCGATGTGGTCGGCGCCGTTTTCGATGGCCTTCAGTTGGCACATGGTGGCCAGGCCAGCGGTGTCGTGGGAGTGGATGAACACCGGCAGCGACTGCTCGGCTTTCAACGCACGCACCAGTTCGCCGGTGGCGTACGGGGTCAGCAGACCGGCCATGTCCTTGATCGCCACCGAATCGCAACCCATGGCTTCCATCTGTTTGGCTTGAGCCACAAAAGCGTCGATGGTGTGCACCGGGCTGGTGGTGTAAGCGATGGTGCCTTGGGCATGTTTGCCAGCAGCTTTCACCGCTTCGATGGCCACGCGCAGGTTACGCACGTCGTTCATCGCGTCGAAGATACGGAACACGTCGATGCCGTTGACCGCAGCCTTGGCGACGAAGGCTTTGACCACGTCATCGCTGTAGTGGCGGTAGCCGAGCAGGTTCTGCCCGCGCAGGAGCATTTGCAGGCGGGTGTTAGGCAGCGCCGCACGCAGTTGGCGCAGACGCTCCCACGGGTCTTCTTTCAAAAAGCGTACGCAGGCATCGAACGTCGCGCCGCCCCAGCATTCCAGCGACCAGTAGCCGACTTTGTCGAGCTTGTCGCAGATCGGCAGCATGTCTTCGGTGCGCATGCGGGTGGCGAGCAGCGATTGGTGAGCGTCGCGCAGGATGGTATCGGTGACAAAGATCTTCTTGGACATTGTTGTATTCCTCACAGGCCTGCGTGGGCGGCGATGGCGGCGGCGATGGCCAGGGCCAGCTCTTCGGGTTTGCGCTTGATCGAGTAGTTGGTCAGTTCAGGGTGGCTTTCAACGAAGCTGGTATTGAACTGGCCGCTACGGAATTCCGGGTTGCGCAGGATTTCCTGGTAATACGCGGCGGTGGTCTTCACACCCTGCAGACGCATGTCGTCGAGGGCGCGCAGGCCACGGTCCATCGCCTCTTCCCAGGTCAGTGCCCAGACCACCAGTTTCAGGCACATCGAGTCGTAGAACGGCGGGATGGTGTAGCCGGTGTAGATCGCTGTGTCGGTGCGCACGCCCGGACCGCCGGGGGCGTAGTAACGGGTGATCTTGCCGAAGCTCGGCAGGAAGTTGTTCTTCGGGTCTTCGGCGTTGATGCGGAACTGCAATGCGAAACCACGGTGCTGAATGTCTTCCTGCTTCACCGACAGCGGCAGGCCGGAGGCGATGCGGATCTGTTCGCGGACGATGTCGATCCCGGTGATTTCTTCGGTAATGGTGTGTTCCACCTGCACCCGGGTGTTCATCTCCATGAAATACACCTCGCCCTCGGCGAGCAAGAACTCCACGGTGCCGGCGTTCTCGTAGCCGACAGCCTTGGCCGCACGCACCGAGAGGTCGCCGATGTAGGCGCGCTGTTCCGGAGTCAGTTGCGGGCTCGGGGCGATTTCGATGAGCTTCTGGTTGCGCCGCTGGATCGAGCAGTCACGCTCGAACAGGTGCACGACATTGCCGAAGCTGTCGCCGAGAATCTGCGCTTCGATGTGCTTGGGATTGACGATGCATTTTTCGAGGAACACTTCCGCCGAACCGAAAGCCTTGGTCGCTTCGGAAATGACGCGGGGGAAATTCTGTTCGAGTTCTTCCCGGCTGTTGCAGCGACGGATACCGCGACCGCCACCACCGGAAGTGGCCTTGAGCATCACCGGGTAACCGATACGGTCGCCTTCGGCCAAGGCTTCTTCGATGTCGGCAACGTTGCCTTCGGTGCCCGGCGTGACCGGTACGCCCGCCTTGATCATGCTGCGGCGCGCTTCGGTCTTGTCGCCCATGCGGCGAATGACTTCTGCCGACGGGCCAATGAATTTGATGCCGCGCTCGGCGCAGATGTCTGCCAGCTCGGCGTTTTCCGACAGGAAACCGTAACCGGGGTGCAGTGCATCGCAGCCGGTTTCAACCGCCAGGTTCACCAGCTTGCGCGGGTTCAGGTAACCGGCCAGTGGCTCGGCACCGATGCTGTGGGCCTCATCCGCACGCTTCACATGCAACGCATGACGGTCGGCGTCGGAAAAAATCGCAACCGAGCGAATGCCCATTTCGGCGCAGGCTCGCACGATTCGTACGGCAATCTCACCACGGTTGGCGATCAGGATCTTTGTTATCACTTGGAGGTTCCCTTGAGCCGGTGGCACCACGACCTGCTAGACCCAGGTCGACGCGTGACCAAATGTTTCAATTTAGTCGCAGGTCCACACTAGCGCTCATGAGGGATTAACAAAAATGAATAAAAATTGGGTCATGCATAAGTAAAGACTTATAGTCAGCGCATCCTCCCGTGTTCAGAGTCTGTAGAAAATGCGTAAGTCCTTGATGCGTATGACATTGCGTCAATTGCAGATCTTCAACGAAGTGTGCGATTTGCGTTCTTACAGCCGCGCAGCGGAGGAAATGTCGCTCACACAACCGGCTGTCAGCCTACAGATTCGTCAGCTTGAAGAGCTGATCGGGCAGCCATTATTCGATTATGTCGGCAAAAAACTCTACATGACCGAAGCCGCAGAAGCACTTCAGCGTGCCAGTCGGGACATTTTCGGACGCTTGGAAAACCTCGATATGCAGCTGTCCGACATGCAGGGCTCGCTGCAAGGGCAACTGAAACTGGCGGTGGAATCCAGCGCCAAGTATTTCGTGCCTCACCTGTTTGCAGCGTTCAAGCGCCAGCATCCGGAAGTCAATCTGCAACTGACCGTGGTCAACCGTGGCCAGGTGATCCGACGCCTGTCCGACAACCGCGACGACCTGGTGATCATGTCGATGGTGCCGCAGGACATGGGCCTGGAGTTTCTGCCGTTTCTCAATAATCCAATTGTTGCCGTAGCGCGTCCGGACCATCCGCTGGCACACATGGGCCCGCTGCGTTTGCAAGACCTTGAACCGTATACGCTGCTGATCCGTGAACCCGGCTCGGGTACGCGATTGGCGTGTGAGGAGTATTTCAAGGAAAAGCGCGTGCACTTCACTCAGACCCAGGAGGTCGCTTCAGCCGAAGCCCAGCGCGAATGCGTGTTGGCGGGTCTGGGCCTGGCGCTGTTGACGCGCCACGCCCTGAACCTGGAGCTGGCGACCGGCGGTCTGGTGGAACTGCCGGTCGAGGAGCTGCCGCTATTCCGTAGCTGGTGCCTGGTGCAAGCCAAGGCCAAACGCCTGTCACCGGTGGCGCACGCCTTCCTGGCGTTTATCCGCAGCGAACGTGTGCAGATCAGCGCGCTGGTTGAGCGCTTCGACGGGAAGCTGCGGGCGCTGCCTGCCAATGATTGATTTCGGGAAAGTCGCCGATTTCGGCTTGAAGCTGACGAAGTTCGAAGCGATCTTCGATAGCGCGGCGAAACTCCATGCGGCGCTGGTCTTCCTGCTGACGACGGGTTTTCGCGGCGCTGTTGCGTTCTTCGTAAGGCTGAGCCATTTCGAGTCTCCCAAGGCGTTTACGGGAGTTTCACGATAGGCGGAAGGGATGACGGTTTGGCTGCCGGGGGATGACAGTCCAATGAAATTTGCGGTGTTTTTGCGAACGCCATCGCGAGCAAGCCCGCTCCCACAGGGTTTTATGTCGAACACAATATTTGTGAACATCACCTGCCACTGTGGGAGCGGGCTTGCCCGCGATTAAGGTCGGAACGACCTTGCGATGACGTCAGTCATCAGTCATCCAGCGCTTTCACGGCCTTCGGTGACAACCGCAAGCTGCGCAGACTGCGCTTCACGCTCTTGAGGTGGTTGACCAGGCTCGGCCCGCGCGCCATGGCCACGCCCATCGCCAGCACGTCGATCACCACCAGGTGGGCGATACGCGAGGTCAGCGGCGTGTAGATTTCAGTGTCTTCGTGCACATCGATCGCCAGGTTGACGGTGGACAACTCCGCCAACGGCGTCTGGCTCGGGCACAACGTGATCAGCGACGCCCCGCTCTCGCGAACGAGGTTGGCTGTGATCAGCAGATCCTTCGAGCGCCCGGACTGGGAAATGCAGATCGCCACGTCGGTCGGCTTCAACGTCACTGCCGACATCGCCTGCATGTGCGGGTCGGAATACGCCGCTGCGGTCAGCAGCAAGCGGAAGAACTTGTGCTGGGCATCCGCCGCCACCGCGCCTGAAGCACCGAAGCCGTAGAACTCGACACGCTGCGCCTGCGACATCAACGTCACCGCACGCTGCAACTCCACCGGATCGAGCTTCTCGCGAACCTCCATCAGGGTGTGCAACGTGGTGTCGAAAATCTTCAGGCTGTAATCGGCGACCGAGTCGTCTTCATGGATCGCGAACTGGCCGAAGCTGGCACCCGCCGCCAGGCTTTGCGCAAGCTTGAGTTTCAGATCCTGAAAACCGGAACAACCGATGGCGCGACAGAAGCGCACGATGGTCGGTTCACTGATACCGACGCTGTGGGCCAGGTCGGCCATGGAACTGTGCATCACGGCCGCAGGGTCAAGCAGCACGTGGTCGGCGACCTTGAGCTCCGACTTGCGTAACAGGTGACGTGACTGGGCGATGTGTTGCAGCAGATTCAAGGGGCTGGACTCTTCTTATGGTCGGGGATGTAGCAAGCTTGTAGTTATACTACATGAATCGGCTTTTTGCCTGCTCAATGCGTAACTCGATGCCCCCATATCAGGCGCGATGGCATCCATGTAGCCCTTAATGCGGGTTTTCCTGTTCGCGCAAAAGCCCGGCCAGCCCGGCAGCTTCCACCGGTCGGCTGATCAGATAGCCCTGTACTTCATCGCAACGCTCGGCGCGTAAAAAATCCAGCTGTTCCTGCCGCTCGACCCCTTCGGCCACCACCTTCAGCGACAAGCCATGGGCCATGGCAATGATCGCCCGGGTAATCGCCGCATCTTCACTGCCCTCGCCCAGACCACGAATGAACGCCTGATCGATCTTCACGTAATCCACCGGAATGCGCTTGAGATAACTCAGCGACGAATAGCCGGTGCCGAAATCATCGATGGCCAGTTTCACCCCCAGATCGCGCAGTTGCTGGAAGGTCGCGATGATGTGCTCAACGCTGTCGAGCAATTGGCTTTCGGTCAGCTCCAGTTCAAGGTAGTGCGGCGCCAGCCCGGTTTCTTCGAGCACCTGACGCACCAGGCTGACCAGTTTGCCCTGCCGCAGCTGATGCACCGACAGATTCACCGAGACACGAATCGGCGCGAGCCCCTGACGCTGCCACTCGCATGCCTGCCAACAGGCCTGACGCAACACGAATTCGCCGATCGGCCCGATCAGACCGGTCTCCTCGGCCAGCCCGATGAAATCCCCCGGCGGCACCCGGCCCATCGTCGGATGATCCCAGCGCACCAGCGCCTCTGCCGCATTCAGGCGCCCCGTTTGCAGGCACAGCTTCGGCTGATAGAACACCTTCAACTGCTGCTCGTCGATGGCTTTGCGCAGCTGGTTTTCCAGCTGCAAACGCTCAAGCGTGCTGGCCTGCAGGCTCTCGGTGTAGAACTGGAAGTTGTTACCGCCCAGATGTTTGGCATGTTGCATGGCCATGTTCGACTGACTGACCAGCGCAGAAATCTCCCGCGCATTGTCCGGCAACATGCTGATGCCCATCGACGCGCTGACCACCAGTTCATGCCCATCGACCGTCAGCGGCAGACGCAGCTTGGTCGACAGTCGCGTGGCGACACGGGCCAGGCTCGACAGGTTGCCGTAGGCATCGAACAGCACCGCAAATTCATCACCGGACAGGCGCGCAATGGTGTCGGCTTCCGGCAAGGCATTAATCAGCCGACGGGCCATTTTCTGCAGCAACTGGTCAGCGACTTCATGACCGAGGCTGTCGTTGAGTAACTTGAAGCGGTCCAGATTGATGTGCAGCAGCGCCAGACTGCGCCGCCCGCCCTGCCGGACCCGTTGATGCGCTTCGTGCAGGCGCTCGCGGAACAGCGAACGATTGGCCAGCCCGGTGAGTTCGTCGTAGTGCGTCAGGTAACGCATGCGCTCTTCGGATTCGCGTCGCGCGGAGAGATCGGAGAAGAAGCCAACGATATGACTGACATTTCCCCGACTGTCGCGCACCGCATTCAGTTGCAGCCACTGCGGGTACAACTCGCCATTCTTGCGGGTCTCCACCAGTTCGCCCTGCCAACTGCCGTGCTGTTCCAGCGCGTGACGGATCGCCACGTAATGACGACGGGCATCACGGCTGCACGGCAATTCGACGACGTTGCGCCCGAGCATGTCGTCGATGTCATAACCGGTGACCCGACTGAAGGCCTGATTGATCGCGATCAACGCGTAGTTCGGGTCGAGAATCACGATGCCTTCGCTGGCCGCTTCAAAGACCGTCGCCGCCAGTCGCTGCTGCTCTTCAAGGCTTTTGCTGGCACTGATGTCGCGCCGCGTGCCGACCATCCGGATTACTCGCCCGCTGTCGCTGCGCTCCACGGCGCGACCACGGTCTTCGATCCACACCCAGTGGCCGTCGCCATGACGCACGCGATACTCGATCTGATAATCCTCGGTACGCCCCTTCAAATGTTCGACCAGTGCATGCTTGAGCGGCGGCACGTCTTCCGGATGCAGGCGCGGCTTGAGGTCGCGCAAAATAGCCGTGACGTATTCCGGAGCAAGGCCGAACAATTCCTGAATCTGCGTGTGGTGGACCTCGTCGCTTTGCAGATTCCAGTCCCACAGCCCCAGCTCACTGGCCTTCAATGCCAGCGCGAGACGCGCTTCGCTTTTGCTCAGGGCCTGATTGGCCGCGTCGAGTTCGCGGCTGCGCTGGGCGACACGGTCCTCCAGCTCGACCTGCGCTTCGCGCAACTTGCCCTCGGCGCAGCGGCGATGGTCGATTTCTGTCGCCAGTTCATGATTAAGCTGCTCGCTGCGCATCTGCGTCTGTTGCAGGTGTTCGATCAGGCGCTGGTTCTGAAAGCGCCGCACCAAGCCGCGATCAATCAGCCGATTGACCTGCCACGCCACCACGCTCAACGAACCCAGCAGGATCAGCCCGAGCCAGCCCCAGCCTCGCGCCAGTTCATCGCCGCCCCAAAACAGAAAACCGATCGCCGGCAGCAGACACGGCAAGGTAAACGACAGAAATGCCGGCAGGCTTACCGCATAAGCAACGCTGGCCGACAGCGTCGCGGCGCCGATCAGGCCAAACACCCAGGCCTGTTGCATGAAGTTGTCGGCAGGCACCAAAGCGATGCCGGCGCCGGCCAGAGTCAGGCCGGTCATCGTCGAACCGATCAGGAACATTCGGAACCAGATCGGCTGGGCCTGACGGTTAGGGATCGCCGAATCGAACGCCGCGACCTGAATCACCCGCAACGCCACCAGCGACAGCAACCACACCAGCCAGACGCTGACCACGAAATAGCGCTGCGGGCTCCAGAGCAAACCGGCGCAGACCAGACCATTGATCAACATGAAAAGGGTGGGCAACAAGGAGCCCTGATACAGCAGGCGCGTGCGCTCCACCGCCATTTCGACGGCATAGTGCTTGCGGATAACCCGGGGTTCCACAGAGGGGCCCGACAGTTCGGCGCTGAGGGTCATGGGCAACGTTCTTGTTCTTATAAGGAGGGCGTGCGCCCGAAACGTGGACGGAGCATACACAAGCAGACCCCTTTGCCAAACTGCTCCAGATCATAAATTGGGCGAAACTTTAGCCCCCTGTCGCACCGGCAAAACCCGCCAAGCGAGACGGACCAACGCCTGTAGCCGGTGACCGACCGGTCGTCATCGGCAGCACTTTCATCGGCTAATGCAAAGCTCGGTTTGCCCGGGCCTGCGGCGCACCCTAGAATGCCCCGATGCGCGATGATCTCTCCCTTCTGCTGAACTCTCTCAACGATGCCCAACGCCAGGCCGTAGCAGCCCCCGTTGGCCGTCAGTTGGTCCTGGCCGGTGCTGGCTCCGGTAAAACCCGAGTGCTGGTGCACCGTATCGCCTGGTTGATCCAGGTCGAAAACGCCTCGCCCCACTCCATTTTGTCGGTGACCTTCACCAACAAGGCCGCTGCCGAGATGCGTCATCGCATCGAGCAGTTGCTGGGTATCAACCCGGCCGGCATGTGGGTCGGCACCTTCCACGGCCTGGCGCACCGCTTGCTGCGGGCACATTGGCAGGAAGCCGGGCTGAGCCAGACCTTCCAGATTCTCGACAGCGATGACCAGCAACGCCTGGTCAAGCGGGTGATCCGCGAGCTGGGGCTGGACGAACAGCGCTGGCCGGCCCGTCAGGCCCAGTGGTTCATCAATGGGCAGAAAGACGAAGGTCTGCGTCCAAAACACATTCAGGCCAGCGGCGATTTGTACCTGGCGACCATGCGCGGCATTTATGAGGCCTACGAGGCCGCGTGCCAGCGCGCCGGCGTCATCGATTTCTCTGAACTGCTGCTGCGCGCCCTCGATCTGTGGCGCGATCACCCGGGCCTGCTGGCGCATTACCAAAAGCGTTTCCGGCACATTCTGGTGGACGAATTCCAGGACACCAACGCCGTGCAGTACGCCTGGTTGCGCCTGCTCGGCAAGGGCGGCGACAGCCTGATGGTGGTCGGCGACGACGACCAATCGATTTACGGCTGGCGCGGCGCGAAGATCGAGAACATTCATCAGTATTCGTCGGACTTTCCGGATTCCGTGACCATTCGCCTGGAGCAGAACTATCGCTCCACCGCCGGCATCCTCAAGGCTGCCAACGCCTTGATCGCCAATAACACCGGGCGCCTAGGCAAAGAGCTGTGGACCGACGGCGGTGATGGCGAAGCGATCAACCTGTACGCCGCGTTCAACGAACATGACGAAGCACGCTACGTTGTCGAAACCATCGAAAGTGCGCTGAAAACCGGCCTGGCTCGCAGCGATATCGCGATTCTGTACCGCTCCAACGCCCAATCGCGCGTTCTGGAAGAAGCCTTGCTGCGCGAACGCATTCCTTACCGCATCTATGGCGGTCAGCGCTTCTTCGAGCGCGCGGAAATCAAGAACGCCATGGCCTACCTGCGCTTGCTCGAGGGTCGTGGCAACGATGCAGCGCTGGAACGGGTAATCAACGTCCCCGCTCGCGGTATCGGCGAGAAAACCGTCGAAGCGATCCGCGACCATGCCCGTCACAGCGATGTGTCGATGTGGGAAGCGATGCGCCAACTGGTCGCCAATAAAGGCCTGACCGGTCGTGCGGCCGGTGCGCTGGGCGCGTTTATCGAGCTGATCGAAAACCTTGCTGCCAAGTGCATGGAAATGCCGCTGCATTTGATGACGCAAACCGTCATCGAGCAGTCGGGCCTGATCGCCTATCACGAAGCGGAAAAAGGCGAGAAAGGCCAGGCCCGGGTGGAAAACCTTGAGGAACTGGTCAGCGCCGCGCGCAACTTCGAAAACACCGAAGACGACGAAGAGCTGACGCCCCTGGCGGCATTCCTCGGCCACGCTTCGCTGGAGGCGGGCGACACTCAGGCTGACGAGCACGAAGACAGCATTCAGCTGATGACGCTGCACAGTGCCAAGGGACTGGAATTCCCGTACGTGTTCCTCGTGGGCATGGAAGAAGGCCTGTTCCCGCACAAGATGAGTCTGGAAGAACCGGGGCGTCTTGAGGAAGAACGCCGTCTGGCTTACGTCGGCATCACCCGGGCAATGCAGAATCTGGTGATGACCTATGCTGAAACCCGACGCCTGTACGGCAGCGAAACCTACAACAAGGTCTCGCGTTTCGTCCGCGAAGTGCCGAAAGGTCTGATTCAGGAAGTACGCCTGTCGAACAGCGTCAGCCGACCGTTCGGCGGCAACCAGTCGATGAGCGGCAGCAACCTGTTCAGCGGCAGCGAGATTCCGGAAACCGGCTTCAGCCTTGGGCAAACCGTTCGTCACTCGATCTTCGGTGACGGCGTGATCCTCAACTTCGAAGGCGCAGGCGCGCAGGCCCGGGTGCAGGTGAACTTCAGCGAAGGCAGCAAGTGGCTGATGCTCGGTTACGCGAAGCTGGAAGCGATCTGAAGCCTTGCTCGATTGCTTTCTGTAGGAGTGAGCCTGCTCGCGATAGCGATTTTTCATTCAATATGTATTGTCTGAAACTGCCTCATCGCGAGCAGGCTCACTCCTACAAGGCTCTGTCAGCTCCTTGATCAAGGACATTTCCATGGGCTCAGGCTTCTTTTCCTCCTGGACATTCTGGGCCCTGCTCTCGGCGACTTTCGCCGCATTGACGGCGATCTTCGCCAAAGTCGGCATCGAAAACGTCAATTCCGATTTCGCCACCCTGCTGCGCACCATCGTGGTACTCGTCAGCCTGGCCTTGATTTTGTACGCCACGGGCCAATATCAGTCATTGGGATCGATATCCGCCAAGAGCTATCTGTTCCTGTTGCTGTCCGGTCTTGGCACCGGCGCGTCGTGGTTGTGCTACTTCCGCGCGTTAAAGATAGGCCCGGCGTCACTGGTCGCTCCGGTGGACAAACTCAGCGTGGTGCTGGTGGCGATACTTGGCGTGATCTTGCTGGGCGAGAAACTCGATCTGCGCCAATGGGGCGGTATCGGCTTGATCACGGCCGGCGTGGTGATGCTGGCGTTTCGTCGCTAAGCAGCTTTCTCACTGAACCTGTCGCTCTTTCCTACAGCCAAATGTAAATGGCCTTATTGCCCCGACCGAGCTGAACGTAACCTGTCAGGCAAAAGCCCGAAACACTCTCTCGCTAGCCAGTGTCACTTCAGCTGTGCAACATGGCGCGCGTGTCTCCACAAACGGGAATTCCCTTTATGAAACGTTTTCTTAGCATCGCCATGGCGTTGTGCATCGGCCTGACGATGAGCCTCGACGCCAATGCCAAGCGCTTTGGTGGTGGCAAAAGCGCCGGCGCTGCGCCGACGCACCAGACCAGCCAAATGGCTCCTTCTTCTCCAGGCATGGGCGGCGCTGCGGCGACCGCCGGTGCCGCCGGTGCTGCTGCCAAGGCTGGCGGCGCTTCGAAATGGCTCGGCCCTCTGGCCGGCATCGCCGCCGGTGGCCTGCTGGCGTCCATGTTCATGGGCGGCGGCTTCCAGGGCATGCAGATCTTCGACATCCTGATCATGGCCGTGATCGCGTTCGTGATCTTCCGTTTCATCGCCGCTCGTCGACGCAAGCAACAGGAGCACCTGGCTCCGGCCGGCGCCCCGATGCAGCGTGAAGCGTTCGAGCAGAAGCCTGCTGGCATGGGTTCGATCTTCGGTGGTTCGGCTGCACCGGCTGCCGCTCGTCCGGTCATCAACGCACCGGCCTGGTTCAACGAACAGAACTTCCTTACCGCCGCGCGCAGCCACTTCCAGTCGCTGCAGCAGCACTGGGACGCCAACGAAATGGACAAGATCGCCGAGTTCGTGACCCCGCAAATGCTTGAGTTCCTCAAGCGTGAGCGTGCAGATCTGGGCGACGCCTTCCAGTCGACCTACATCGACAACCTCCAGGTGCAACTGGACGGCGTCGATGACCGCGCCGACAAGACCATCGCCACCCTGACGTTCAGCGGTGTGTCGAAGACCTCGCGTTTCGACCAGGGCGAAGTGTTCAGCGAAAGCTGGAACATGGAGCGTCCGCAGGGCGACAACCAGCCTTGGCTGGTCGCCGGTATCCGCCAGAACGGCTGATCCCTCCTGCGTCAGTCAGGTAACAGTGAAAACCCCGGACTTGTCCGGGGTTTTTCTATTTCGCGGTTGCATCTATAGCGAGCTACTGTATAAACCGGCCCATATAAACCGCGCCATTCAAGCAAGAGGATCCCGGACGTGGAAGAAATCATCGAACAACTGCGCGAAGCCAACGAACCCGTACCGGTTCCACTGGAATTGCCTGACGAAGACCAACTGGTGGAAGTCGAAGAAGAACTCTTCATCAACATTCCGTTTGTCTTCAAAGAGTTTCTGCTGACCGTCAGCGACGTGGTTTACGGCAGTCTGGAGCCGGTGACTGTCACCGACCCGCAATCGCATACCTATCTGCCGGATGTGGCGGCGAACGCCTGGGACGCCGGCGTGCCGCGCGACCTGATCCCGATCTGCCAGGACGGCGACAACTACTACTGCGTCGAAGAAGACGGCACCGTGGTGCTGTGGTCCGGCGAAGAAGAGCTGATCACCGAAGAATCCTGGGAATCGGTGTGGCACTGGGCGCGGGACGTCTGGCTGGAAAGCTGATCGCCCCAACGTCCCGTTTGGTCAATGCCCCGACGACTCCTTGTGGTTGTCGAGGGTTTCCAGCAGGGCCACCTGCATCCGCGTGTGCACGCGGATGAACCAGCGCCAGAGCAGCGCCGCCACGCCGGCCGCGACCACCGCGATCAGCACCAGCAACTTGTTGGTCGGTAAGATACTGGCCGACAAGGCTGCCAACAGCAGGAAAATCACCAGCAGCGAGAGAATCGGGATCACTTCGGAGATCACCCGGCGCACTCGCTGCGTGTGACGCCCGGCCATCTCCGGCTTCACGCCCATCTCCGCCAGCAGCATCGACAGCGCCTTGAGCTTGCGATAGGCGGCGATCAGGAACGGCAACGACAGCAACAATGCCCCGCCCCAGATCAATGCCTTCTGCCAGCTCGGATCCGCGATCCAGTCCTGCAGCCACGCCGAGATGCGTTCGGCAAAGAACGCACCGCTGAAGAAGATCGCGATCACCAGCGCCAGGTTGACCCCGACTTGCAGCAAAATCTTGCGGATAATCGACGCCAGCATCGCGCCCTCGCCCTGCGGCTGAATGCTGCGCAGCCATTCGCCATACATCCCGAACACACGCCCGAGACGCTGCGGCATCGCGGCAGACAGCTTGATCGACAGCGGATCCGCCGCGCGAATCAGGTACGGCGTCAGCAGCGTGGTGATCACCGACACCGCCACGGCCACCGGATAGAGGAAGTTGCTGGTGACCTGCAAGGTCATGCCTAGCGCGGCGATGATGAAGGAAAATTCGCCAATCTGTGACAGCCCCATCCCCACCCGCAGTGAGGTGCGTCCGTCATTGCCGGCGATAAACGCACCGAGCCCGCAGGACAACATCTTGCCCAGCACCACGGCTACAGTGATGACCGCAATCGGCCACGCGTATTGCAGAAGAATCATCGGATCGAGCATCAGGCCGATGGCGACAAAGAAGATCGCACTGAACAGGTCACGAACCGGCTCTATCAAGCGCTCGATCTTCAGCAATTGCCGCGACTCGGCCATGATCGCGCCGATCAGGAACGCGCCCAGCACCATGCTGTATTCGAGTTTGACCACCAGCAGACAGAAGCCGAAACACAGGCCTAGCACGGTGATCAGCAGCATCTCGTTGCTTTCGAATTTGGCGACGTAGGCCAGCAAACGCGGCACCAGCAGAATGCCGATGACCAGTGCGACGATCATGAACAACGACAACTTGCCGACAGTGGAAAACACTTCGCCGGAGCTCACCGTACCGCTGACGGCGATGCTCGACAGCAAGGCGATGATGCCTATGCCGAGGATGTCTTCGACGATCAGTACGCCGAAGATCAACTGCGCGAAACGCTCGTTCTTCATCTTCAGATCATTGAGCGCCTTGACGATGATGGTGGTCGAGGAGATCGCCAGAATCGCGCCGAGGAACAGCGAATCCATGGTGTTCCAGTCAAACCAGCGGCCGATTTCGTAACCGATCCAGATCATCAGAACGATTTCGAGGAACGCCGCAATAAACGCCGTGGCACCGACCTTGAACAGCTTGCGCAGGCTGAACTCCAGCCCAAGACAGAACATCAGGAAGATCACCCCCAGCTCGGCGAGGGTCTTGATGGTTTCCTCATCGTGAATCAAGCCGAATGGCGGAGTGTGCGGGCCGATGATGAACCCTGCGACGATGTAGCCAAGCACCACCGGCTGCTTGAAACGGTGGAACAGGACCGTCACCACACCTGCGACCAACATGATCACTGCCAGATCCTGAATGAAACTGATGGCATGCATGGCGTGGGCTCCTTGAATGACGAGGCTCGCAGTCGGGCATCAGAAAGATCTGAGCGAGCGGGGTAAAAATCCGCTTTTCGTGTGGGAATTGCCCTTGAGGCGGGCTTTTGCAGGGTAACACCGCGACTTACGCCTGAAAGGCGGTGCAATATATGGAAACAGATCGATCCCGGCGTGACGGCGGCCAGTCGCCCGGCGTCCCGATAACGGTGCTTTTGAAAAGCGACCAAGTGCCCATAGAGGCGCTTCCAGCAAACCAGCCTTGATCCGTGAGAACGTTATGGAACCCGGAAACGCCCAGCTGTCGATGACGGTACTGATGACCCCCGACATGGCCAACTTCTCTGGCAATGTCCACGGCGGCACCCTGCTCAAATATCTCGACGAAGTGGCTTACGCCTGCGCGAGCCGTTATGCCGGACGCTACGTCGTGACGCTGTCGGTGGATCAGGTGATTTTCCGCGAGCCGATCCATGTCGGCGAACTGGTGACTTTCCTCGCGTCGGTCAACTACACCGGCAATACCTCGATGGAAGTCGGCATCAAAGTGGTGACCGAGAACATCCGCGAGCGCTCGGTGCGCCACACCAATAGCTGCTTCTTCACCATGGTCGCGGTGGATGACCAGCGCAAACCGGCTGCTGTGCCGCCGCTGCAGCCGCAGAACAGTGAAGACAAACGCCGCTACATGCAGGCTCAGCAGCGCCGGCAGATTCGCCAGGAGCTGGAAAAGCGTTATCAGGAGATCAAGGGCGACGCCTGAGATCAAAAGCAAAAGATCACAGCCTCCGGCAGCGCCTACATGGGAATGTGAAATCCTGTAGGAGCTGCCGGAAGCTGCGATCTTTTTCAACGATTACGCGATTACAGACTGATCGCGGTCGCCTCGAATTTCACCCGCGGATGCGCAATCCGATCCTGCGCCCGCACCAGTTGCAGTTCATAACTGGCGCATGCCTGAGTCTCCAGCAACACTTCATGCACCGCTGCCGCCGTGAATTCGAATGCGGCGACCAAGCTGTCGCCCAGTAACACCCGCGCCAGAAACAGGCCGGACGTCAGATCGCCCACGCCCACCGGCTGACGCGGAAATGCCAGCAGCGGGCGACGCAGATGCCAACTGCCCTCGGCGGTCACCAGCAGCATCTCGAAACCATCCGCCGGTTTGCCCGGGTAATCCAGATGCTTGACCAGTACGGCTTTCGGTCCACGCGCCAGCAGCGCCCGCGCCATTGCCAGGCAATCGAACAACGACTGCGGCTTGCGTCCGGAGAAGCTATCCAGCTCCAGCTGATTCGGGCACATGAAGTCCGCCACGGCGGCCGCTTCGTCCAGCAGAAAGTCGCTGACTTCGGCCGGCACACTGCAACCCTTCTCCGGATGGCCCATTACTGGATCGCAGAGATACAAAGCCTTTGGATTGACCGCTTTGATGCGCGCCACGCCACTGAGAATCGCCCGGCCCTGCGCCGCGCTGCCGAGATAGCCGGACAGTACCGCGTCGCAGTTGCCCAGCTCGCCGATGGCGGCGATACCGTCGATCAATTCGGGAATCTGCTGCGGCGGCAGCACTTCGCCCGCCCATTGGCCGTACTGCGTGTGGTTGGAAAACTGCACGGTGTTGAGTGGCCAGACATTCACCCCGACACGCTGCATCGGAAAAACCGCGGCGCTGTTGCCGGCGTGGCCGAACACCACGTGGGACTGGATTGCGAGCAGATGAGGCGTACGTTTCATTCGGGTTTTTCCGTAAAACGATTGAAATTCAAGCCGCGCAGTATGCGACGAAACGCAGCCTGTACGACAGACCGGCGACGCAGTTAAGCTGACGCTATCTTTTGGAGTCCCTTGTTGATGCTGACCCTCGAAAACATCTTCGTGCTGATGCTGTTCGCCGCTGCCGGCGCCTGGTTGTGGCACAACCATGGCTTGCGCGAGCGGGCGCTGGAGCGGGTCAAGCAGCACTGCCTGAACGTGCGTGTCGAGTTGCTCGACGGCAACGTTGCACTGAAGAAAATCGGTTTCATCAAGGACGCTAACGGGCGTCGACGCCTGGCGCGGGTGTACAACTTCGAGTTCACCGTGACCGGCGAGACTCGTCATAACGGCACCATCACCCAGTTTGGCGCGCACAGTGCGCAGATCGAGCTGGCGCCCTACCCGGCGCCGTTCGACGATACGCCGCCGGTCGTCGAGGTGCACAAACCACGGGCCGAGGTGATCGAGCTGAGTCAGTGGCGGCAGGAACACACCAAGTGGAAGCCGTGAATCAGCTCGCCTGAATCCGGCACTGCGCCAATCCGGCCTGTAATTCAGCGATATTCTGTGGATCGGCGAAGATCAGTTCGATCCGCGAGTCCTTGCGCCATTCACTGGTTTGCCAAACCAGCGCTGCATTATCCAGAGCATTGGCCGAGATCCAGCCATCGCTGCTGTGGATAACCATTTTTGCTCTGTTCCAGATCAGGCCGTTGAGCCAGTCGTGGAGGCGTTGTCGGTCGAAGGTCTGGCCCGGATGCCAGCGCCAACCGATGCTCCAGCCGCCCTCTTGCGCCTGACTCAGACAAATCGGCTGCGTCGGATCGTTCCAGATGGTCGGCAGTTGCGCCGTGCCGTTGGGCATGACCAGGTTATCCACAGCCGCCACCGCTTGAATTGCCAACCCCGGCAATTCGCTCACTGATAGCTGCGCCTGCTGCGTCCAGATCTGCCTGACGGGCGGCAACTGACTGGATATTGCCTGTCGGGCCGCTTCATCGAGATGTTCAGCCTTGTTCAGCAACAGCAAACCGGCGCTGGCAAATGCCTGCTGTTGCGCTGCCGGCAATGGTTTACCCGCCTGGAGTGCCTGGGCATCCAGCACCAACACACACGGCTGAACCGCGAGGACGCCGAGCCATGGCGCCTCGCTTAGTTGCTTGAGCAATTGCGCAGGATGGCCCAAACCGGACGGTTCTATAAACAGCCGATGCGGCCTGGCCTTGCGCAGCAAACGTCCAAGACCGATCTGAAACGGCGCACCATTCACGCAACATAAACAGCCCCCAGCCACTTCGCCCAGTGCGATACCATCGCCGTCGCGGGTCAGCAGCGCGGCATCGAGGCCGATCTGGCCGAACTCGTTGATCAACACCGCCCAGCGTTCATCCGTCGGCCGTTGCGCCATCAGTTGGCGAATCAGGCTGGTCTTGCCGGCGCCTAGCGGGCCTGCGATGACATGGGTAGGAATGTTCTGCAACATGGCTGGCGTTTGTCTGTGGAGAGTTTACGGGGAGGTTGAAGATGCGTTTAATCGGATGGTCGTTGCTGTTGCTGCTGGTGTCGAGCGAAGTCTTGGCCCAGGCCTGCGTGGTGCACAGCCAGAGCGAACGGCTCGACGTCAAAGTCTGCCAGCAGAACCGCAACATCCCGGAAAAACTGTTTAACGACGGCTTCTGTCAGCCAACGCTGGCTGGGCAAAAAGTCGACGTGCAGTACGTCGATCAATGCCCGAGCGGGGCATTCGGCGTGTGCAGCAACGCCGAAGTCGCCAATATGCCCTATCGCCAGGATATCCACTATTACGGCATCGCCACCGATGCAGCCTATTTGAAGCCGTATTGCGAAGGTCAAAGCCAGGGCGCGTGGCTCAAGCCTTGAAGCGCTAGCCGAGCCAGTCGAGGGTCAGCATCAACCGGCGCTCGCCGGGCGCGAGTTGCGGCGAGCGGTGGATCAGACCGAAACCTTCGTTACCGTGCCACTTCTCGCCTTTCAATAGCGCCACTTCGCCACTCGTGAGTCGCTGAATCTGCCAGGCCTCGTGCGGCTCGGCATTTGCCTGACCAAGCTGAAGACGATCCATTTCACCTTCCCTGAGCCATTCACTGCCAATGCCCGCGTAGGTGGTGATAAGTCGCACCGGTACATGATCGACGTGGAAACGCGGGCACATGGCTTTATCCAGCACGCGCAAGCGCAGGCCAATGCGTCGCGCGCCGAGCAGGCAGGCGAACGCGCCGACCAGCCATTTCAAGTCAGCGATAAAGCCTTCGTAGCCCTCCAGATCGCGAAAGTTTGAAGCCAACCCGTTGAGGTCAGGATCGACGTCCTCGTCCGTGATATCCAGGTACAACGACTCTGCCAAGGGTTCGTTGAGCGACAGTAGCAAACTGGCAAACTCGGCAATGTGCAGCGGTAGCTGTCGCTGCCAGATGGCAAGGTTTACGTCATCTTCAAGAATCCGTATCAGCGTTTTTGGCGTATTGCCTTGATACTGATGGCGCGTCCGGTCCTGGAGCATTTTCAACGCGAGCATCAGGCCACCTCTGCGTGCCAAGGGCCGAACGGATCCACCAGCAACCGCCAGCCTTCCACACCGAGCGCCATTTCCTCGTCGGTCAGCAGGCAATCATCGAGTTCGTCTGATAGCTGCGGGAAATTGATGTTTTGGCCAATAAACACCAGTTCCTGACGGCAGTCTCCGACGCTCGGCGTCCAGTTTTCCATAATCGCCACGGTGCTTTCCTGATCTTGCGGCCACTGGTCTTTCGGCACAAAACGCCACCAGCGCCCGGCAAAACCATGACGCATCAAGCCACCGGCCTGCGACCAACTGCCGGCGTCATTCGGCTTGCTTGCCAACCAGAAAAAACCTTTGGAGCGCAGCAGTTTTCCGTTCAGCCAAGGGCGGTCGATGAAGTTGAAGAAGCGTTGCGGATGAAAGGGTCTTCGCGCGCGGTAGGCGGTAGAGGCGATGCCGTATTCGTCGGTTTCCGGGACGTGCGTTCCGCGCAACTCTTTCAGCCAACCCGGCGCTTGCGCGGCTTTTTCGAAGTCGAAACGACCGGTATTGATAATGCTCTCCAACGGAACTTCACCCATCACCATCGGGATGATTTCAGCCTGGGCGTTGAGGCGCTTGAGAATGGCGGTCAGTTCCTCACGCTCCCGCTGACTGATCAGATCGATCTTGCTGATCAACAGCACGTCAGCGAATTCGATTTGCTCGATCAACAAGTCGGTGATGGAGCGTTCGTCCTCTTCACCAAGGACTTCCCCGCGAGAGGCGAGGCTTTCCGCGGCCTGATAGTCGAGGAGGAAATTCACACCGTCGACTACAGTGACCATGGTGTCCAGCCGGGCGATATCGGCGAGGCTTTGCCCTTGCTCATCACGGAAAGTGAAGGTCTCCGCGACGTGCAATGGCTCGGAGATGCCGGTGGATTCGATCAATAAGTAATCGAAACGGCCCTCGCCGGCCAGTTTGCTGACTTCTTCCAGCAAGTCCTCGCGTAACGTACAGCAGATACAGCCGTTACTCATTTCCACGAGTTTTTCTTCTGCGCGGTTCAGGCTGACATCACGTTGAACTTCGCTGCCATCGATATTGATCTCGCTCATATCGTTAACGATGACTGCCACGCGCAGCCCTTGGCGATTACGTAGTACGTAATTCAAAAGTGTACTTTTTCCGGCGCCCAAAAATCCGGAAAGAACGGTAACAGGCAGTGCGGCTGACATTGGGTAATCCTCTTCAGGTAGCAGCCGATCTGCGCTTTTGCGTAGCGCTGGACGTTCTTGGGCTTCAAACAATGGATTCGCAGGAAGCTAAACGCTTGAAATCGGCCGAATCAGGCTCAGTTCAAATTGATGTTATAGTATAACAATATGAATTAGCCAGCCCCGCTCTTGCGCTTCACGACCAAGAGTCGGAAGCTGCGATCAATACGTCGCTCAGGAAATGTCATGAAAGAAGCGCTGAAATGCTCAATATTGAGCCTCGCGTTGTTAGCTGCCACTAACGCTTGGGGACAAAATCCTGCGCTTGCCACCTGCACGCGTAGCGCCAATCTGCTGGCCTGCATGGACGCTGAGGGTAATGCCTACAGCGTCAACTCTATTGGCAATACGCTTTACCTGCGTGGCTTCGAAAGGAACGGCCAACGATATTGGGCACAAACCAACAGCCGCTTCGGTCAACTGACGTTCTTCACCGGTATCGCCTCAGACGGTGAAGCCTGGGTGGGCTACACCCGTCGGGTGGGTTGGACGACCATCAATCGCTTCTCCAGCTCGGGAGGCAGCAGTGCAAAATTTACCTGTAGCCGGATTACTGGCTGCTAAACCAGGCCTTTTTGTTGTTCCTGTTGCCAGGCCAGGAAGCTGTCGATCGGCGGATTTTTCTGAAAATAGCGCTGCACACCTTCATATAACCCGTCCGCAATGGCTTGCTGATGCCTTTGGGTGACCAGTCGCTGACTGTCACGAGCATTGGAAATGAAGCCGGTTTCTACAAGGATCGATGGCACATCGGGCGACTTCAGCACAGCAAATCCTGCCTGCTCCACACGCTTCTGATGCAGCGCGGTAATCCCCGCCAGACTCTCCAGAATCGTACTGCCGAGCTGCAAACTGGCAGCGATGGTGGCGTTCATCGACATGTCGAGAATGACCCCGGCAAGCATCGGATCCTTGTCTTTTAGGTTGAGCAGACTGGTAGCACCGAGCAGGTCTGCGCCGTTCTCGCGCTGCGCCATGAAACGCGCAGTCGCCGATGTCGCGCCACCTTCGGAGAGGCAGTAAACCGATGCGCCTGAGGCCGTCAGTCGCGGTGCTGCGTCAGCATGCACCGAGATAAACATGTCAGCCTTGTGCTGGCGGGCAATCTCCACCCGCTTGCGCAAGGGCACGAAGAAGTCGTCGTTGCGCACCAGTTTTACGTCAAAACCCTTCTCTTTTTTCAGGCGTCTGGCGAGCAACTGAGCGATGGAAAGCACGACATCCTTCTCACGCTCACCCTTGGCGCCAACTGCGCCGGGGTCTTTTCCGCCATGGCCTGGATCGACAACCACAATAATGTCGCGCTTTCGATGGGCCTTAATCGCGGGTGTTTCACGTGGAACCATTGCGACTATCGACTCTTGTTTCGCACTGACCAGGTCCAAGACAAGTCGATGACCTTGCCCATCCTGAGGGGCCAGAAGGAAGCTGTTTAGCAGTACCGGAGCCTTCAGATCGAGAACGATACGGGTATCGTCCAGCCCCGTTTGCCCAGATCGAATCGAGCGAATCACCGTATCGCTGAGTGCCAGTTGGCTCAGATCCCCATTCAGCGTGGCACCGCTCACATCAATAATCAGTCGCTCAGGGGCGCCGAGACTGAACGCTTTGTAGCGAACCGCTGCGCTTAAATCGAACACCAATCGAAGCTTTTCAGCTGAACGCCAGATCCTCGCCTGACGGATTTGCGCAGAGGAAGCAGAGGCACCGATGGGTAAAGCGAAGGCCGCGCTGGCCAGAATCAGATTGAGCAAACGACGTCTGTGCATATGAAAGCCTGTTCATGAAAAAGGCATCGTGATTTGAATTGTTATAATGTAACATTCAATTCAATCAACACCACGGTCCCGAACATGAATTCTCTGACACTTCCGGATATCGCCGCGCAGTCCGCTCGCCAAGCCTTGCCACTTGAATGGGTGGGAATGTGCGGCATAGCTTTACCGGTGTTGTTGGATGGCCAGCGCTTGATTGCGAAGGCTGATGCAGGCGTGAGCCTTGACGATGGTGAAGCGCGTGGCATCCACATGTCGCGCTTGTATCTGGCTTTGGAAAGCCTGGAAAAGGAGAGTCTCTGCCCGGCTCTGTTGCGTCGAGTTCTCCAACATTTCCTCGACAGCCACGACGGGTTATCCAGCAACGCGTATCTGAATATTCATACTGATTTGATGCTGAGAAGGCCGGCGATGGTCAGCCCCTTGGCGGGATGGAAGTCTTATCCAGCGATCATTTCGGTCAGCCTGAAAAACACAGTGTTCCACGTGGAACTCAAAATCGACGTGCCCTACTCCTCAACTTGTCCTTGCTCAGCTGCCTTGGCGAGACAATTGATCCAGCAACAATTCGTCAATGATTTCGCCAACAAGCCTCTGCAACACGCCGAGGTCCTCACCTGGCTAGGCTCGTCCCAAGGCATTGTTGCCACGCCACACAGCCAACGCAGCACCGCCCAACTGCACGTGCATCTCGATGAGTTCATCGATGAATTGCCGCTCAGTGCAATCATCAACGACGCTGAAGCAGCACTGGGCACTGCCGTACAAACAGCAGTGAAACGCGCAGACGAACAAGCCTTTGCCCTGGCCAATGGACAGAACCTGATGTTCTGCGAAGACGCCGCTCGCCGATTAAATCTCGCTCTACGGCGCTCCCCGGGAGTCAGCGCATTCCACCTGCGCGTGATTCACGCCGAAAGCCTGCACGCCCATGACGCTGTCGCGGAAAGCACCTGGCGCCGGGAGCTAGCATGATTCGTTGCCAGCACCTTAGCTGGGGCGCACCCGGCCAACCCCTCACCTCGCCCCTGACCCTTGAGTTTGAAAGCGGCAGTCTGACGGCAATCATCGGGGCCAATGGTTGTGGAAAAAGCAGCCTGCTGAAAGTCATTGCCGGACTACAAAAGCCTTTGGCAGGACAGGTCACCCTGAGTGTTCCACGTCAGAGTGGGGTGTCCTTCCTCCCGCAACAACAGCATTTGGATCGTCAATTCCCGATCAGCCTCCAAGAGTTGGTTGCGGCGGGTTTCTGGGGACGCAGACTTTCCACCCAATTGCGCGCCCAGCGTCTCGCGACGGCACTGGACGCCTGGCACCTGAATGGCCTCGACAATCGCTCGCTCATGGCCCTCTCCGGTGGTGAACTACAACGCGCCCTACTCGCGCGATTGAGCCTGACCGACTCCCCTGTGCTGCTACTCGACGAACCCCACGCCGCACTCGATGAACTGGGTCAGCAGCTGCTTTGGCAACACATCCAGGCCTGGCAGGCCGAAGGTCGAACGCTGGTTGTGGTGTGCCATGACCTCACTGCCGTTCGCCAGCACATCCCGAAAACGTTGCTGATCAAAAACCGGGACTGTGTTTATGGCTCGAGCGCAGAACTCATCCAGCAGTCTCCGCACATGCAGGTGGCCTGATGCTCACCGTCGCTCTCTGGCAACCGTTCAACGAGTTCGTCTTCATGCGCCGAGCATTGCTCGGCGGCCTGGTGTTGGCCTGCAGTACTGCGCCACTCGGTGTGTTCTTGATCCTGCGCCGCATGAGCCTGATCGGTGACGCTATCGCCCACGGCATCCTTCCTGGCGCAGCGCTCGGATTCTGGTTCGCCGGTCTGAGTTTGCCGGCGCTGACACTCGGCGGGCTCGGTGCAGGCCTGAGCATGGCCGGCATCGCCGCATGGATTACCCGCCGTACCGGCCTGCGTGAAGACGCAAGCCTCGCCGCGATCTATCCCATATCGCTGGCCAGCGGCGTGTTGATTCTGGGTATCGCCGGTAAACGCCTCGACCTGCTACACCTGCTGTTCGGCTCGGCATTGGCCGTAGACGGCCCGACCCTCACCGGCATGTTGTGGGTCTCGGCAGTCAGCCTGATCGCCATGGTGTTGATCTACAAACCACTGCTGCTCGACACCCTCGATCCACTGTTCCTGAGAACCGTCAGCCGCCTAGGCCCACTCGCCCACGGCGTGTTCCTGACCCTGGTCGTACTGAATCTGGTGATCGGATTCCAGGCAATCGGCGCGCTCATGGTCGTCGGACTGATGATGCTACCCGCCGCGGCCTCACGTTTCTGGAGTCGACGCTTGCCAGTCCTGATTGCCATCGCCGCCCTCCTCGGCTGCTTGTCGGTTTGGCTCGGCTTACTGCTGTCTTTCTATTACTCGCTACCCAGCGGCCCGGCCATCGTGTTGGTCGCCGGCGCCGGTTATCTGCTGTCCGTGGTGTTCGGTCCGGTACACGGTCTGCTGCGCCGCCCACCATTGCTCACATCCCAATGAGGTGTTTCCCGATGCGCGTTCTACTCGTGCTGTTCAGCCTGATGCTGTCGATGTCGATATCGGCGGCGGAGAAATTGCCGGTGGTCACCAGCTTCAGCATCCTCGCCGACATGGTTCATCAAGTCGGCGGTGAGCACATTCAGATCACCAATCTGGTCGGCCCGGACGCTGACGCGCACACCTACGAACCGACACCGGACGACGCCAAAGCGTTGCTCAAGGCCAAATTGATCATCAAGAACGGTTTGGGATTTGAACCATGGCTTGATCGTCTGGTGACCAGCACCGACACCCAAGCCGCAGTTATCAGTGCCAGCCATGGTGTGATTCCACGTTCGCTGGATGAGGATGGCGAAACCGTTCCCGATCCGCACGCCTGGCATAACCTGGCCAACGCCGAGTTGTACATCGCCAACATCACCAAGGCGCTGATCGCAGCCGACCCGACGAACAAGGCGGACTACGAGCGCAACAGCCAAACCTATTTGAAGCAAATCTACGCTCTGCTCGCCGAAGCCAAAACCAAACTCGGTTCGCTGCCGCCGGGCAATCGCAAGATCGTCACCAGCCACGACGCCTTCGGTTACCTCGGTCAGGCATACGGCATTGACTTCATGGCCCCGCAAGGATTGTCCACCGAACGTGAGCCGTCGGCGGCAGAAGTGGCGGCGCTGATCACCCAGATCCGCCAGGCCAAAGTCAAAGCGGTGTTCATGGAGAACATCAAGGACGCGCGATTGCTCAAGCAGATCGCCGACGAGAGCGGCGCGCACATTGGCGGCACACTCTACTCCGATGCTCTGGCTGCCAGCGGGCCGGCCAGCACGTTCACCGGACTGTTCGAATACAACCTCAACACCCTTTACGACGCGCTGAGCAAACCATGATTCGCAGGAACCCTTCAGGCGATCTGCCGCAAATTGCCGAGTCGGCCTACGTCGACAAAACCGCGATCATCTGCGGCAAAGTAGTGATCGGTGAGAATGTCTTTGTCGGACCGTACGCGGTGATCCGCGCCGACGAAGTCGATGCATCTGGCGAAATGGAGCCGATCACCATCGGCGCCAATTCGAACATTCAGGACGGTGTGGTCATCCACTCCAAGTCCGGCGCGGCAGTGACCATTGGCCAATACACGTCCATCGCCCACCGCTCTATCGTGCACGGTCCCTGCGTGGTCGGCGACCGCGTGTTCATCGGCTTCAACAGCGTGTTGTTCAATTGCGTGGTCGGCAACGGCTGTGTGGTGCGCCACAACTCGGTGGTCGACGGGCGCGACTTGCCCGACGCGTTCTACGTGCCCTCCACTACTCGCATCGGCCCGAACACCGACCTCTCGTTATTCCCGCCGGTGAGTGTGAGTGCCTCGGAGTTTTCCGAAGACGTGGCGCGCACCAACGTCGATCTGGTGCGCGGCTATAAAGCCTTGCAGAACGAGTTCTGAATCATGAGCAGTGTGCTGATCCGCAACGCACGGCTGGTCAACGAGGGACGGGAGTTCGACAGCGATCTGCTGGTCAGCAACGGTCGCATCGTCAAGATTGGGCGCAGTATCGAAGGCGAAAACGCCGCCGTGGAAATTGATGCCAGCGGCCAATGGCTGCTGCCGGGCATGATCGATGACCAGGTGCATTTCCGCGAACCCGGCGCGCCGGCCAAGGGCAGCATTCACACCGAATCGCGCGCGGCAGTCGCCGGTGGCATCACCAGTTTCATGGACATGCCCAACACCCACCCGGCGACTCTCACCCTCGAAGCACTGGCCGACAAGAAGCGTCGGGCGGCAATCAGTTCGGTGGCCAATTACGGCTTTCACTTCGGTGTCAGCCAGAACAACCTCGACACCGTGGCTGCGCTCAATCCGTGCGAAGTGGCCGGGGTCAAAGTGTTCATGGGCGCCTCGACCGGCAACATGCTGGTGGATGACCCGCAGATTCTTGAACGACTGTTCGCCGACGTGCCGACGATTCTGTTGGCCCACTGCGAGCACACGCCGAGCATCGACGCCAATGCGGCCAGCCTGCGAGAACGCGTCGGTGAGCATCTGCCGCCAGAGGCACATGCGCTGATTCGCAATGCCGAAACCTGCTATCGCTCTTCCTCGCTGGCCGTGGATCTCGCCAGACGCCACGGCACCCGCCTGCACGTTTTGCACCTGACCACGGCTCGCGAACTGGCACTCTTCGAAGATAAACCGCTGGCACAAAAACGCATCACCGCGGAAGTTTGCCTGCACCATTTATTGTTCGATGATCGCGACTATCCAGATCTCGGCAACCTGATCAAATGCAATCCGGCGATCAAGACTCAGTCCGACCGCGATGCCTTGCGTGAGGCACTCCTGAGCAATCGACTGGATGTGATCGGCAGTGATCACGCCCCGCATACCTGGGCCGAAAAACAGCGACCTTACGCCGAGGCACCTTCGGGTTTGCCTTTGGTACAGCATGCGCTGCCGGCATTACTGGAACTGGTGGCGGATGGCGTGTTGCCGATGACTACGCTGGTAGCGAAGACCAGCCACCGCGTCGCGGACCTGTTTGCCATTCCGGATCGAGGTTATTTGCGTGAGGGGTATTGGGCAGATCTGGTGTTGATCCAACCGCAGATGCTGGAGGTGTCTCGACAGCCGATATTGTCGCAGTGCGGGTGGACACCGTTTGCCGGTCGAAGCTTTCGGCATCGGGTGAGCACGACGCTGGTGTCTGGGCAGATCGCCTGGCACGAGAGTCGCGTGAATGATGGGTGTCGAGGGTTGCCGCTGCGATTCATGCGCTGAGTAATCTTCGCCAGATACCCAACTCTGTAGGAGCATTCGAGTGAAACGAGGCTGCGATCTTTTGATCCGGATTCTTGAAATCAAAAGATCGCAGCGTGCCGCAGCTCCTACAAGGAGTAGCTTTTAAGCTCTTGGTTTGACGGTGCCGCAATCCTGACCGAGCCACACCGCGCGGGTTTCCAGGCTGCCCTTCTGATTGATACCGATCGCATTGAACGTACCGTTGGCGATGGTGGTGAATTCGCGATCACTGAGGAACGTGGCCACACCCGTACCCTGCGCTTTCGGGCAGCTGAAACGGAACTTCCATTGGTTGCCACTGCGCTCGGTGATCTGCTGTTTGCAGCCCGATTGCGGATCGGCCAGCGGAATATCGTTAGTCGCCACTTGCTCAGGCGTCAGGCAAGCGCGGATACCCTTGCCGCCGATATTGATGCCGTTCTTCTCCAGCGCCGCCCGCTGCTGCGGTGTCATCTGGCCCTGAAGCTGGCCAAGGATCGATTGCACATCCATCGGCTGATCATCGACTTTCACATTGCTTGAGGTCATTTCCCACAGACCCGGCTGCAGCATTTGCGCCTGCGCAATCACCGGCAATGCCAAACCCAGGCCCAGCGCCAAACCCAGCAGACGAACGTTCATCGAGTAACTCCTGATCAGTAGTGGCCGTTAGACGTCGGCCGATTGCTTCGGTTCATGCACCAATTAAATAGCGACATTCGCCACAGAACATGGTCTGTTAGGGCATTGAATCTTGCGGAGCAAGGCTGCCCCATGGATTATTTCGGACCGCACATTTTCGGTTATTTGATCGCCCTGATACACACCTTAGGCTTGATCGCCGCGATTCACGCGGTGCTGACGGTGCGCACGGCCCAAGGCTCGATCGCCTGGGCATTGTCGCTGATCTTCATTCCTTACCTGACGCTAATTCCTTACCTGGTGTTCGGCCGCAGCACCTTCGATGGTTACATCAAGGCGCGCCGCCAGGCCAACGAACAAATGCGTCAGGCCATCTCCGAGCTGAACTGGCGTCCCTGGGTGGAAGAAGCGCTGACCGCTCGCGCCTCGAATGCCTACGCATCGCTGCGCGCCATGCCGAAACTGGGGCGCATGCCGTGTCTGGCGAACAACGAAGTTCGTTTGCTGGTCAACGGCACGGCAACGTTCGAGGCAATCTTCCACGCTATCGAGCAAGCGAAGGAAGCAGTGCTGATCCAGTTTTTCATCATTCACGATGATCGTCTCGGCCAGCGCCTGCGCGATTTGTTGCTGAAGAAAGCCACCGAAGGTGTGGCCATTCATTTGCTCTACGACCGCATTGGCAGCCACGCCCTGCCCCACAGTTATGTGCAGGCGTTACGCGATGGCGGCGTCGAGGTCAAAGCGTTCGCCACGCGCAGCGGTTGGCTCAACCGCTTTCAGGTCAACTTCCGCAATCACCGCAAGATCGTCGTGGTCGATGGCGTGCTCGGATTTGTCGGCGGGCACAACGTCGGTGATGAATACCTCGGCGAGAAACCACCGCTGGCGCCGTGGCGCGATACGCATGTGCAAGTGCGCGGCCCGGTGGTGGCGTGCATGCAGGAATCGTTTGCCGAAGACTGGTTCTGGGCCGCCCGTGCATTGCCACCGCTGATCCTTCCGGATGAATACCCGGATGACGGCGTGCTCTGCCAACTGCTCGCGAGTGGTCCGGCGGATGCCTACGAAACCTGTTCGCTGTTTTTCGTCGAGGCCATTCACGCAGCGACGGAGCGCGTATGGATCACCAGCCCCTACTTCATTCCTGATGAAGCCGTGTTCGCCGCTTTGCGTCTGGCGGTGTTACGCGGCGTCGATGTGCGCTTGCTGCTGCCGTCGCGTCCTGATCACCGCATCGTCTACGCCGCATCCAGCCTTTACGCCTTCGAAGCGGTTCGTGCCGGCGTGCGGGTGTTCCGTTACGAACCCGGTTTTCTGCATCAGAAAGTGGTGTTGATCGACAGCGAAATCAGCGCCATCGGCAGTGCCAATCTGGACAACCGTTCGTTCCGGCTGAATTTCGAAGTGATGTTGCTGACCGTCGACAGCGCCTTCGCCGCCACAGTGGAGAACATGCTCATCGCGGACTTCGAGCAATCCTACGAGATCGCCAAAGAAGAAAGCCGGGAGATCCACCGCCTGCAACAACTCGGCATGCGGATCGCCCGGCTGATTTCACCCATTCTTTGAAACGCCTCTCTACCGAAAGTAAAGAGGTGATCAAGGGTCAAGGGTGATAGATGTCGTCGCGAGTCCATGGCAGTTCATGGCTGCCATCGGCGTGCGCTTTCACTGCAAGGATCTGGTGCAGATTGATCCAGCCACGGGCGAACGCGTAAGCGCAACCCGCGAGGTACAGGCGCCAGATCCGTAGCGCCTGATCGGGCACCAGTTTCCCTGCGGCTTCCAGGTTGTCTTCCAGTCGCTCGCTCCAATGGTCCAGCGTCCGCGCGTAGTGCAGACGCAGACTTTCGACGTCGACGATCTCCAGCCCTGCTTCACTGATCTCCGCCGAGATCATCGCCAGATGCGGCAACTCACCGTTGGGGAACACGTATTTCTCGATGAAATCGCCGGCTCCACGCCCCACCGGACGGCCATCAGTGTGTTTGGCGGTGATACCGTGGTTCATCACCAGACCTCCCTCTTTCACTGCACCGAACAGGGTTTTGCAGTATTCGGCGAGGTTGGCGTGACCGACGTGTTCGAACATGCCGACGCTGACCACCTTATCGAAACGACCGTCCTGCGGCAGATCGCGGTAGTCGAGCAATTGCAGTTCGATCTGGTCTTCCAGGCCTTCGGCTTTGACACGCTCGCGCGCCAGTTCCAGTTGTTCCTTGCTCAGGGTGATGCCGAACACCTTGGCGCCGAATTCGCGCGCAGCGTAACGCGCCAGTCCGCCCCAACCGCAACCAACATCCAGCAGATAGTCGCCGGACTGCAAACGAAGCTTGCGGCACAGGTGACGGAATTTGGCTTGCTGCGCCTGTTCCAGCGTTTCACTGCCAGTCTCGAAATAGGCACAGGAATACGCCATATCGCTGTCCAGCCAGAGCTGGTAAAACGCGTTGGACAAGTCGTAGTGGTAGGAAATGGCTTTGGCATCGGTTTCCTTGTCATGGACCGAACGCACAGGCTGACTGTCGTCATCCTCACCCAGCAAGGCATTACTCAGTTCGTCGCAGACCCGGATGACTTCGCTGATCGAGCCCTCCAGTTCGAGCTTGCCCTCAACGAACGCCGCCCCTAATGCGTCCAGGCTTGGATGGGTGAACTGGGTGACCATCTGCGGGTCCTTGACCACGATGGTGACGCTGGGCGTCGGCCCCAGATTGAACTCATGGCCGTCCCAGAGCCGCAGGCGAAGCGGAAGCTGCAAATTCTGTAAGGCCGGTGGAAGTTGCGCGAGCATGGAAAATCCCCCCTTGTTTCAGACGTCAGATCTGAGGGTAGACCATCCTGAAAAAATAGCAGGCTATCGATTTGATTAGCCGAAACTATCGTTGCAGACGCTCCAGCAAACCATCCTGCACCCACTGCTTCAACCAGGTAACCGCTTGAAGTGGCGCGTCCTCACCATAAGTGACTGCCGAATTCGCGCACAGTTCGGCGAAACTCCAGCCTTCATTGAGCAGGCCATTCAGCGCAGCTGCTTCAGCCGAATCAAGACTGCGGTAATTGCAAATAAGCTCGTGGCGCCAGATCAGGCAGGCGTTAGGTGTATCGAGCGCCGCACTGGCAGGGAAATCAGTGTCTTCCTTGACCGAGCGCCACAGCGCTAGACTGTTGAAGCGGCACTCAAGCCGCTGCAACGAAGGTATCGGTTTGAACTGCAGCTCTGGCCATTCTTCCGGGGCCAGCGTCGCCATGTTTTCAATCGTCAGCGGTTCACCCGCCGGCGCATCAAAGGCCAGAGTGAACGCCCACTCCAGCGCGGCCATCTCGGCCAACGGCGCACTCTGTTCGGGCACCAGGTATTCGCGGATAAAACCTTCAAAACCCTTGCCCAGCCAACGCAGGCTGTAGTGCGCCGACGGGTATTGGCGAAGGTAGGCCGTGGCGAGCAGGTCAAACTCCTCGTCGCCCATCCACTGCCAGATCACCTCGAAGTCGTTGCGCAGCACCTCCAGCAAACGCGCCTTGTAGGCGTTGTGATAGATCGCAAGGCCCGTACCGACATCCAGGGTCGGGCCACCGATCAGGCTCTTTTCCAACGTCAGATTCGCTGTTGCCACCTCATCGAGGAGAAATGTTTCGAACGCCAATTGCCATTCTCTCAGGCGCATTGCTGCCCCCCGACCAAGACTCTGTCACCCAGTTCTCGCGCTTTCTGCAGTTCATCAAGGAGTTCTTCGAAGGGCGGGAAATGATCGTCCCGCTCCAGCAACGTGGCCACCGGGCCGAAGTGCTCCAGCGTGCGCTGGTATAACGCCCAGACGGGGTCACTGACAGGATGGTCGTGGGTGTCGATCACGTAATCGCCGTAATCGCTGTGCCCGGCCAGATGCAGTTGGCGGACTTTATCGACAGGCAGGCTTTGTATGAAGGTCCACGGATCGAAGCCGTGGTTACGCGAACTGACATAGACGTTGTTCACGTCCAGCAGTAACTCGCAGCCGCTCACACGGCTCAACAAGGCGAGAAACTCCCACTCGGTGAAATCGTCCGAGGCCGCACGGACGTAACTGGAGACGTTCTCCAAGACCAACGGACGCTGCAAAATGTCCTGGACCTGCATCACCCGTCCGGCGATGTATTCGAGGCTTTCTTCGGTGTAGGGCAACGGCAGCAGATCATGCAATTGGTGGGCGTTACCGCGGCTCCAGCACAAGTGATCGGAGATCCACGCTGGCCTGACCCGTTCGGCCAGTTCCTTGAGTTGTTTTAGATAGTCGACGTCCAGGGCGTGCGGGCCGCCGATGGACAGCGACACGCCATGCATCACCAGCGGATAACGCTCGGCGATGGCATCGAGGTAATACAGGGCCTTGCCGCCCTGCACCATGAAATTCTCCGAGACCACTTCGAACCAGTCCACGTCGGGCGACTGTTCGAGGATCTGCTGGTAGTAAGCGCTGCGCAGTCCCAGGCCATAGCCGAGAAAAGGAACAGAGGTGGACATGAGCAAACTCCTGATAAAAAGTGGCCGCAGTGGCGTGAGCCACTGCGGCGGCACTTGCCGGTCAGTTATTCGCCGACCTTGCCACCTGCTTTTTCACAAGCCGATTGAGTCATGGCTTTGAAACCCTGGCCTTTGCAGGAGCCCAAGGTTTTGCACGCATGATCTTTGGTTTTGCAATCGTTCTGGCCTTTGCAGGCGTTCACGCCGTAGCAGTGAACGGTGGCATCAGCGGCCATCGCGTTGGTTGCGACACCGGCAAACAGGGTAGCGGCGGCCAAAGCGAGGGCGGCACCGGCAGCAGCAGTCTTGATAGTCATTTTTATATCCTCGGTCATCGTCAGGGGGTGTCGGCTGGAAGGTTGTTCAGTCTCGACATGGCACTAGAGAGAGCAGCCTCAACGGCGTTACAGGGCGACGAAAAATAATTTCAACTTTCTTCCTTGAGCTTGAGCAGCGGTTCTTGAAAGCGCAGTAATCGCCCGGCATTGCCCAGCACCAACAGCGTACTGAGGTTATGCAGCAACGCGGCAATCATCGCCCCGGCGGCCCCCAACCAGCCGAACGCGGCGAACACCACGATGGCCAGCGTCCAGCCCAGGCCGATGATCACGTTGACCTGCAATGTCCTGCGGCACTGACGACTCAACCGCACGCAGGTGCCGAGCCGGCGCAGATCACTGCCGATCAGCACGATGTCCGCCGACGCCAGTGCGATGTCTGCACCGCCCGCCCCCATCGCGACGCCAACCACACCTGCCTTGAGCGCGAGCGAATCGTTGATGCCGTCGCCGACCACCATCGGCCGGAAGCCGTTGTCGATTTCCTTGAGCACGCGATTGAGTTTGTCCTCGGGCAAGGCCTGGGCTTCGACCTCGTGCAAGCCGACCTCTCTGGCCAGAGACTGCGCCACACTGTGCCGATCGCCCGTGAGCAGCAGTTGCCGTCCAAGGCCCAGTTCACGCAATTCAGCGAGGGCAAATCGGGCTTCAGGTTTGACGCTGTCAGCCAGCAACAGCCATGCGAGAAATTCGCCCTTCAGCGACAGCCCGGCGATGGGGCCGTCGTGATCGGGAACCGTGGTCGTGGTGATACCCAGTTGCGCAAACAACTCGGGGCGACCAAGGGCCGCTTCGCCCTGCCCGGTGAAGGCCACGACGCCAAGCCCCTGCCGCTCATGGATATCGCTGAGCGACACATAGTCCTCCTGACGCACCAACCCGGCGAGTGCGCGGCTGACCGGGTGACTGCTTGCCGCGCCGAGACTGGCAGCCAGCGCCATCACTGAGGACGCATCCGCGCGAGGGCTGTTGATCGACTGCAAGCGCAAGGTGCCAAAAGTCAGGGTGCCGGTCTTGTCGACCACCAGCGAAGTGAGGTCGGCCAACTCTTCGAGAAAGGCCGAACTGCGGATCAGGATCCCGTGACGCGCCGCCACCGCGACACCGGCAATCGCCGTGGCCGGAGCCGACAACACCAAGGCGCAAGGACACGCCGCCACCAATACCGCGAGCATCGCTTGCGCATCGTTGGTGACAAACCAGGTAACCGCCGCCAGCAGCAACACCAGCACCATGTAACTGCCGGCATAGCGTTCGAGCAGTCGAGTGATGGGCGGCTTTGAACGCTCGGCGTTCTGCATCAGCGCGATAACTTTGCCGAGGGTCGACTCATCGCCGGTACGGGTCACTTCGATGTGCAGCAGTCCGTCGAGATTGATCGCACCGCCGAATACTGTCATGCCGACGTCTGCTTCTACAGGCACGGATTCGCCAGTAATCGAAGCGGTATCGAGGCTAGCTTGGCCGGACAACACTCGACCGTCCGCCGGGACACGGTCACCCGCACGCACCTCGACCGTGTCGCCCGGTTTGAGCGTGCCGTTGTCGACTTCGATGATCGCGCCGTCGGCCTGAATCTTTCGCGCGTGACTGCGGGTCAATTGACCGAGGGCGTGAATCGCTTCCTGCGAACCAATGACGCTGCGCTCTTCCAGCACATGGCCGAAGATCATGATGATCGGCAACAGCGCGGCGGTCAGCAGATCGCCTGTCGCCCACGCCCCGAGCATCGCCAGGGCAATCAATTGATCGGTAATGCCATGCAGGCTCGGATAACGCAGGCTGTACCACGCCGAGCGCATCACCGGCACGGCGACTAATAAAGAAGCAAAACCGAGCAGCAACTGGCTGACACCGGTTTGTGCCGGCAGCAGCCAACGCCAGATCAGACCCAGGCCGAGCAGCCCGAGTGCGACCATCGCCAACGTCAGTTGCCTGGCTGCGCGCCGTTGTTCGGCCGAGGACAACAGGCTCGGTGCAGCGGTGGTCGCACTCATTTACTGGCTCCCTGAATGATCAGGCGGGAATCGTCTTTCGGATCGACCGTGGTCACCGACCCAGCCTGGCCGAGGATTTTCGGCATGCGCTCGCGGTAAAGACGCAGGAGCATTTGCGGGTCGGTGCCTTGTTGTTGAGCCTTGGCCAGACTCAGCACCGTAGCGGTATCGGCTGACGCCTTGGCCAGTCGTTCACCGGCTTGAGCGTGGGCGACTTGCAGCGTACGGTCAGCCTGCTCGTTGGCGGACTGGGTGAGTTTCTCGGCATCGGTGCGGGCATTGGCCACCGCTTTGTCGGCCTGCTGACTGGCAGTCAGGACGGCATTGAATGCACTGACGGCGGGATCGGGCAGACTCGATTGCACATCGACCCGCGCCACTTCGATGCCGATGCCCTGCCCGCTGGCCTTCAGTTCAGCCAGGCGTTTATTGATGCCTTGCACCAGATCACCCCGCAGGCGTTCACGGCGCTCGGCGGCCTGATTGTCGGCGCCAATGAGTTCCGGTCGAGCGACCAGAATGGTGTCCAGATCCCGTGCGGCGGTCAGTGCCACGGCGCTGCGAGTAACCAGGCGATCCAGCGCTGGCAGCACATGATCGCCCTGCAGCACGAAGTCATACGGATCGGTGACTTTGTAAAACACCCGCACATCCAGTTGCACCACACCGGCATCACCGGTCAATAAATAACCAGAGCCGGCCAGTGCATCGCTGATCGGTGTCGCGAACGAAGCGACTCGGTCGGCCTTCAACGCCTCATCGCTGCGCAATAGATTTTCCACCCGCCGCTCAATCACTCGATCCGCCGCTGGCAGCAGAATCACTTGCTCGAATGGCTGCGGCCAAGCCAACAGCAAACCGGCATTCTGGATGCGATCCAGCGCACCAAAGTGCAAGACCACCGCACGATTTTGCGGATCGATCTGACGCACATTGGAGAACGCCCACGCCAATGCGGCCAACACGGTCACCGCGTACAGGGCAAAAAACGCCAAGCGTCCGGCCTGAATCCAGGGGCTGTTCAGCGCATGTGTTCCACGTGGAACTTCTTCACTCATGGCTGCGATCCGGACTTGGTGTCTAGACTCGGCGGGCCATCGACCAGCACACGGAACGGCGCGGCATCGGTGCGCAGTATCAGTTTGGTGTCTGGAGAAACGATGGTGCCGAGGGTATCCAGCGAGCGCAGCAGGTTGTAGAGCTGCGGCGAACCGGCATAGGCGCGTCCGTAGATCTGCGCCGCTTCGACGCGGGACTGCGCTTCGATATCGGCGGCTTTCACTGTCGCGCCAGCCTGAACGATTCGCGCATCACGCTCGGCGGCAGAGCGGATTTGTGCCGCTTCACGTTTGCCGATAGCGGTGCGTTCGGTGGCGATGGTTTCACGCTCGGCGCGCATGCGATCGACCGTGGCGGTGAGGGTCACCGAGGGTAACGTCAGTCGTTCAATACCGACTTGCACCACGCGAACACCATAAGTAGCGAGCAGTTGCTGATCGATCTGCTGGCGCAACTGCGCCTCGAAATCGGCGATGCGTACCTGACTGGCATCGGTATTCACCAGATTCGCCAGATCAAAACTGCTCGCGGTGGTTTCCAGGGCCGAGCCGACAAACGTGCGAATCTGCCGCGCCGCCTCGTCCGGCTGGTTCTGAACGGCGCGCATGAAGCGTTGCACATTGTCCGGATCGCCCTGCACCTGCCACGCCACGTAGGCCTGCACGATGATGCGCAGACCGTCGCGGGTACCGACATCCTGCAAGCCACTGGAAGTCGTGCGCAGACGCAGGTCCACCGGAATCGCCGCTTCGAACGGTGCCGGCCAGCGCCAGCTCAGACCCGGATCGAGCAAAACCCGCGAGGGATTACCGAAACGCGTGATGACCGTGGCTTCGCCGGAGCGCACTTGCACCAGACTCGCCGCAGCGATGGCGAAAGCCACC
Organism: Pseudomonas sp. TH06; assembly: GCF_016651305.1. Lineage (GTDB taxonomy): Bacteria > Pseudomonadota > Gammaproteobacteria > Pseudomonadales > Pseudomonadaceae > Aquipseudomonas. The sequence goes on along the minus strand of NZ_JAEKEC010000001.1, from coordinate 1,534,834 downwards.
AGCAACGCCGCCCAGCCCATGCGACGCCACGGGAATGGCCCCGCCTCTTCCGGCGCGCCGTGGTGGTGATGACCGTGATGATGGTGATGCCCGCCATGGCCGTGATCGTGGCCGCTGTGGTCATGATGATCGTGTGTGTGCGACTGGCTCAATGGGCGACTCCTGGTTGAGCGGTGGTACGCGCGGGCGTCGGGTCAGCCGGCAGCGTGAACGAGCGCAGGTCGATGGTCGGTGCGTTGCTGCTACCGCCCAATCGATGGTCGAGTACCAGCAATTTGGCTTTGCTCAGGCCTTGGCTGAGTTGACTGAGGTATTGCTCCAGCACAAACGCCTGGCCGGCAGCGGCGTAAGCTTTTTGTTCGGCGCTGAATTTCAAGTCGGCGGCCTGCGCGGCGGCGCTGATCTCGCGGGCGTTGGCGCTGGCCTGATCGCGGGCAAGGCTGGCCTGCAACTGCGCCTGATTAGCCGCTTCTGCCGCTGCACCGCGTTCGCGGGAGATCAACGCCTGTGCACCAATCTGCGCGGCTTGCACGCTGTGATAAGCGTTGGCGGCGCCGGCGGGTGGATGAATCGCTTCAACGACGGTGGCGAGTATTTCCACGCCGCTGTCGAGTTTTTGCAGATCGCTTTGCACGGCGCGGCCGATGTCTTCTGCCAGTCCTGCACGGTCTTCTCCGAGCAATCCGTCGAGGGTGCGCGAGGCGAAATCGTGTACCAGAATCCGGCTGGCGGTGCTGCGGATCAACGTCGGCACATCGGCGCTGTTGTAGGTTGCCGCCAGCGCTGCTTGATCGCTCAGACCAATGCGATAGACGAAACGCACGTCCATGTTGACGATCTGAAAGCTTTGCTGCTCGCCACGGCTGCTGGCGATGACCTGGGCTTTATCGTTGACATGGCTGGCGTCCCACAAACGGTTGGCCGTGAACGGCGCCGGCCCTTCGGCCGGTTCTGATTGAACAACCGCCGGCGTTTCGCCAACACTGGTCGCCAATTCATGCACCACACCGTTTTCGACGCTCAATACCCGCCCCAACGGCCACGGTAAACCTGCGTGCAAGCCGGGGCCAAACACTTGCACCGGTTTGCCGAAACGCTCGTAGATACCCCGACCTTGCAGGGGAATTTCGTGGAGCCCGGTCAATGCCCAGCCAACCACGGCGACCAACGCCAGCACTGGCAGGAATGCCTTGCGCATGTAGCTGAATGCCCAGATCTGGCGCAGATCGATGCCAAAACGGTTATGCAATTCGTGCTGCAACGCAAGCAAGGGTTGCGGCGGCCAACGCAGCATATCGGCGACAAAACTGCGCGCCAGCAAGGTCGGTTCGAGTTGATCACGTCGAGGGCTGAACAGCGACAGAACGGCGCGCAATAGCAACTCGATCGCGACCATTCCCGGCAAGATTCCCACCAGTACCGCCAGGCGAACCGGCCACAGCGCCTGTTCACTGGCGAACAGCAAACACAGCGCTCCCAGCACCAGACTGATAATTGTCACGCGTGCCAGTTGGGCCAATGACGCGGCTTCGGGCCATTGCGCTGGATTTTCCTGAGCCAGTTGCCGTTCCAGCACCAACAGACCGAACGCCAACAGCAAGGCAAGTGCCGCGCCCACCGTGGCGGACACGCCTACAGCGGCGGCCGGCAAGGCGAGGTTCCACACCTGCTCGATACTGAGCACCACCAACAGAGCCCAACCGCCCAGCCACAATGTCGCCGCGCCGATCAGGCCGAGCAGATGCACGCTGCGCCGACTCAGACGATCAAGCAGCCGCTCATACCAGCCATCCGGCGTGGGCGATTCATCAATCGCAAGCGGTAGCGACGCCAGCGGACTCATCACCCGGGCACGCCACTGCGTCACCCACCACGCCGATTGCAGCCCGGCCACCAACACCAGCAACGCCGCACCCTGATTGACCAGCAGCGGCAGCCATAACGACTGCGGCGCAAACAACCCGACAAAAAACGCCAGCCCCCACCCTGCCCCGGCCAGACTGCCAAGGCCAATCGCCAGACGGCGTAATCGTCGGCCTTGCGTCGCTGCCTGCTGAAAGCGCGGCAGGCCGGTCACTTGCGTGCCATCAACCTCCAGATCGACTTGCATATCACCCCAAGCTCATTGGCCCAATCTTCTAATCGTTACGATATAACGAAAAGCGTGAAATATTCGTACACAATTGCGCTTATTCAAAGACGCCCAACCTGTCGCTTGCCTGAAGCCTTGACCGAAATGTCCGGAAACGCACATATTACGTTCGTAATTTTAATCGACGACTACTTTTAGCGATCCGCATCCCTCAACCAGGAGTAAGCGCATGAGCAACTATGACGTAGTGATTCTGGGCGGCGGCCCCGGTGGCTATAACGCGGCGATCCGCGCCGGCCAGTTGGGCCTCAAGGCTGCCTGCGTGGAAGGTCGCGCCACCCTTGGCGGCACCTGCCTGAACGTCGGTTGCATGCCGTCCAAAGCCTTGTTGCACGCATCCGAGCTATACGACGCGGCCATGGGTGCGGAATTCGCCAACCTCGGTATCGAAGTCAAACCGACGCTGAACCTCGCGCAAATGATGAAGCAGAAAGACGAGAGCGTGGCCGGCCTGACCAAAGGCATCGAGTTTCTGTTTCGCAAGAACAAAGTCGACTGGATCAAGGGCTGGGGCCACATCGACGGGCCGGGCAAAGTCACGGTCACAGGCGATCAGGGCAGCAAGATCGAGCTGACTGCCAAGGACATCATCATCGCCACCGGCTCCGAGCCCACGCCCCTGCCGGGTGTCGAGATCGACAACAAGCGCATCCTCGATTCCACTGGTGCGTTGTCACTGAGCGAAGTGCCCAGACATCTGGTGGTGATCGGTGCCGGCGTGATCGGCCTCGAACTCGGTTCGGTCTGGCGCAGGCTCGGTGCGCAAGTCACGGTGGTCGAGTACCTTGATCGCATCTGCCCGGGTGTCGATGGCGAGGCCGGCAAAACCTTGCAGCGCTCGCTGAGCAAACAAGGCATCACCTTCAAATTGGGTTCGAAAGTCACCAGCGCCACCACCTCGGCCAGCGGTGTGCAGCTCAGCGTCGAACCGGCGGCGGGCGGCAGCGCCGAACTGCTGGAAGCCGACTACGTGCTGGTGGCCATCGGTCGCCGCCCGTATACCCAAGGCCTGGGCCTGGAAAACGTCGGCCTGAGCACCGACAAACGCGGCATGCTCGCCAACAAACAGCATCGCACCGAGGCCCCCGGCATCTGGGTGATTGGCGACGTAACCTCGGGGCCGATGCTCGCCCACAAGGCCGAAGACGAAGCGATGGCCTGCGTTGAGCAGATCCACGGCAAGGCGGGAGAGGTCAATTACGACTTGATCCCCAACGTGATCTACACCAAACCGGAGCTGGCCAGTGTCGGCAAGACTGAAGAGCAGCTCAAGGCTGAAGGTCGCGCCTATAAAGTCGGCAAGTTTCCGTTCACCGCCAACAGCCGGGCGAAGATCAACCACGAGACCGAAGGTTTCGCCAAAGTCATCGCCGACGAACGCACGGACGAAGTGCTCGGCGTGCATCTGGTCGGCCCGAGCGTGAGTGAAATGATCGGCGAGTTTTGTGTGGCGATGGAGTTCAGCGCTTCGGCCGAGGACATCGCCCTGACCTGCCATCCGCACCCGACACGCTCCGAAGCGTTGCGTCAGGCAGCGATGAATGTCGAGGGGATGGCGACGCAGATGTAAAGATCAAAAGATCGCAGCCTTCGGCAGCTCCTACGGGGTACGCATTCCCTGCCGAAGGCTGCGATCTTGGCTTTTCAGGCAGGCAAATGCCCCAGCGGCAAGGCTCCCGGGGTCTTCACTGTGTGAATCGCAAAATTGCTGCGGATGTCACTCACCCCCGGCAGCTTCAACAGGCAGCCGCTGAGAAAGCGGTCATACGCGCGCAGATCCGGCACCACCACCTGCAGCAGAAAGTCCGACTCGCCGGACACCAGAAACGCCGAAATCACCTCTGGCAATGCGGTAACTGCCTGATAAAAGGCTTCCGCTTGAGCATCGTTATGCCGCTCGACCTTGACCCCGACAAACACCGTCAGCCCCAACCCCACTTCATCGCGATCCAGATTGGCCTGATAGCCGCGAATCACCCCGGCCTCTTCCAGCATTCGCACCCGCCGCAGGCAGGGCGAAGCCGACAGGCCGATCTCGTCTGCCAGCTCGACATTGCTCAGGCGTCCGTCCCGTTGCAGCGCGGCGAGAATCTTGCGATCAAAAGCGTCGAGTTTCATCTTTGGCAGATCCTGATGGCGTACGCATGAAAAGAACGCAGGTTATGCCAAATCCGCAAGCTTTTGAAGCTGACTACGCAAGCACCTGCCCCGCCCTTCAGCCCTAGACTGGCGTCACCGAATCGACAACGAAAGGGGTATGACGTGGCGAGTCTCTGGCTGTTTTTCCTGGCATTGGCCGTGGTGTTTCTGTTGCCCGGGCCGGACATGATCCTGCTGCTGCAAACCGGCGCCCGTCAGGGTCGGGGGGCAGCGCTGGCTACTGCGGTGGGCCTGGCGATTGCCCGTGGTTGTCACGTGGCATTGGCGGCGTTGGGGCTGGCGGCGTTGTTCAAGGCGGCACCGTGGACGTTCGACGTGGTGCGGCTGGCCGGGGCGGCGTACCTGCTGTGGATCGGCATTCAATGCTTGCGCAGCACGCTGCTGCCGAACCTGAATGCCGGGGACATTGCCGACACACGCGGGCAATGGCGCGAAGCAATCCGTCGCGGCGTGTTGACCAATCTGCTCAATCCCAAGGCGCTGCTGTTCTGTTCCGTGCTGTTGCCGCAATTCATCGTCGCCGACGGCGCCCCGGTGCTCAGCCAATTCACCGTCCTTGGTATCTTGCTGGTCGGCGTAGGCCTGCTGTTCGACAGCGCCTACGCCCTGACCGGCGCCGCGCTGGGCCGTTGGCTGCAACACAGTCCAACGGCGCAACGGGTTCAACAGTGGTTGTTCGGCAGCCTGTTGATCGGCTTTGCGGTGCGCCTGACGTTTATCCAGCAGGCTTAGTCTTTGCGGGCCTTGCGCTGGCGCCGAGTGATCAGCAGCAAAGCGGCACCAACCGCCAGCACAATGGCGCCGATCTGCACCGGCCACTTGTACGGTCGCAGCGTCGCGCGCACGGCGTCGGTGACCTGGGTGACGTAACGCTTGTCGGCGTTTTCAAAATCCGGGTACGGGCACTGGTTGCCGAAATCCACTGCCCACGGCACATACGGGCCTTCTTTGACATAGCGCTGATACAGGGCGCTCTGTTCTTCCAGGCTGCTGTTCCAACCGGCAGCCGAACACAGCACCGCCGCAAACGCCTGACTGCTGTGTGGCAAATTGTCAGCCGCACGACTGGCCAGCGCGGTAGCAACGAAGCGGTAGTGAAAACGCTGATCGGGCTGCGCTTCACTGGCCTTCTGGCGTTGCACCTCGGCCTCGGCCACCAGCGGGCCGACTTTCAGCTCAGCGTTTTCCAGACTGAAACCACCGCCGAACACCGCGTAATCCGGCGCCATCTCGTAGCCGAGAATGTCCATGCCCCACTCGCGCGCCGTCCACGCCGCGTTGTACAACGCACTGGCGCGTTTGGTCGGCCACCAGGCGCTATCGGCTTTCAGCCGTTGCTCGCCGTAAAGCCTGGCCTGATTCTGCAAACTTTCCTGGAAGTACCCGACCGCGTCCGCGTAATGGCCTTCACGCAGCAAGCGCCGACCGAGCAAATTGCGCAGTTTTTCCGCCGAGCGCTGTTGCTCGTAGTGATCCTGCCCTTCCTGAACGGGTTCTTGCGGGGCTGGCACGTTAGCGTCGACGTACTGTTTGAGTTCTTCAACCGTCAGCACTCGCTCGGCGACTGTTGCAGCGTCGAACCAATAGATATCGTTGCTGCGATACAACTGCACGAAGGCTTGCAGGTATTCGCCGCGTTGCAGCGCAAGAATCGCGCTTTCGCCCTCGACGCGGCATTTCGGCTGGACGGTTTCATAAGCCCAGTCCGGCGTGCGCCGGTAGCCCCAGTCTTCGTTCTGCGGGAAGGCTTGCGCGGCTTTGGCGTAGGCTGCAGCGGCGGCGTTTTTATCGCCGTCACGCACCGCCAGTTTCGCCCGCAGCCACCACGCGAGCCCACCGTCACCGGCGTTTTCGAGGAAAGCCTTGGCGCTGGCGTAATCGCCGCGTTGATAATTCATCGCCGCCAGTCGATCCGCGTTGTCGAGGCTGCCACGGGTGCTGTTTTGCAAGAGTCGCGTAAGTTTTTTCTCGTTCGGCGGCTCTTCGCCAAACGACCAGCCCACCCGGCTGACCAGCGAAGCCGTGACCAGTTGCTGCACCGCTTTGTGATCAAGCAACTTCGCCAGTTCCGCTTCGGGCAACTCGGCCAGTTCATTCATCAATTGCCTGAGCGACGTATTGCCCACCGCCGAGCCGTGCAGGTTTTGCGCTTCGTAGAGTTCAATGGCGCCGCTCCAGTCACCGGCGGTGCGCAGGGCCCGCGCCTCTTCGCCGAGACTGGCAACACCCAATTCCAGTGGATCACTGAAACCGTCGATGCTCATTTGACGAGTCTGGCGAAACGCCTCGCGCGACCGTTCCAGCGCTTCGATTGCGTCACCGCTTTCGCTGCTCATTGCAAACCATGTGCGGCCCAGAGAGTACGCCGCCCAAGTGCTGCGCAACGGCCGCTGATCGGCCGGCAGCGCCAGCAGCTTGTCGAAATACTCGACCGCCAGTTGATGGTCACCCGTGGCAAACGCCACGGCGCCGGCCACGTAAAAACGGATTTCCGTCGGCAGACTGGCACCCTGCACTTCGACCTGACGCGCATCGGTCAAGCCACGCAACTGTTTGACCATCGCTAGCTGCTCGGTGGTCAGACCGGCCTGCTCGGCCTTTTCCCGCGCCTCGGCCAGCTCGTTCGATTCGCCGTAGTTGTCATTGGGGTTGTGTGTCGCGGCAGTGACATTCTTCAGCCCGGCAATGGTTTTGCCGAGGCGGCTGATCTCGAAATTGAAGTTGCCCTCAGGCAGATCCGCCAGGGTCTGCCCACGATCGTCGAGCAGACGGTTGGGGAAATCCGGGCCACAGGCCACAGCCGAACCCAGCGGCAGGCTGAGGCTCAGGCAGAGCAGATGACGGGGCCAGTTACGGGTCAACATGCGAACCTCCTTGATCAATATGTGCACAACGCGCCCAACCGATGGCACGCTGCCCGTCAGCCGGCAAGCGGCCGTCGCGCAGGCGGGTGAAGGTAAGCAGATCCGGGCTTTGTTGCAACGAATAACCGGCGAGCGCATCGGCGCCTTCACAGCCCGCCACCTTCACGGTCAAACGTGCGGGCCAGGCGCTGTCGAGATTGCCGGGATTGTTCAACGTGATGTCGTAGAGGCCATTCTGTTCGCTGAAGGTCAGGCCGAGTTGACTGTGCAACGCATCGCCTCGTGCCACAGCGCGCAACGTGGTCAGACTCCAGGCACGCCTGTCGTTGGCCAGCGGCAGACGAAACCAGATCAACCCGGCCAGATGTGCAGGCGGATCCTCACGCAGCGCTTTACCGAGCTGACTTAGTTGCAGCGGATCGGCCAGCAGTTCGCGGCGCTGACCGCCCCGCTCAAGCGACACCTCGCTTTCCACCACCGGAGCTCCGCCGTCATCTGGCAACAGAGCCACGCCATAGGCCGGTAGCGCGAGATAGAACGGTTTGGTGGTGACTTTCCCCCAGGCGTCCGCCCACCGTCGCGCCTGCTCGGCATCGAACAAACCGAGACGTGGATCGCTGACGGCATGTACTTGCAGCACGCTGCTGTCGACCGTGGCCAGCAATGTCGGCAGTTGCGCACTGTCGAGCCACGCCGGCAATGCGGTGATGCTCAGCGGCAATGACGCCGGCAACGCCGAACGCAAATGGGTGAGGAATTTTGCATAGTCCGGCAACCGGGCGTTGCCGGAATCGTGGTCGATTTCCACGCCCTGCACCATAAGGCCCTGCGCCTGCCAGTCCTGGATGACCTGAAGAATTTGCGCCGTGACCTGCTGCTGATCCAGCGCCTTGAGCTGGCCATCGAGACGAATCACCGCGATCAGCGGACGGCCATCGGTTTTCAACAACGCTGCATCGATACGCGCCCGGCTCCAGCCCGCACCCGGAAAAGCCTGCAACGCCAACACGCGCAAGGTGGAGAATTCATTTCGGCTATCGCGCAACGCCGCCTCATGGGCGGGCGTCCACTGGCGTTGCCAGACATAGAGTTGCTGATCGAGTGGCGGTGTGTCCGGTTGTTCACACCCCGCCAGCCACAAAGCCGTGATCAGAACCACATAACCAAACCGCATGAAATCGCCGATCCCTGCCGAAGAAAACATGCAGGGTACACAAAACCGCCGGAAGCAGGCTCCCGGCGATAAAGCTTCAGGGCTTGCGGGCAATGATGATCTGGCATCTCGGCACCACCGCATCCAGTGCCTGTTTGATCTGCAACCCGCGTGGCGTTTCCAGCAGCGCCTGCCAGGTGGCAGCCCAATGGTTGAGCAATGGGTGATCAGGGTTGCTCAGGTCAACCTTCGCTTCCCAGAACAGCAACATCCACATGGCCCAATAGAAACCATGCTGGCTGTGGCTGATGACTTCCAGGCCCGCGTCACTGACCATTTCCTTGAACTGCTCTTCGCCGATGATCCGCACGTGGTTGGGCTTCTCGAAGTACACCGGCGCGGCGATGCCCTTTTGCAGGTGCTCGGAGCTGGGGTGCGGCACGCTCAGCAGATACAGCGCGCCCGGGCGGCCGACACGCACCAGTTCGGCGAGAAACTGCGCCGGATCGTCGACGTGTTCGATGACTTCAGTGGACACCACGCGGGTCGCGGTGCCATCGGCGATCGGTAAGGGGTTGCAGTCGGTGACATGGCATTCGATGTCGCGCGCCGGGGTATCGCTCAGACGCTGGCGGGTGGCCTCGACCTTGGCGCCGTCGATGTCGGCGATGATGATCTTCGCCCCGCGCATGCCGCAGAAATGCACGTTGCCGCCATCACCGCAGCCGACGTCGAGCAACGTGTCTTCGGCGCCCACAGGAAAGCCTGTGAACAGCTCCCCGGTCTTCTGGTTGAACCAGCCGCTAAGCTCGGAATCGTAGAGGCCGAGCAGGAAGGGATCGACCCTGGCCGCTTCCGGGCTGGCGGGCGGTGCAATGGCGGGAGCAGGCGCCGCCACTGTGCGTTTCTTCAAAAAGCTCAGCATGAGGTGGCTCCAGAGGATGGGACAGCGGATCGGGACGTACCGAGGCGCGCCACCAGGGCGGCACCGCGGTTGCGCATGGGCATTTCGACGAAGCGGTAATTGAGTTCGCTGAGCAGCGCGATCAGGCCCAGGGCGATCAGCGAAGTCAGAATCGGATGCCCGGCGGGACTCGGCAGCCCGGCTGCCTGCAAGCGAAAGATCATTTCACGCACCAGCAGATAGGCCGGAACATGGATCAGGTAGATGCCATAGGAACGGCTGCCGATCCAGGCCATCAGCTTCTGCAATCGGCCGGCCGGCAGCAAGTAATCGCGGTTGTACGAGGCGATCCACACCAGCAGCGCGCTGAGCACGGTGAGCGAACCGATGCGATAGCTGGCAAACGTAAAGCGGTCGGTGGCCATGAAACACAGGAGCAACCCGATGCTGATCAACACCAGTGTGCCGACCCCGGGCAAGCGCAGAAAGGTCGGCTCCCAGCGTCTATACGAAGGTTGCGCGCTCCACATTGCCAGCAGCACACCCACCGCCAGCGCATCGGTACGAACGAACATCAGAAACGGCGTGCGCACGCTGAGAATCTGCACCGCTACCAGCGCCAGCAACGCCCAGACCAGGTGTTTGCGCAACAGTAGAATCAGCAGCGGGAACAGCAAGTAGAACTGCTCCTCCAGCGACAGGCTCCAGTACACAAAGCTGCTGCCGTATTCGTAGTGAAAGAAGCTGTCGGCCAGGCGGAAATTGGCGTACTGCAGCACACCGGCGAGCGTCGCCTGCAGGTTGGCGGACAGCGAACCGAACGCCCCCGAGCGATTGAGAAAGACACACGCCAGCAGCATCAGCGCCAGCCACAGCCAGGCCGCCGGCAATAACCGGAAGGCACGGCGCAACCAGAAATTGCGGGTCTGCTGCCAATACTCCTGACGGCTGCTGCAACTGCGCAATGCCGGGATCAGACTGCGAGCGATGACGAACCCGGAAATCGCGAAGAACAGATCGACGCCCCACCACGATTGCGCCCACAGCTGAATTTTCACCAGCAGCGGCACGGTATCGGTAAACAGGCTCCCCTGCACGTGATGGAACAGCACGCCCAACACCGCGATAGCGCGCAAGACTTCGATGTCCATGATTCGCTTGTCGCTCATGGTGCCCCTCCGCCATCCAGTGGCTTGCGCGCGATGATCACCTGACTCTTGGGCATGAACCGGTCCAGCGTCTGCTTGACCAGCAGCCCATCAGGCTGATCGAGCAGGCTCTGCCAGGCCCTGGCCCAGTGTTCCATCATCGGTGTGAACGGTTCATGGATACGGTCACGCACGGCCCCCGAAAGTTCGCGACCGGCCGCCCGTTCGCCGGCCCAGAAGAAGATCATGCCCATCACCCAGAAAAAACCGCTGGCCTGACGATGCTCGATCACCAGGCCAGCGTCCTCTACCAGTGCGGCGAAACGCTCCGGGGTAAAAATCTGCACATGATTGGGCGACTGATAGTAACTGGCCGGAGCGATGCCTTTTTGCAGATGCTCGCCGACCGGCGCCGGCACGCTGAGCAGGTACTGCGCGCCAGGACGGCCCATGCGCACCAGTTCGGCCATGAATGCTTCGGGCTGGTCGACGTGCTCAAGCACTTCCATGCACACCACTTTGCTCGCGCAACCATCGGCCAGGGGCAATGGCAGGCTGTTACTGACCAGCCCCAGATTCAACTGGCGGCTTTGCGCGTCGACCTGCCGCGCCAGTTCGCGCACCTTGTCGTGTTCACTGTCGGTGAAGATCACAGACGCGCCCTGGCGCACGGCAAACAGTGTCGCTACGCCGTCACCGCAACCGACGTCGAGCAACGTATCGTCAGCGTTGATGGCAAAGCCTTTGAGCAACTCGCCGCTGTCACCGAGAAACCAGCCGTCGAGAACCGCGTCACGCAATCCGACATACAGCGGCGACGCGGTATCGGGCGCGGCAGGCGCCGACTCTTCGACAGGGAGCGCTGCTGGCGCCGGGCGAAATCGAGCGAGCAGGCGCCGGATCATGCGACGGCGACTGGCGCAGATGAGGTGCCGGCCGCTTGCAACAACGGCTCGAGAAACGCCTGCAAACGCCGCTCGGCACCGGCCTGACTGCAGAAGTGCTCAAGACTGCGCACCGCTTCGACCGACATCGCGGCATAACGCTGTTCATCCGTCTTCGCCACGTCGTAGCTGGCCCGATACGCCGCACACAGCGAGTCCCAATTGGTCATGTAGCGCATCGTGCGGTAGGCCGCTCGCGGGTCGTGGGGCCAGGCCGTCAGCTCTTCGGTGAAGTCGACGATGAATGCGTTGTCGCCGCTCACGTAGTCAGCCATCGCAGTGTTCAACGGCGCAATCGCCGGTTTGCCGCAGGACATGAACTCCATCAACGGCAGGCACTGGCCTTCGCCGAAGGAACTGTTGACCACGTAGCTGGTGGCCTGCACCAGACGTTCGTAATCGACATCCGCCAGATAGCCGTGGATCAGCACGATCCGGCATTGGTAAGACTGGTTCTTGTAGAGGTGGTGCAGCATGTCGGTCAACGCATCGGCGATGTCATGGTGCGTGAGTTTCAGCACCAGAGTCGCATCGGTGGTATCGCGGAACGTGGTGCAAAACGCGCTGAGCATGTCCTGCCAGTTCTTGCGCCCATCGTAGGGATTGAACACCGAGGAATAGACCACGCCGTCAAGCTGCAATGAGCAATCCTGCGCCGGCCCGGCGAAGGACATCGGCGTGCCTTCGCACCGCCCGGGTGGCCCATAGGGGCGTAAATCCACGGTGCGACTGTCGATCAACAACCCGCGCAGATTCAGGGTGACCGGTTCGACGACCGGGCGTCGATCCAGATGTTCACCGCGCGCGGCGAAGCGATCCCATACCGGGGCGGGGATCGCGCAGACCGGATAATCAGCGCCCATCGCATCGCGCACGGTATCGACCGTGAAGCTCGAATGGGTGATCGCCCGGCCGCACGCCTCCAGCACCACACGCCAATCATGGCGAGGCTCGCCCTGCCAGCTTTCGGTGGGAATGGTGCTGAACTCCCAGGCAAACACCGGGATGGTCGGGCAGGCGTAATGAATCGGTGTGCGATGCGGCGGCGAGAAGGACAGAAAGACGCAATCTTCGCCACGGCTCAGGCAATCGAAATACAGGCGATCAACCAGTTCGTCCGGGTTGCTGACTTCGATCACCTGGCCAATTCGCTCCAGCACCGGGCGGAATTCCTTGAGGACGAAGTAGTAGCTGTACTCGGGTCGGCCGAGGTTCTGCTGGATGTTGCTCTTGTTGGTTTCCGAATGAATGATGATCAGCATGCGGCAGTCCCCGCCTCGGCCATCAGCGGTGTGATTTCGCTGTCCGCCTTCAGGTCGAAAAACGCCTTTACGCGCTGCTGCACCGGGGTAAACCCGCAGTAATCGCGCATGCGTTGATTGGCGGCAGCGGCCATGGCCAGATAAGCCTGCGGGTGGTTTTTGGCCATGGCATAGCTGTCCTCATAAGCGGCTTTCAATGAGCTCCAGTCCGGGCGATGGCGCACGGTGCGGTAGAGGATCCGCACGTCTTCCGGCCAGATTGTCGGCTCGTGACTGGACTTGACGATGAACCCGACCTGCTCGTCGATGTAGTCGCGCATCGCCGTGTGGTTCGGGGCAATCACCGGTTTGCCGCACGACATGAACTCCATCAACGGCAGACACAAACCTTCGCAGCGCGATGCGTTGACGTAGAAACTCGCGGCACCGTACAGCCGGGCGAACTCCTCGTCCTGCAAATAGCCGTGCATGACCACGACCCGGCAGGCGAACGGCGACAGTTGCGAAAGCAAGGTAATCAAGTGGACGTAGTAGCTCGCCAGATCGTTCTGGGTGATTTTCAGCACCAGCGTGGCGTCCTCGTTGTCACGCATGGCCCAGCAGAAGGCCGTGATCAGGTGATGCCAGTTCTTGCGACCGTCCTCGGGATTGAACACGCTCACGTAGACCACGCCACTGACGTCGATGGCCACTTGCTCGCTGGTGTCAGGCAGTACCGCTTGCGGATGCCCTGCGGGGTCCAGCGCTTCGCTGACCGTGGTGGCCACCGGCAGCGGCTGCGGTGCTGGCGTACGCAATTTCGCCAAATGCTGGCGGAGGCCATCCGGCACCAGATCGCAAACGGCTTCGCGATACCACAACAGCAGATTGTGCTTGAGCAAAAACAGCGGCGGGTGTTCGCGAGGGCCGACCAGCGCCCGGCAGGTTTCGCGCAGGTAATGCTTGGTGATGAATGCACGCCGACGCCAGGTCAGGGGCGGCGCGGCTTCGGGCTCCGGCTCGGCCAGGCCGCGAAGTTGCAGTTCCTGCTCACTGTGTATCGGCGCGATCAAGCCATCGGCGGACAGGCCCATCGCGCGACTGTCGATGATGCATCCCTTGATCTGCAAAGTCGTGCCCGGGTTTACCGGGACGGCTGGATAGTCTTGCCGCACCTGCGCAAAGCCCTCCCACAACGGCGTGGGCAGCACAAGCACGGGGAAATCTTCACCCAGGGTTTTACGGATCGCCTGCGCCGTGTGCGTGGACAGGGTAATTACCCGGCCATGGCGTGCCAGGGTCTGGCTCCAGTCCTGGCGGGGATCGTCGTCGCAGCTCTCGGACGGGATCGAGTCATATTCCCAGGCAATCACGCAGACCATCGGGCATTGCAGATCGGTCGGGGCTTTATGCGGTGGTGAAAACGAAAGGAACAGACATTCCTCACCAGCCTGACTCAGCTGTCGATACAGCGGATCGACATCGGCGACGGACGCCACCACGTGCACGCGACCAAGGCTTTCCAGCACCGGGCGATAAGCCTTGAGCACGAAGTAGTAACTGTATTCAGGACGACCGAGACTCTGGCTGATGGAACGGTCATTGACGTCCGAGTAAAGAATGAAATTCATGGCATCCCACGATGAAGCGGCCATTCCGGCAGCCTCATGCTATGACGGCCCGGCATCGGATCAAGCCGGTATCACCGGTGCTTGTCCTTACTCTTGGGGCCCGTCTTCGTTCTTGTTTTAGTGGTCGGTTTCACCCTGTTGCGCTACGCCCAAGGCGAACCTCGGGCATGGCGACGAGGGGCATTCTAAACACATCCGTCGAGCATTCGTGAACCGCAAGGCGAGAAAAAACCTGACTACGCTAATGAGAACTGACCGGTCACGGTTTGCCCTGTTGAAATTGCCGAGCAATTGGCACAGATTGGTAACAAACAACTACAACATTTGACTTCGCTTGTCCCGCAGACGCTTTTTCTTCGATCTGACGGATATTTCCTCAAGGCCTGTGGGAAAGTGGCGCAAGTTCAAGACCAAGGGGTCGCTGTTTGAAAAAGCGTCTGTTCGTCACGGGTCTTAGCGGATTCGTGGGACACCATATCCAGTCACGTCTGGCAGTACCTGATTCGTCTTGGGAACTGCTGCCTGCCGCTTCGCCCTACGACCTCACGAATGCCGACAGCCTCGTCGATCTCTGGCCGCAATTGCCCGACGCTGTCATTCACCTGGCCGGGCAGACCTTTGTCCCCGAGGCCTTCCGTGACCCGGCGCGCACCCTCGACATCAATCTGTTCGGCACCCTCAATCTGTTGCAGGCTCTCAAGACGCGCGGTTTTGCCGGCACCTTCCTGTATGTCAGCTCCGGCGACGTTTACGGCCAAGTGGCTGAAAACGATCTGCCGATCACCGAGCAACAACCGCCCTGCCCGCGCAACCCTTATGCGGTGAGCAAACTCTCGGCGGAATTTCTCAGCCTGCAATGGGGCCTGAGCGAGCAGTGGCCAGTGCTGGTGGCGCGCCCGTTCAATCATATCGGCACCGGGCAGAAAGACAGCTTTGTCATCGCCAGCGCCGCCCGCCAGATCACTCGCATCAAGCAGGGTCTGCAAACGCCGCAACTCGAGGTCGGCGACATCGATGTGACGCGGGACTTCCTTGATGTCGGCGATGTGGTATCGGCCTACTTTGCGCTGCTCGAAAAAGGTCAACCGGGGCAGGTCTACAACATCTGCTCGGGGCGTGAGCAAAGCATTCGCAGTCTCATTGAGCAGTTGGCGGACCTCGCCGAAGTCGAGATGCAACTGGTTCAGGACCCGGCGCGCATGCGGCGCGCCGATCAGCGCCGCGTTTGCGGCAGCCACGCAAAACTGGCCAACACCACCGGATGGGCGCCAGACATCACTACACAACAATCCCTGCGGGCGATCCTGTCCGACTGGGAGACGCGAGTACGACAAGAATGACTAAAAGTGCATTGATCACAGGGATCACCGGCCAGGACGGCGCCTATCTGGCCAGACTGCTGCTCGACAAGGGCTACAAGGTTTATGGCTTTGTGGCTCGGCGCAGCAGCGATTCACGCTGGCGTCTGCGCGAAATGGGCGTCGAAGCCGACATCGTCTATCTCGACGGTGATATGGCGGATGCCTGCTCGGTACAACGCGCTGTCATTCAATCGGCTCCGGACGAAATCTATAACCTCGCGGCGCAGAGTTTCGTCGCCGCTTCGTGGAACCAGCCGGTGACCACCGGCATCGTCGATGGCCTGGGCGTTACGCACTTGCTCGAAGCGATCCGCCAGTTCAGCCCGCACACGCGCTTCTATCAGGCGTCGACCAGCGAAATGTTCGGCCTGATCCAGGCTGAGCAGCAGGACGAAAACACGCCGTTCTACCCGCGCAGCCCGTACGGCGTGGCCAAGCTCTACGGCCACTGGATCACCGTCAACTACCGCGAAAGTTTCAACCTGCATGCCAGCAGCGGCATCCTCTTCAACCACGAATCGCCACTGCGCGGCATCGAGTTCGTCACCCGCAAAGTCACCGACGCCGCCGCCCGCATCAAGCAGGGCAAGCAGCAGGAACTGGCGTTGGGCAACATCGACGCCAAACGCGACTGGGGTTTCGCCGGCGACTACGTCGAAGCGATGTGGCTGATGCTGCAACAGGACAAACCTGACGATTTCGTGGTCGCCACCGGCGTCACCACGACGGTGCGCGAGATGTGCCGTATCGCCTTCGATCACGTCGGCCTCAACTACCGCGATTACGTGAAAATCGACCCGGCCTTCTTCCGTCCGGCCGAAGTCGAAGTGCTGCTCGGCAACCCGGCCAAGGCTCAGCGCGTGCTGGGCTGGAAGCCGAAGACCGACCTGGATACCTTGATCCGCATGATGATGGATGCGGACATGAAACGCGTCGCCAAGGAGTAGGCCATGCTGATCCCCGTGATTCTGTCCGGCGGTGCCGGTACCCGTTTGTGGCCGGTGTCCCGCGAGGGCCACCCCAAGCCGTTCATGACCCTGCCCGACGGCCAGTCGCTGCTGGGCAAGACCTATCAGCGTGCCGCCGCATTGCTGGACGGCTGGGGCGACATCGTCACGGTGACCAACCGCGAGTACTACTTCCAGAGCAAGGATCACTATTGCGCCGCCCACGTATCGCGCCATCGCGGGCACTTCCTGCTGGAGCCGACCGGGCGCAACACCGCCCCGGCGATTGCCGCGGCTGCCCTGTCGCTGCAGGCATTGCACGGTGACGACGCGATCATGGTGGTGATGCCGGCGGACCATTTGATCGTTAATCAGAACGCATTGAAAAGTGCCGTCGAGCACGCGGTTAACCTGGCGAAGGACGGTTATCTGGTGACCTTCGGCGTGATCCCGACCGCGCCGGAAACCGGTTTCGGCTACATCGAGACCGGTGCGCCACTGGACGCCAAAGGCGCTGCAAAAGTGCAGCGTTTCGTGGAAAAACCTGACCTGCAAACCGCCACGCATTATCTGGAAAGCGGCAATTTCCTGTGGAACTCGGGGATGTTCTGCTTCACCACCGCTACCGTGATCGCTGAACTGCAATTGCATGCCCCTGAGTTGCTGGAACAAACCCGCGCATGCATGGCCGCCAGCGCTCCGGTGGAAACCGTCGGCTGCCTGCAACAGGAACTGTCACCGGCGCTGTTCGCTGAAATTACTGACATCTCCATCGACTACGCGCTGATGGAGCGCTCGGAAAAAGTCGTCGTGGTGCCCGCCGGTTTCGACTGGAGCGATATCGGCTCGTGGGGCGCGGTCGCCGCACTGGTGCCGGCGGATGCCGACAACAACCGCGCCAGCGGCGAAGCGATTTTCATCGACAGCCATGACAATTTCGTCCAGAGCGAAGGCCGCCTGGTCGCCGCTGTCGGTGTGGATAACCTGATCATCGTCGACACCGCCGATGCCGTGCTGGTGGCCCACGCCGACCGCGCGCAGGATGTCCGTCGGGTGGCCAAACAGCTCAAGGACAAATCCCACGAAGCCTATCGCCTGCACCGTACGGTCAGCCGTCCATGGGGCACCTACACCGTGCTGGAGGAAGGCCCGCGCTTCAAGATCAAACGCATCGTGGTCAAACCGGGCGGCAAGCTCTCCCTGCAAATGCATCATCACCGCAACGAACACTGGGTGGTGGTCGAAGGCATGGCCAAGGTCACCAACAACGGCACCGGCACGCATCTGGTGGCCAAGAACGAGTCGACGTTCATTGCCGCCGGACACCGGCATCGCCTGGAAAACCCCGGCGTGATCGACCTGGTGATCATCGAGGTGCAAAGCGGCGAATACCTGGGTGAAGACGACATCGTGCGCTTCGAAGACGATTACGGCAGGACGGCCTGAATGCTGCTTTCCTTGTACCGCTCGTTGCGCAGCTACCGTGGATTCATCCTCGGCAGTGTCAAACGGGAGTTTCAGGCGCGATATCGCAATTCGCTGTTCGGCGCGCTGTGGACCGTGCTCAATCCGTTGTCGATGATCGTCGTGTACACGGTGATCTTTTCCCAGATCATGCGTGCACGCCTGCCGGGTGTAGATGACGGCCTGGCTTACAGCGTGTACCTGTGCGCCGGCCTGCTGACCTGGGGTCTGTTTGCCGAAATCACCTCGCGCAGCCAGAGCATGTTTCTGGAAAACGCCAACCTGCTGAAGAAAATCAGCTTTCCGCGTATCTGCCTGCCGGTGATTGCGCTGTTCAATGCCGGGATCAACTTCGCGATCATCCTGGCACTGTTTTTCGGTTTCCTGCTGATCAGCGGACGCCTGCCCGGCATGGCGTTGCTGGCGCTGATACCGCTGCTGATCGTGCAAGTGATCTTTGCCGCCGGACTGGGGATGATCCTCGGCATCCTCAACGTGTTCTTCCGCGATGTCGGGCAAATGTTCGGCATCTGCCTGCAATTCTGGTTCTGGCTGACACCGATCGTGTACCCGCTGTCGATTCTGCCGCCAGGCATCCAGCACCTGATCAGCCTCAACCCGATGACGGCGCTGATGACCAGTTACCAGAACGTGTTCCTCTATAACCAGTGGCCGAACTGGCCGTCGCTGATGCCGCTGCTGATCATCGGCCTGCTGTTCTGCGCCATGGCGCTGCGCCTGTTCCGCCAACGTATCGGTGAAATGGTGGACGAACTCTGATGGGCAGCATACGTGTCAGTGGCCTGGCCAAGGCCTATAAGCAATACCCCAATCGCTGGAGCCGCCTGCTCGAATGGATGGTGCCGTTTTCCCGGCCCAGGCATCACTTGCACTGGGTCTTGCAGGACATCGATTTCGAGATTCAAGCGGGCGAAGCCGTGGGCATCGTCGGCGTCAACGGCGCGGGCAAAAGCACGTTGCTGAAGATGATCACCGGCACCACCCAACCGACTCGCGGCCAGATCCAGTTGCAAGGTCGAGTCGCTGCCCTGCTGGAACTGGGCATGGGCTTTCATCCTGACTTTACCGGTCGCCAGAACGCGTTCATGGCCGGCCAGTTATTGGGCATGCAGGTAGAAGAGATCGAGGCGCTGATGCCGCAGATCGAAAGTTTTGCCGAGATCGGCGAGGCCATTGATCAGCCGGTGCGCACCTATTCCAGTGGCATGCAGATGCGTCTGGCGTTCAGTGTCGCCACCGCGCGCCGCCCGGATATCCTGATCGTCGACGAAGCGCTGTCGGTGGGCGATGCCTATTTCCAGCACAAAAGCTTCGAACGCATCCGCAGCTTCCGCAAGGCCGGCACCACCCTGCTGATCGTCTCCCATGACCGCTCGGCCATCCAGTCGATCTGCGACAGCGCGATCCTGCTGGAGCACGGGCGTCTGGCGATGCGCGGTAAACCCGAAGAAGTCATGGACTACTACAACGCCATGCTCGCCCAGCGCGAAGGCCAGATCGTGCGTCAGGAGATGCTCGCCGATGGGCAGGTGCAAACCATTTCCGGCACCGGTGAAGCGGGGATCGTCAGCGTGCGCCTGCTCGATACTCAGGGACGCAGTCTCGAAGTCGCGGAAGTCGGCCAGCCTGTGGTGCTGGAAGTGCAGACCGAAGTGCGCGAAGACATCGAACGGCTGATTCTCGGCTTCATGATCAAGGATCGTCTGGGCCAGGCGATTTACGGCATCAACACCCATCGCCTCGATAAACCGGTCATCGATCTGAGTGCCGGCGAGCGCGTGACCTTCCGCTTCGCTTTCGACATGCGCCTGGGCAAGAGCAGTTATTCGGTAGCACTGAGCCTGTCGCGTCTGGATTCGCATCTGGATCGCAACTTCGAATGGCGCGACTTCGGTTTGATCTTCCACGTCATCAACAACCGCCAGGAAGACTTTGTCGGTTGCGCCTGGCTGCAGGCGCAAACTGAAATCACCCGTTCCGGGGAACACCTCGCGCCCCTGCCCGACAGAGAGATCTCGAAATGACGCGACTGTTGGTGGAATGCACTTACGTCTTCGAACACCCCGACGCCAACTCGGGTATTCAACGCGTGGTGCGCAACGTCATCCAGCAACTTCCGGCCGCCGACGAAAACCTTGAATGCATTCCGGTGGTGATGATCGACGGTGGCTTGTATCAGGTTAAGCGTCTGGCCCCGCTGAAATCGCTGAAGCTCGATCTGATCGGCCTGCGGGTGAAACTCGAACAGTGGGCCAGCGCCTTCTGGTTGCGCCATCGAGCCCTGGAGCGGCGGCGCCCGTTCAGTCAGTCGCACTTCGCTCGTCGGGTCCTGTATGTCGGTTGCCGGCTCACAGCCTTCGCCTGTTTCAGCCTGCCGATGCGCCTGCTGGGACGAGCACTCAAGGGCAAACAGATCCCCGAGCGCTGCGTGCCGTTGCAGCATCGGGCCGGCGATCAACTGGTACTGCTCGACTCGTCCTGGCACGCCAACTTTTTCCCTTTGGCCGAGCAACTCAAGCGTGAAGGGGTCGGTATCGTTTCGGTGATCTACGACTTGATCCCGCTGACCCATCCGCAGTTCTGCGATGCCGGGCTGGTCAAGGTATTCAACGACTGGTTCGACTGGATCGCCCGCACGGCCGATGGCTACGTGGCGATCTCGACCACCATCCGTGATCAGGTCCGCGAAGAAATGCTGCGGCGCATCGGCGCGCAACAGGTCGGCCAGCGCTGGTTCGATTATTTTCACCTCGGCTCGGAGCTGGACTTGAGCGACGCCGAAGCCGAAGTCGATCGCGGTTTGTTGCGACTGTTCGAAACGGCGGATCCGGTGTTCCTCATGGTCAGCACCATCGAACCGCGCAAAAACCATGCTTACCTGCTGGATGCGTTCGAGCGCGCCTGGGCTGCGGGGTCGAAAGCGCGGTTATGCATCGTCGGCAAGATCGGCTGGAAGTGCGAGGCGTTGATCGAACGCATCCGCCGGCATCCCCAACTGAACCGGCGCTTGTTCATGTACAACTCGCTGTCCGACAAAAGCCTCGAACACGCCTACTCCCACGCGACGGCGCTGGTGTTCCCCTCCCACGTCGAAGGTTTCGGCTTGCCGCTGGTGGAGGCGATGCAGCGCGGCTTGCCGGCGATGGGCAGTGACATCCCGGTGTTCCGCGAAATCGGCGGCGATTACATGGCGTATTTCGATTTGGCAGACCCTCAGAGCCTGACCGATCTGGTCACCGATATGGAACGCAGCGAGGTGTTCCCTGCTCCCCTTGGCCTTGAACAATGGCGCTGGCTGAGTTGGCGTGAAGCAAGTGCGCAGCTGGTCGAGCGTATCGAACGCAATGTGAACCCTTCAGCGGTCGGCCCGCAGAGTCAGCATGCGCATTGCTCTTAACGCACGGATTCTGCAGGCGCCGCGCACCGGTATCGGCCACTACGTCGCCGAACTGGTCAACGCCTTGCGCAACGAACCTGATGTTGACGTGAGTCTGTTTCACGGCTGGGGCTGGAGTTCGGCGTTGCCGGAAGCGGCCATGCCTGGCTATTCGCGTTTTACGCCACTGTTGCGGCAGATTCCCGGGGCGTACCAGGCACGCCGTTGGCTGGAACAGAAACGCTTCGATCAGGGCCGCGCGCAGGGCTTCGATCTGTATCACGAGCCGAGCCTGTGGCCGCTGGCCTTTGACGGCCCGACCGTGATCACTCTGCATGATCTGACCCACCTGCATTTTCCCGAGACTCAGCCACCGGCACGGCTCAAGGAAATCGACCGGCGACTGTCCATCGGGGTACAGCAGGCGCGGCTGATCCTGACGGACTCGCAGGCGATTGCCGACGAAGCTCAAGCACATTTCGGGCTGCCCGCCGAGCGCTTTGTCGTGGCGCCATTGGGTGTCGCCGAACGCTTCCATCCCCGCGAGCCAAACAGCATCGACAAGGTCCTCAAGGCGCATGCCGTCGAGGCACGCGGGTATTTCCTGTGCGTCGGTACGCTGGAGCCGCGCAAGAACCTGAGTCTGGCCTTGCGCGCCCACGCCTTGCTGCCTGAAGGCGTGCGCGAGCGGTTTCCGTTGCTGATTGTCGGCATGGCCGGTTGGCAGCGTGAGCAGTTCAGTGAACCCTTGCGCCAGGCACTGGCCAGCGGACATGTGTGCCTGCTCGGTTATCTGCCCGACGAACACGTGGCGCAATTGCTCGCTGGCGCGCGGGCACTGATTTTTCCTTCGCTGTACGAAGGTTTCGGCTTGCCGGTACTGGAAGCCATGGCCAGCGGCACCCCGGTGGTGACCACCCGCTCTTCGGCCATGCCGGAAGTGGCGGGTGACGCCGGTAATTATATTGATGCTGACGATGCAGACGGCTTACGCGACGTGATGAGTCGACTGATCGACGATCAAACACACTGGCAGGCATGCCGAGAAGCCGGTTTGCAGCAGGCACGGCTTTTTACCTGGACGCGTTGTGCACAGGCCACGGCCGGTGCCTACCGCCAGGCCATGGGAGGTTGAATGCGAGTTCTTCATTTTTTCAAAACGTACCTGCCTGATTCGGTCGGTGGCATCGAACAAGTGATCTTCCAACTGTGCGAAAGCGGCGCCCAGCACGGTATCGACGGCCAGGTGCTGACCCTCAGCGCTGATCCGACGCCCGCCGTGGTGCAACTGGGGCAGCATGAAGTGCACCGGGCGAAACTCGATATTCAGTTCGCCTCCACCGGATTTTCCTGGAGCGTGTTCAAACAGTTTCGCGAGTTGGCCGCCGAGGCCGATGTGGTCAATTACCACTTTCCTTGGCCGTTCATGGACCTGGTGCACTTCGCCAGCACCACGAACAAACCCAGCGTGGTCACCTATCACTCAGACATCATCCGCCAGAAACACCTGCTCAAACTTTACCGTCCGCTGATGAATCGCTTCCTCGCCAGCGCCGACCGTATCGTCGCCGCCTCACCGAATTACCTGCACACCAGTGATGTGTTGCAGCAATTTCAGGACAAGACCCGGGTCATTCCCTACGGCTTGAATAAATCAGGTTATCCACAGCCGGACGCCGAACGGATAAACCGCTGGCGCCAGCAGCTTGGGGATAAGTTTTTCCTGTTTGTCGGGGTGATGCGTTACTACAAAGGCCTGCACATCCTGCTCGATGCATTGAAAGAGGTTGATTACCCGGTGGTCATCGTCGGTGCCGGCCCGCTGGAGCAGGAGCTGCATGCCCAGGCTGCGGCGCTGGGGCTGCGCAACATTCATTTCCTCGGTCGCCTGGGCGATGAAGACAAGGTCGCGCTGCTGCAACTGAGCTACGCCATTGTGTTCCCGTCACACCTGCGTTCCGAGGCGTTCGGCATTTCCCTGCTCGAAGGTGCGATGTACGGCAAACCGATGATCTCCAGCGAGATCGGCACCGGCACCAGTTACATCAATATCCACAACGAAACCGGGCTGGTGGTGCCACCGAGTAATCCACAGGCGTTCCGCGAAGCCATGCGCACCTTGTGGGAAAACCCGCTGCGCGCCGCAGAGATGGGGATGAAGGCTGAGGCGCGCTATCGGCAGTTATTCACAGCCGATGAAATGGGCCGCAAGTGGACGGATCTGTACCAAGAGTTGCTGGAGGAAAAGGCGTTGTCCTACGCCTAAGCAGAATTGAATCTGGTACCCGTGTAGGAGCTGCCGGAGGCTGCGATCTTTTGATCTTGTTTTTTAAAATCAAAATCAAAATCAAAAGATCGCAGCCTCCGGCAGCTCCTACACGGGTATCGCGGATCAGAGATCCAGCACCAGCGGTTGTTCGCTTTGGGCTGGCACCGCACAGCAAATCAGCACATGCCCGGCGTCCGGCACCTCGGCCGGAGGCTGTGGATAATTCACCGCACCGCTGACCAGCCGGGTCTTGCAGGTGCCACACGAACCACCGCGGCAACTGAACTCCGGGTGCAGCCCACGGCTTTCCGCCAGTTCCAGCAGACTGCCGCCGTCCGGCTGCCAACTCGCCTCTTTCGCCGAGCGTTCGAAAACAACCGGCACAGACGTGGTGGCAGCGGGTGGTTGTTCGATCACCTTGGCGTCCGGATCGGGACGACGCTTGAGGGTCGACGGGCCAAAGGTTTCCGCGTGGATCTGCCGATCACTGACGTCCAGTTCACGCAGGCTGTCGTACAGCCCCTGAGTAAAACCGCCAGGGCCGCAGAGGACGAAATCGATCTGATCGTAATCCTCGACCTCTAGCAGATTGCGCAACAGGTCAGCGTCGATGCGCCCCTGCTGATCAAAATCCTCACCTGGATGCACATCCGCTTCCGGCTGACTCAGCAGGCGCAAGACCCGCACGGCATCACCCGCCTCTTCCAGCAAACGATCCAGCTCTTTGCGAAATGGCTGGTCGGCGAGGCTGCGTGAACTCTGGATCAACCACGTCGGACGAATCCGTCGAGTGCGCAGGCCCTGATACACCACCTCGCGCAGCATCGACAGCAACGGCGTGATACCGACCCCGGCCGCCAGCAGCACCAAAGGCCTGCGCTCCAGCGGCGCCACGGTGAAATGCCCTTGCGGCGCCCGTGCTTCGAGCACATCACCGACACGAATCTGCTCATGCAGGTGCGTGGAAATCCGTCCTTCGCGCTTCACACTGATGCGGTAAAAACCATCTGACGGCGCACTCGACAGGCTATACGTGCGGATGTGCACTTCGCCATCGAGGGTGAAGCGCAGCGGCAAGTGCTGGCCTGCCTGAAATACTGGTAAACCGGCGCCATCGTCCGGCTCCAGATAGATCGAACGGATGTGGCGGCTTTCCATGTCGATCTTCGCCACCCGCAACGGCCGCCAGCGGTTGCCCAACGCCTGCGCCTGCAAACGCGCATCGGCCTCGGCCCAGTTACCGGTCAACAGACTGGTCGGCGACATGCCGTCGAAGCGCCAGCGCAAGGCCAGTGCCGCCGGGCGTCGCACCAGTTTTTCCACCTCGAATGTCCATAGCCTTTCCGCACCTTGAAAGGCTGCGATTTGCGGGTCATCGAGAATGATTTCGGTGCGACCGCTCAGTTGCAGCACATCGCCTGTGGAAAAGTCGATGAACAGCAAGCCAGCCTTGGGGTTGAGCAGCAAATTGCCGAGGGTGTTGAAGTGCAAGTTGCCGGCAAAATCCGGGATGGTCAGACGGTTGCCTTCCACGCGTACAAACCCGGCCTGACCGCCTCGGTGAGAAACATCCACCGAACGCTGACCGTCGACGTCGACGTAACTGGCGACAAAGAACGTGTCGGCACCTTCGATCAGGGCTGTGGCCGCGTCGTCGAGCCTGTCGAGATGCTGAGGCGGACGCGTCTGCGGATCACTCAGCGGAACACGCTGAAACTGCCGAAGCTGAATGTACTGCGGACAGTTGCCGAACGCCTGATCGACGCTCAGGGTGAAACCGAGGTCATTCAAATCGCCGACATGGCCGTTGAGGCGATTGCGCCGACGGGTGTGCAGTTCGATGCCGAGCAGACCGATAGGCTCGCCGTTGCGCAAGGGCGCCGGATCATCGGCAGCCGGGAGCGTGTCGAAGTGCAGATGCTCAGGGTCTGGCGAATGGGCAAACCCCGGCGCACCTTCGAGCACGCTGGCCCACGGACGACCTTCAGCATCGACCGCGCCGTACAGAATGAACGGCAATTGCTGATAGAACTCACGGTGCTGGTCCGGCATCCAGGTGCGAATCACCTTACGGCCGAATTCCTCCATGCGTTCAGCAACACCTACATGCGCTTGCAACTGTTGCTCGCCAGCGTGCCAAGGTGAACGTTCCATGACGGCGTCTCCCCTGCGCCGCTGGCGCAGTGTGCAAGGCCCGGACTGTCCCGGGCCGATGGCCTCAGGCGGTTTTTTGCAAACCCGCCACCGTGCGCGGCATACCGACAAAATTCGGCAAACCTTCCACCCGGGCAAGCCAGGCACGCACGTTCGCGTAGTCATCCAGCGAAACGTTGCCCTCCGGCGCATGGGCGATGTAGCTGTAGGCGGAAACGTCAGCGATGGTCGGTTCGTCGCCGGCCAGGTACGGGGTTTTGCCCAGTTCCTGTTCCATGACCTTGAGCAAATTGTGCGCACGTGTGATGGCGTCTTCAGCATTCAGTTGCGCGCCGAACACAGTGACCAATCGCGCTGCCGCCGGACCGAAGGCAATCGGTCCCGCCGCTGCCGACAGCCAGCGTTGCACGCGCGCAGCACCCAGCGGATCGCTCGGCAGCCAACGACCATCGCCATATTTTTGCGCGAGATAGACCAGAATCGCGTTGGAGTCGGCCAACACCACGCCGTTGTCATCAACTACCGGCACCTGGCCGAAGCTGTTGAGCGCAAGGAATGCCGGCTGTTTGTGTTCGCCCTTGGCCAGATCGACCAGAATTGTCTCGGTCGGCAATTGCAGCAGGGACAGCATCAGTTCCACCCGATGGGCATGGCCGGAACGCGGGAAGTTGTAGAACTTGATCGGTTGCATGGTCGACTCCGCAAGATGATCGCACCGCTTCGGGAGTGGCAGCGCAGGGAAACCATCTTCCACCTATCCTTGCAGCAACAGAATCACCAGCATTCGCAATCGATTATTTCAGCTCATGCAATAACGCTGCGTTCTTCAGCGCCGGATGCGCACGCAAGGCATCCACGGTGAAATCGACAAAACTACGCACTCGCGCCGGGGCTTTGCGCCCGCCCTGATACACCACATGAATCGGCAGCGGCGGCAGTTCGAAGTCGGCGAGGACAATTTCAAGTTCACCGGTCGCCACTTTGCTTGCCACTTGATAGGAAAGCACCCGGGTCAGCCCCACGCCCAGGCATGCCGCAGTGATTGCAGCCTGATTGGCGGTGACCACCAACCGGGATTCAGGACGCACACTCAGCGGTTCACCCTGATCAAGAAATGGCCAACTGCGCAGCTGACCAATTGACGAAGTGGCGACTACCGGCACCCCGGCCAACTCCAGGGGATGGGCGGGCCTGCCGTTGACCGCGAAATACTGAGGGGAGCCACAAATCACCCGCCGCACCTCGCCCACACGAATCGCGTGCTGATTGCTGTCCGGTAACTCACCGATGCGCACCGCGACATCAATGCCTTCCTCGACCATGCTGACGATGCGATCGACCAATAAGGCATTGATCGAAACGTCCGGGTACTGCGCCAGATAACCGGCCATCACCGGCGTAACAAACAATTCGCCGAACAACACTGGCGCCGTCACCGTCAACTGCCCCCGCGGCTGGGCGTGGCTGCCGGCAGCCGAATCCTCGGCCTCCTGCACCTCGGCGAGAATCCGCCGACAGTCCTCCAGATACCGCTGCCCCGCTTCACTCAAATGCACACTGCGCGTGGTGCGAACCAGCAACTGCGTACCGATCCGCAACTCCAGCGCCGCTACCGCCCTCGTCACACTGGCCGCCGACAAGCCGAGGCGCCGCGCCGCTGCGGAGAAACCTTGCTCCTGAGCGACGGCGGCGAAGATCTGCATTTCCTGGAAGCGGTCCATGGGCTCATCCCCCCAAAATCAAAAGATCGCAGCCTCCAGCGGCTCCTACATGGGTCTTGTGTTCAACCTGTAGGAGTTGCCGAAGGCTGCGATCTTTTCGGTCATATCAACTGTGGATAACTTATTCCACCGTCACCGACTTCGCCAGGTTGCGCGGCTGATCCACGTCCGTGCCCTTGAGCACG
Organism: Pseudomonas sp. TH06; assembly: GCF_016651305.1. Classification (GTDB taxonomy): domain Bacteria; phylum Pseudomonadota; class Gammaproteobacteria; order Pseudomonadales; family Pseudomonadaceae; genus Aquipseudomonas. The sequence continues at coordinate 1,507,139 of NZ_JAEKEC010000001.1, read as the reverse complement.
GCAACGTAGTACGACAGCAGTTGCAGCGGGATGGTGTAGAGGATCGGCGAGAGGATGTCGTGAATGTGCGGCATCTGCACCACGTGAGTGCCTTCGCCATTGGTCATCCCGGCTTTCTCGTCGGCGAACACGATCAGTTCACCGCCACGGGCACGGACTTCCTGCAGGTTGGACTTGAGCTTCTCCAGCAGTTCGTTGTTCGGCGCCACGGTAACCACTGGCATGTCGTTATCCACAAGCGCAAGCGGGCCGTGTTTCAACTCGCCGGCCGGGTAGGCTTCGGCGTGGATGTAAGAGATTTCCTTGAGTTTCAAGGCACCTTCCATCGCCACCGGGAATTGCGCGCCACGGCCGAGGAACAGGGTGTGGTTCTTCTCGGCGAACAGCTCGGCGATTTTTTCCACAGTGCTGTCCATGGCCAGCGCTTCGCCGAGACGGGTCGGCAGGCGACGCAGTTCTTCCACCAGACGGGCTTCGACACCGTTGGCCAGGGTACCGCGCACCTGACCCAACGACAGGGTCAGCAACAACAGGCCAACCAGTTGCGTGGTGAAAGCTTTGGTCGAGGCCACGCCGATTTCTCGACCGGCCTGGGTCAACAGGGTCAGGTCGGATTCACGCACCAACGAGCTGATGCCGACGTTGCAGATCGCCAGACTGGCAAGGAAGCCCAACTCCTTGGCATTGCGCAGCGCAGCCAGGGTGTCGGCGGTTTCGCCGGACTGCGAAATGGTCACGAACAGGGTGTCCGGCTGTACCACCACTTTGCGGTAGCGGAACTCGCTGGCGACTTCGACCTGGCAAGGGATCCCGGCCAGTTCTTCCAGCCAGTAACGAGCAACCATGCCGGCGTGATAGCTGGTGCCGCAGGCAACGATCTGCACATTGCGCACTTTGGCGAACAGCTCGGCAGCCTGCGGACCAAATGCCTGAACCAGCACCTGATCGTTACTCAGGCGACCTTCAAGGGTGCGTTGCACCACCGTTGGCTGCTCATGGATTTCCTTGAGCATGTAGTGGCGGAACTCACCTTTATCGGCGGCTTCGGCGCCATCGGTGTACTGCACGGTCTGGCGCTCGACGGCTTTGCCGGTCACGTCCCAGATCTGCACGTTATCGCGACGAATTTCGGCGATATCGCCCTCTTCGAGGTACATAAAGCGGTCAGTCACCTGACGTAGGGCCAGTTGATCGGAGGCGAGGAAGTTTTCACCCAGACCCAGACCAATCACCAGCGGGCTGCCACTGCGCGCAGCCACCAGACGATCAGGCTGTGCAGCATTGATCACGGCCAGACCGTAAGCACCGTGCAGTTCTTTGACGGTCGCTTTGAGGGCGACGGTCAGGTCTGGCTGGTCTTTGAGTTTGTGGCTGAGCAGGTGCGCGATGACTTCGGTATCGGTGTCCGAGGTGAACACATAACCCAGGGCTTTCAGTTGTTCGCGCAAGGCTTCGTGGTTTTCGATGATGCCGTTATGCACCACCGCGATGTCGCCGGAGAAATGCGGGTGGGCGTTGCGTTCGCACGGTGCGCCGTGGGTGGCCCAACGGGTATGGGCAATACCGAGACGCCCAACCAGCGGATGTTCGGCCAGCGCCACTTCGAGTTCACTGACCTTGCCCGGGCGACGCATGCGCTCAAGGGTTTCGTCATTGGTGAAGACCGCGACACCGGCGCTGTCATAGCCGCGGTATTCCAGACGCTTGAGGCCTTCAAGCAGGATGGCGGTGATATTACGTTCAGCAACGGCGCCGACAATTCCACACATGCTTATTTCTCCTGACTGACAGTCGCGCAAATCAAGTTGATACCGCGAGCCTGAATCTGATCGCGGGCCTCGACGGACAGGCGATCATCGGTAATTAGGGTATGGACGCTGCTCCATGGCAGCTCCAGGTTGGGAATCTTGCGGCCAATCTTGTCGGCCTCGACCATGACGATGACTTCCCGCGCCACTTCGGCCATGACCCGGCTCAAACCGAGCAGTTCATTGAACGTCGTGGTGCCACGGACCAGATCGATGCCATCGGCACCGATGAACAACTGATCGAAGTCGTAAGAGCGTAGTACCTGCTCGGCCACCTGGCCCTGAAAGGACTCCGAATGCGGATCCCAGGTACCACCGGTCATCAACAACACGGGCTCGTGCTCGAGTTCGCTCAAGGCATTGGCAACGTGCAGGGAATTGGTCATCACCACCAGACCCGGCTGCTGGCCAAGTTCGGGAATCATTGCGGCGGTGGTACTGCCGCTGTCGATGATGATGCGGGCGTGCTCGCGAATACGTTTTACCGCAGCGCGGGCAATGGCCTGTTTGTATTTGGAAACAGACTGAGGCGTTTCAGCCACCAGCTCTTGCGGCATGGTGATCGCCCCGCCATAGCGGCGCAGCAACAGTCCATGGGTTTCCAGCGCAGCCAGATCCTTGCGAATCGTAACTTCCGAGGTTTCGAAGCGTTTGGCCAGCTCATCCACACTGACTTCGCCCTGTTCATTGAGCAAAGCGAGAATATTGTGGCGACGCTGAGGCGTATTGCGTTTCGACATGGCGGCTTAAGTTTCGATTCGAAAGATAACGGAAGCAATCAAAACCTATCGGCGTTAAATCGTCAAGCAGGTGCTCAAAAAATATTCTGTGGATAAAAGCATCGCGGGCAAGCCCGCTCCCACATGGATTCGCTGTGTGTTGAAGAACGGTGCTTCAACGCGAGCCTTGTGGGAGCGGGCTTGCCCGCGATGGCAATCGAACAGCCTGTGTATAACTCAGTTTTTCTTGATCTTCTCCGGCCGCTTCCAGCCATCGATGTTCTTCTGTCGCGCACGACCGACGGCCAATTGCGCGTTATCCACATTCTGCGTGATGGTCGATCCGGCAGCAGTGGTTGCACCATCGGAGATATCCACAGGCGCGACCAACGAGTTATTGGAGCCAATGAACACGTCCGCACCCAACACGGTTTTCCACTTGTTGGCGCCGTCGTAGTTACAGGTGATCGTGCCGGCACCAATGTTGGTGCGCGCACCGATTTCTGCATCGCCCAAGTAAGTCAGATGCCCAGCCTTGGCGCCTTCACCCATGTGGGCGTTTTTCAGTTCAACAAAGTTACCCACATGCGCACGCGCTTCAAGCACTGTGCCTGGACGCAGGCGTGCGAACGGACCGGCATCGCTGCCTTCACCCAGCACCGCGCCTTCGATGTGAGAGTTGGCCTTGATCACTACGCCTTGGCGCAGGGTACTGTCTTTGATCACGCAGTTCGGACCAATGACCACGTCATCTTCGATGACTACGTTGCCTTCGAGGATCACGTTGATATCGATCAGCACGTCGCGACCAACGGTCACTTCGCCACGTACATCGAAACGTGCCGGGTCACGCAGGGTCACGCCTTGCGCCATCAGACGGCGGCCAGCGCGCAACTGGTAATGCCGCTCCAGCTCCGAGAGTTGTTTGCGGTCGTTGGCGCCCTGTACTTCCATCGGATCGTGCGGTTGTTCAGTGGCCACGACCAGACCGTCGCTAACCGCCATCTCGATGACGTCGGTCAGGTAGTACTCGCCTTGGGCATTGTTGTTCGACAAGCGGCTCATCCAGTCGGCCAGGCGATTGGCCGGCACGGCGAGGATGCCAGTGTTGCCTTCGGTGATTGCGCGCTGGGCCTCGCTGGCGTCTTTGTGCTCGACGATGGCCGCGACCTTGCCGTCGGCATCGCGAACGATTCGGCCATAACCGGTCGGGTCATCCAGCTCGACTGTCAGCAGACCCATCTGGCCAGGGACGACGTGCTTGAGCAGACGTTGCAGGGTTTCGACTTCGATCAGCGGTACATCACCGTAGAGGATCAGTACGGTGTCGGCGGAAATGAACGGCACTGCCTGAGCGGTTGCGTGACCGGTGCCCAATTGCTTGTCCTGCAGCACGAAATTCAGATCGTCTGCGGCCAGGCGCTCACGCACCACATCGGCACCGTGGCCAATGACCACATGGATGCGTTGTGGATCAAGTTGCCGGGCGTTGTGGATAACATGGCCCAACATGGAATTGCCGGCAATCGGATGCAGCACTTTCGGTAGTGCCGAACGCATGCGAGTGCCTTGGCCGGCCGCGAGGATTACGATTTCGAGAGACATGACTGGCTACCAATCCTGGGTGGTCAGCAACTGCGACCGGGTTTTGAAAGTCGGAAAAGAAAAAAGGGTAGCCGAGGCTACCCTTTTTTATCAATCGCACAACAAGTGGCTGACGGATTAACCGCCAAACTTCTTGCGGATCTGCTGGACGGTGCGCAGCTGAGCTGCAGCCTCGGCCAGACGTGCGGACGCAGCTCCGTAATCGAAATCTGCGCTCTTCTCATGCAGAGCAGCCTCGGCAGCCTTGAGAGCTGCTTGAGCCTGAGCTTCATCCAGGTCGGCGGCACGTTGCACGGTATCGGCAAGCACCTTGACCATGTTCGGCTGAACCTCGAGGAAACCACCGGAGATGTAGAACACCTCGGCTTCCCCGCCTTGCTTGATCAGGCGGATCGGACCTGGCTTCAGATTAGTGATCAGCGGCGCGTGACCCAGAGCGATACCAAGATCACCCAGTGCACCGTGCGCAATCACCATCTCGACCAGGCCGGAAAAGATTTCCCCTTCCGCGCTGACGATATCGCAATGGACTGTCATAGCCATCTGATTGCCTCAACCTAAATTAGCGCCCGTTGCCGGGCGCCGGGATTACAGTTTCTTGGCTTTCTCGATCGCTTCTTCGATGCCGCCAACCATGTAGAACGCTTGTTCTGGCAGGTGGTCGTAGTCACCGTTGAGGATGCCTTTGAAGCCAGCAATGGTGTCTTTCAGGGAAACGTATTTACCCGAAGCACCGGTGAAGACTTCAGCCACGAAGAACGGCTGCGACAAGAAGCGCTGGATCTTACGAGCACGGTTTACCAACTGCTTGTCGGCTTCCGACAGCTCGTCCATACCCAGGATCGCGATGATGTCCTTCAGCTCTTTGTAACGTTGCAGAACGTACTGAACGCCGCGAGCGGTGTCGTAGTGGTCCTGGCCGATTACGTTCGGGTCCAGCTGGCGCGAAGTCGAATCCAGTGGATCTACCGCTGGATAGATACCCAGGGAAGCGATGTCACGGGACAGAACGACGGTGGCGTCCAAGTGGGCGAAGGTGGTCGCTGGCGACGGGTCGGTCAAGTCGTCCGCAGGTACGTATACCGCTTGGATCGAGGTGATCGAACCTTCCTTGGTCGAAGTGATACGTTCTTGCAGAACGCCCATCTCTTCAGCCAGGGTCGGCTGGTAACCTACTGCCGAAGGCATACGGCCCAGCAGTGCGGATACTTCAGTACCGGCCAGGGTGTAACGATAGATGTTGTCGACGAACAGCAGAACGTCGTTACCTTCGTCACGGAACTTCTCGGCCATGGTCAGGCCGGTCAGTGCTACGCGCAGACGGTTACCCGGCGGCTCGTTCATCTGACCGTAAACCAGTGCCACTTTGTCCAGAACGTTGGAGTCCTTCATCTCGTGGTAGAAGTCGTTACCCTCACGAGTACGCTCACCCACACCGGCGAACACGGAATAACCGCTGTGCTCGATGGCGATGTTACGGATCAGTTCCATCATGTTTACGGTTTTGCCTACACCGGCACCACCGAACAGACCGACTTTACCGCCTTTGGCAAACGGGCAAACCAGGTCGATAACCTTGATGCCGGTTTCCAGCAGGTCGTTGCCGCCTGCCTGTTCAGCGAACGAAGGCGCTGGACGGTGAATACCCCAACGCTCTTCGGTGTCGATCGGGCCAGCTTCGTCGATCGGGTTACCGAGGACGTCCATGATCCGGCCCAGGGTCGCTTTACCGACCGGTACGGAGATGGCTGCGCCGGAATCGGTAACTTCCAGACCGCGCTTCAAGCCCTCGGTGGAACCCATCGCAATGGTGCGAACCACGCCGTCGCCCAGCTGTTGCTGAACTTCCAGAGTGGTTGCGGCCGCGCTCTGAACTGTCAGCGCGTTGTAGATGCTCGGTACGCTGTCGCGTGGAAATTCCACGTCGATAACGGCGCCGATGATTTGAACGATACGTCCGCTACTCATAGCTGGATCCTCTGAATATTTGAACCGTTAAACCGCGGCAGCGCCGCCGACGATTTCCGAGATCTCTTGGGTGATCGCAGCCTGACGCGCCTTGTTGTAGATCAGCTGCAAATCGCTGATCAAATCACCGGCGTTGTCGGTAGCGTTCTTCATCGCGATCATCCGCGCAGCTTGTTCAGCCGCGTTGTTCTCGACCACCGCCTGGTAGACCTGCGACTCGACGTAACGGACCATCAAGCCGTCAAGCAGCTCTTTGGCATCCGGTTCGTAGAGATAGTCCCAGTGGTGCTTGAGATCCTGATCCGGGGTCGCCACCAATGGAATCAACTGCTCCACGGTAGGCTGTTGCGTCATGGTGTTGATGAACTTGTTGGACACCACGGACAAGCGGTCAATACGGCCGTCCAGGTAAGCATCCAGCATCACCTTGACGCTGCCGATCAGATCATTGATCGACGGCTCTTCACCCAGGTGGCTGATAGCTGCAACGACGTTACCGCCGAAGTTGCGGAAAAAGGCCGCACCCTTGCTACCAACGACACACAGATCAATCTCGACGCCGTTTTCGCGGTTTACCGCCATGTCCTTGACCAGGGCCTTGAACAGGTTGGTGTTCAAGCCGCCGCACAAACCACGGTCACTGCTCACGACGACATAACCAACACGCTTGATTGCGCGGTCGATCATGAACGGGTGGCGGTATTCCGGGTTGGCGTTGGCCAGATGCCCAATTACCTGGCGGATACGCTCCGCATAAGGACGGCTAGCAGCCATGCGCATTTGTGCCTTGCGCATTTTGCTGACCGCCACTTTTTCCATGGCGCTGGTAATCTTTTGCGTGCTTTTGATGCTCGCAATCTTACTGCGAATCTCTTTTGCGCCTGCCATGTAACACCTATCAGGTTAGCAAGCGGGAGCCTCGCGGCTCCCGCTGCGGCTTACCAGGTTTGGGTGGCCTTGAACTTCTCGATACCGGCTTTCATGCCAGCGTCGATTTCGTCATTGAAGTCACCTTTAACGTTGATCTTGGCCATCAAATCGGCGTGATCGCGGTTGAAGAAAGCGATCAGCGCTTGTTCGAAGCTGCCGATCTTGGCGATTTCAATGTCAGTCAGGAACCCACGCTCAGCGGCATACAGCGACAGCGCCATGTCAGCGATCGACATTGGTGCGTATTGCTTCTGCTTCATCAGCTCGGTAACGCGCTGACCATGCTCAAGTTGCTTACGGGTCGCTTCGTCCAGGTCAGAAGCGAACTGGGCGAATGCCGCCAGTTCACGGTACTGAGCCAGAGCGGTACGGATACCACCGGAGAGCTTCTTGATGATCTTGGTCTGAGCGGCACCACCCACACGGGATACCGAAACACCGGCGTTCACTGCTGGGCGGATGCCCGAGTTGAACATGGCCGATTCCAGGAAGATCTGACCGTCGGTGATGGAAATCACGTTGGTCGGAACGAACGCGGAAACGTCGCCAGCCTGGGTTTCGATGATCGGCAGTGCGGTCAGGGAACCGGTTTTGCCGGTCACTGCGCCGTTGGTGAACTTCTCTACGTACTCTTCCGAAACGCGGGATGCGCGCTCCAGCAGACGGGAGTGGAGATAGAACACGTCGCCTGGGTAAGCTTCACGGCCTGGTGGACGGCGCAGCAGCAGGGAAATCTGGCGGTAAGCCACTGCTTGCTTGGACAGATCGTCATAAACGATCAGCGCGTCTTCACCGCGGTCGCGGAAGAATTCACCCATGGTGCAACCGGAGTACGGTGCCAGGAATTGCAGCGCAGGAGATTCCGAAGCACTGGCAGCCACGATGATCGTGTTGGCCAGGGCGCCGTTTTCTTCCAGCTTGCGAACCACGTTGGCGATGGTCGATTGTTTCTGACCGATCGCTACGTAGACGCAGAAAATGCCGCTGTCTTTCTGGTTGATGATCGCGTCGATCGCCAGAGCGGTTTTACCGATCTGACGGTCACCGATGATCAGCTCACGCTGGCCACGGCCGACAGGGATCATGGCATCGACAGCCTTGTAGCCAGTCTGTACAGGCTGGTCTACCGACTTACGCCAGATCACGCCCGGTGCAACTTTCTCGACCGCGTCGGTCTCGGTGTTGCCCAGTGGACCTTTGCCGTCAACAGGGTTACCCAGTGCGTCGACTACGCGACCCAGCAGTTCCTTACCAACCGGAACTTCGAGGATGCGGCCGGTGCACTTGGCGCTCATGCCTTCAGCCAGAGACTGGTAAGCGCCCAGTACAACGGCACCTACGGAGTCTTGCTCCAGGTTGAGGGCCATACCGTAGACGCCGCCCGGAAACTCGATCATCTCGCCGTACATTACGTCGGCCAGACCGTGAATCCGCACGATACCGTCAGATACGCTGACGACAGTGCCTTCGTTACGGGCTTGGGAGGTCACATCGAGCTTGTCGATGCGGCCCTTGATAATTTCACTTATTTCGGAAGGATTGAGTTGCTGCATTGCTCTGCTGCCCCTTCAAACTCAAGATTTCAATGCTTCGGCAAGTTTCGCGATTTTTCCGCGAATCGAGCCATCGATAACCAGGTCGCCGGCGCGGATCACGACACCACCAATCAAGGCAGCGTCCTCCGCAACTTGCAGGCGCACTTCCCGGTTGAGTCGTGCACTGAGAACCTTGGCGAGTTTGTCTTGCTGTTCTTGGTTCAATGCAAATGCACTGGTTACTTCAACGTCTACCGATTTCTCTTGTTCGGCCTTGTACAGGTCGAACAGAGCGGCGATCTCCGGCAGAAGCGGGAGACGGTCGTTTTCGGCAACGACGTTGATGAAGTTCTGTGCCTTGGCATCAAACTTGTCGCCGCACACGTCAATGAACGTGGCGGCCTTTTCTGCGCTCGTCAGTCGCGGGGCCTTGAGCACGCGCTGCATGGTGTCATCTTGTGACACCGCTGCAGCCAGGCCGAGCATGGCTGACCAATTGGCCAGTTGCTGGTGGGCCTGAGCGTGCTCGAAGGCCGCCTTAGCGTAAGGTCGGGCCAACGTGGTCAGTTCTGCCATGATCGCCCTCGCTTAGATTTCAGCAGCCAGTTGGTTAACCAGCTCTGCGTGCGCGTTTTGATCGATTGTGGCACCCAGGATCTTCTCGGCGCCGCCGACAGCCAGCATGCCCACTTGGGCGCGCAGCTTGTCTTTGACACTGTTCAGTTCCTGTTCGATCTCGGCTTGAGCCTGAACCTTCACACGGTCAGCATCGACACGGGCCTTTTCAACGGCCTCTTCGACAATCTGGTTACCGCGTTTCTTGGCTTGCTCGATGATTTCAGCTGCCTGAGCTTTCGCTTCGCGCAGTTGCTGACCCGCTTTTTCTTGGGCCAACTCCAGGTCGCGAGCTGCACGGCTGGCAGCGTCCAGACCATCAGCGATCTTCTTTTGACGTTCGTGCAGAGCAGCGATGACCGGAGGCCATACATACTTCATGCAGAACAGTACAAAAATCAGGAACGCAACGGACTGGCCAATCAGGGTCGCATTAATGTTCACGCCAACACCTCGCAGTTACGTTGTCCATCACATCAAATTACTCGGAAGAATCCGGGTAATTAGCCAGCGATCTGACCAACGAACGGGTTCGCAAAGGTGAAGAACAGAGCGATACCAACACCGATCATGGTTACGGCGTCGAGCAGACCGGCAACGATGAACATTTTAACTTGCAGCATTGGAACCATTTCTGGCTGACGCGCTGCGCCTTCCAGGAACTTGCCGCCCAGCAGGCCGAAACCAATTGCGGTACCCAGTGCGCCCAGGCCGATCAACAGTGCAACAGCGATAGCGGTTAGACCAACTACAGTTTCCATCTTTCCTCCCGACTTTTACGTCGTATGGTTTAGGTTTTTTAGATTAAAGCGGTAAAACAAATCGTTTCAGGTGCCCTGTGAAGAGCCCCCTCCCGTTTGACCGGGAGGGACATCAGACTAGTCGAGACTGGTCTTAATGGTTTTCTTCGTGCGCCATCGACAGGTAGACGATGGTCAGCATCATGAAGATGAACGCCTGCAGCGTGATGATCAGGATGTGGAACACAGCCCACGCCCACTGCAGAACAACGCCCAGGCCGCTCAGCCAGAGCAGGCCGCTGCCGAACATCACAGCGATCAGAATGAACACCAGCTCGCCGGCATACATGTTGCCGAACAGACGCAGAGCCAGGGAGATCGGCTTGGCGATCAGGGTCACGAATTCCAGCAGGAAGTTCACCGGGATCAGCAGGGCTTGAACGAAAACGTTCTTGCTGCCGAACGGGTGCAGGGTTAGTTCGCCGATGAAGCCGCCGATGCCCTTGACCTTGATGCTATAGAAAATGATCAGTGCGAAAACCGACAGAGCCATGCCCAGAGTCGCGTTCGGGTCGGTAGTCGACACGGCACGGAACGGGATGTGGTGGTCGCCGGAGATCAGGATGGCCAGCTGAGGAATCCAGTCGACCGGTACCAGGTCGACGGCGTTCATCAGGAACACCCAGACGAAGATGGTCAGTGCCAGCGGTGCAATCACCGGGCTACGGCCATGGAAGCTGTCTTTCACGCTGCCATCGACGAATTCGACCAATACTTCAACGAAGTTCTGCAAAGCACCTGGCTGACCCGAAGTTGCCTTTTTTGCCGCCATGCGGAAAAGAAGAACGAAGATCAGACCCAGCGCGACCGACCAGCCGAGGGTATCGACGTGGAAAGCCCAGAAGCCCATTTCTTTGGCTTCTGCTGCGGTGTGGGCAAAGCCCCAGCCGCCGTTAGGTAGCTGACCGAAGGTCAGGTTCTGCAAGTGGTGCTGGATATAGCCCGAAGCGGTTGTTTCTGCCATGGTTGCCTCAAACGCCCTAAGGTCTCGAAAGTCTTGTTCTCATCAGCAGGGGAGCGAACCAGCTGACCGACTGAGTCAGCACGAAAGCGCCGAATACTGCGATCGGCGCCAGTGGCTTCACACCTGCAAACACCAGTGCAAAGAGCACTGCCGTCAAAATCAGTTTGCCTGCCTCGCCGGCATAGAAAGACCGGACGATGGACTGGGCTGCTCGGGCGCCGGAAAACCGAAATGCCTTGTGAGCGAAATATACATTGGGCAGCAAGGCTATCAGGCCTCCGCAAAGTCCCGAGTATCCGGCAACGACTCCGTGCCATTGCCAGAGCGCCAAAGCGGCAATGAGCAAAATGACAAATTGAGCCATTAACACCGGAAAAACCGCCAGGCGATGGAACGGCAGGCGGTTTGGCTTGCGGGTTTCCATCACTATTGCTCTCCAATGGTCGGCTGCCAGAATTCAATAACTTGGCATAATTTGTGCCGACAAAATGCGCGCAGAGTATAGGGGCGGTTCTGCCCCTATTCAACTGTCAGGTAGTGATTTCCGACTGCGCGCTACATGAGGAAATGTTTCAGCGGATGTGTGCGAGCACACCTTGAAGCTCATCGAGGGAGTTGTAACCGATCACCAACTGCCCTTTTCCCTTCTTCCCGTGGCGAATCTGCACCGCAGAGCCTAGGCGCTCGGCCAGACGCTGTTCGAGACGGGCGATATCCGGGTCGGGTTTGGTCGCCTCCACAGGCTCGGGTTTGCCACTCAACCACTGGCGAACCAGTGCTTCAGTCTGGCGCACAGTGAGGCCGCGTGCGACAACATGTCGCGCCCCTTCCACCTGCTGATTGTCCGGCAGACCGAGCAAAGCACGGGCATGACCCATTTCCAGGTCGCCGTGGGACAGCATGGTCTTGATGACTTCCGGCAGCGCAATAAGCCGCAACAGGTTAGCCACAGTGACGCGGGACTTACCCACAGCCTCGGCGACTTGCTGTTGAGTCAGCTGGAATTCCTGCTGCAAGCGCTGCAGGGCCACCGCTTCTTCAATCGGATTGAGGTCTTCGCGCTGGATGTTCTCGATCAGCGCGATGGCAATCGCGGTTTCATCCGGTACATCGCGAACCATCGCCGGGATGGTTTCCTGCCCGGCTTGTTGACTGGCGCGCCAGCGACGTTCACCGGCAATGATTTCAAAACGCCCGCCACCGATCGGGCGAACCACGATCGGCTGCATGACGCCTTGCGCCTTGATCGACTGCGCCAGCTCTTCCAGCGCCTGCGGATCCATGTCCCGGCGTGGCTGGTACTTGCCCCGCTGGAGCAGGTCCAGCGGCAGATGCTGCAATTCACGGGTGTCAGCTTGCGCGGCTTGTTCTTCCAGCGCGCTGACGGTCGGACCACTCAGCAGTGCATCCAGTCCACGTCCGAGACCTCGTTTCTTGACGGCCATGGGGATTCCTTAAGTTGCCTGAGCGGCGGCAATGCGTGAATTTTTGCGCTGACGACGAACCATTTCGCCGGCCAAAGCCAGGTAGGCCAGGGCGCCGCGCGATTGCTTGTCATAGGCCAGTGCCGGCATACCGTAGCTCGGCGCTTCGGCCAGGCGGATGTTTCGCGGGATCACCGTGTCGTAGAGCTGCTCGCCGAAGTGTTCCTTGAGCTGCGCCGAAACATCGTTCATCAGGCTCAGGCGCGGGTCGTACATGGTCCGCAACAGACCTTCGACCTTCAGGTTCGGGTTCAGCAGTTCGGCGATGCGCTTGATGTTATCCACAAGGTCGCTCAAACCTTCGAGCGCAAAGTACTCGCACTGCATGGGGATAATCACCCCGTCAGCGGCAACCAGTGCGTTCAGGGTGAGCATCGACAGCGACGGCGGGCAGTCGATCAGAATGTAATCGTAGTTTTCGCGGATCGGCGCCAGCGCACTGCGCAGACGGCTTTCCTTCATCTGCATTTCCAGCAGAACCACTTCCGCGGCCGTCAGGTCGCGGTTGGCCGGCAGCAGTTGATAACCGCCGTGCTCGGAATAGTGCATGGCCTGGGCCAGATCGCATTCGCCGATCAGCAGGTCGTAGACCGAGTTTTCCAGGCCGTGTTTATCCACACCGCTACCCATGGTGGCGTTGCCCTGTGGATCGAGATCGATCAACAGCACCCGGCGCTTGGTAGCAACCAGGGATGCTGCGAGGTTGATGCAGGTGGTGGTCTTGCCCACACCACCCTTTTGGTTCGCTATCGCGAATACCTTAGCCATTCTTGCTTGTGTTCCCAATCATGCCGTGCGGCGCAGTATCAGCAGATGGCGTTGGCCTTGACAACCGGGTACGGCCAGGGCGTGTTCGCTATCGAGTTTGAAGTCTGCCGGCAATGCTACCAGCTCATCGGCCGGATGAACGCCCTTCATTGCCAGCCAGCGCGTATCGGCATCGCCGAGGTGGCGAGTCCAGTTGGTGAAGTTTTCCATGCTGCTGAACGCCCGGGAAATGATCCCGTTGAATGGCTGTGCAGGCTGAAACGCTTCGACGCGGCTGTGGATAACTTGCAGGTTATCCAGTTTGAGTTCGAGTTTGACCTGGGTCAGGAAGCGGGTTTTCTTGCCGTTGCTGTCCAGACAGGTCACTTGCGAGTCTGGATACAGGATCGCCAACGGGATCCCCGGCATGCCGCCACCGCTGCCAACATCGAGCCAGCGGCCGTTTTCGATGAACGACATCACGCTCAGACTATCGAGCAAGTGACGCGAAACCATTTCATCCGGATCACGCACTGCCGTGAGGTTGTAGGCCTGGTTCCATTTGATCAACAGGGCCAGATAACCCAGCAGCAATTCGTGCTGGGTTTCAGTGAGATTGACACCGAGCTCGCGGGCTCCTGTGGATAACTCTTCGGCGTGTTGCGAAGTGACCTTAGAACTCAAGCGCTTTGCTCCAACTGACGGCCCGCGCCGCGTTTTTTCAAATGAATCATCAACAGCGAAATCGCTGCAGGGGTCACACCCGGGATCCGCGAAGCCTGGCCCAGCGTCTCGGGACGAGTCGCGCCAAGTTTGCTCTGGATCTCCTTGGAGAGACCGGAAATGTTGGTGTAATCGATATCCACAGGCAATTTCGTGTCTTCGCTGGCGCGCAGACGGGCGATTTCGTCCTGTTGACGGTCGATGTAACCGGCGTACTTGGTCTTGATCTCAACCTGTTCGGCGACCTGTGGATCTTCGGCGCCGTTGCCGGTCACTTCGACCAGACCAGCGTAGTCGATTTCCGGACGACTCAATAGATTGAGCAAGTTGTATTCGTGGGTCAGCGGCGTGCCGAATTTTTCCGCAATCGCATCGCCCTGCGGCGTGCCCGGGCGAACCCAAGTGCTTTTCAGACGCTGTTCTTCGAGTTCGATACTTTCGCGTTTCTTGCAGAAGGCCGCCCAACGCGCGTCATCGACCAGGCCAAGTTCGCGACCTTTTTCGGTCAGACGCAGGTCGGCGTTGTCCTCACGCAGAATCAGGCGGTACTCGGCACGGGAAGTGAACATGCGGTACGGCTCTTGGGTGCCGAGGGTGATCAAGTCGTCGACCAATACGCCGATGTACGCTTCATCGCGACGCGGGCACCAGGCTTCTTTGCCTTTCGCACGCAACGCGGCGTTGGCCCCGGCGAGCAAACCCTGGGCGCCCGCTTCTTCGTAACCGGTGGTGCCGTTGATCTGACCCGCGAAGAACAGACCGCCGATAACTTTGGTTTCGAGGCTGTACTTCAGGTCACGTGGATCGAAGTAGTCGTACTCGATTGCGTAACCCGGACGCACGATGTGCGCATTTTCCATACCGCGAATCGATTGCACGATCTGCAATTGCACGTCGAACGGCAAGCTTGTGGATATCCCGTTCGGGTAAAGCTCATGCGTGGTCAAACCTTCCGGCTCGATGAACACCTGATGGCTTTCCTTGTCGGCGAAGCGGTGAATCTTGTCTTCGATCGACGGGCAATAACGCGGGCCAATGCCTTCAATTTCACCCGCAGCGGAGTACATCGGCGAACGATCGAGGTTGGCCGCGATGATTTCGTGGGTGCGAGCGTTGGTGTGGGTAATCCAGCAACTGACTTGCCGCGGATGTTGTTCCTTGTTGCCCATGAACGACATCACCGGGATCGGCGTATCGCCCGGCTGCTCGGTCATCACCGAGAAATCCACGGATTTACCGTCGATACGCGGTGGCGTACCGGTTTTCAGGCGACCGACACGCAATGGCAGTTCACGCAGACGATGAGCCAGGGCAATCGACGGCGGATCACCGGCGCGACCGCCGGAAAAATTCTGCAGACCGATGTGGATAAGTCCGCCAAGGAACGTACCGGTGGTCAACACCACGGAATCGGCGAAGAAACGCAGACCCATTTGCGTGACAACACCGCGTACTTGCTCCTGCTCGACGATCAAGTCGTCAGCGGCCTGCTGAAATATCCACAGGTTCGGCTGGTTTTCCAGGATTTCTCGGACAGCGGCCTTGTACAGAATCCGGTCGGCTTGCGCACGGGTCGCCCGTACGGCTGGGCCTTTGCGGCTGTTCAACACGCGAAACTGGATACCGCCCAAGTCGGTCGCGATGGCCATCGCGCCGCCGAGGGCATCGATTTCCTTGACCAGATGGCTTTTGCCAATGCCACCGATGGCCGGGTTGCAACTCATGGCACCGAGGGTTTCCACGTTATGCGTCAGCAACAGGGTTTTTGCCCCCATACGTGCTGAGGCCAGTGCTGCCTCGGTACCGGCATGACCGCCGCCGATGACGATCACTTCAAAACGGGAAGGGAAATCCACCACGCACCTCGTGCCTGCTTAAGTAGGTAATTCAGGAATAGTTTGAGATCAGGTTTCTGGACCTGGTCGACAAGTATAGGGACTTCGCCCTTCCTAAAGAACCCTTTGCACAGAATTTAACCAGCTGTGGAGAACTCGCGGTTAAAAGAATAAAAAAGAGAGAAATTTATAAAACCTTTGTTTTAAAGCTTATTCTTACTGACAGACATTTCTGTGGATAGATTGCTACAGGCCTTTATATTCAATATGTACAGAGTTTCAAAACCCTGTGCCCATGTACCCATGAGAGGTTTGGATAACCGGTGTAAGCCTGTGGATGAAAGGGGTGGTTATCCACAGATGGGTTTATATCCAGTTTTCAAGCCCTGTTATCAACTGACCTCAGTGGCAGTTATTCACAGGGCTTAATCCACAGAAAACGGACGAATACTGGAATGACAGGCAGAAGAAATCCGCTCAGGGAGAGAAAATCTGCCCGGCACTTGGGAAAGGATTCTGAAATCAGAAGAGAAGGCAGGTCGCGAACGGACCTGCCTTTGGATTACGCAGGGATTATTTTCCGATGCAGAAGCTGGAAAAGATCCGTCCCAGCAGATCATCGGAGCTGAAGGCGCCGGTGATTTCTCCGAGAGAGTGTTGAGCCTGTCGCAGGTCCTCAGCCAACAGCTCTCCAGCCCCGGCCAGAGTCAGTTGCGCACGGCCGTGTTCCAACGCCGCACTGGCGTGACGCAAGGCTTCCAAATGCCGGCGACGTGCGCTGAAGCTGCTTTCCGACGTTTGCTCGTAACCCATGCAGGCCTTGAGGTGATCGCGTAGCAATTCCAGCCCCTCACCTGCCGATTTTGCGCTCAAGCTGATGGTCACATGGCCGTCATCACTAACTTCCAGGGCAATCGCTTCACCGGTCAGATCGGCTTTATTGCGAATCAAAGTGACCTTGGCCGGATCCGGGCGGATTTCGAGGAACTCCGGCCACAAGGCGAACGGATCCAAGGCTTCCGGAGCGCTGGCATCGACGACCAGCAATACCCGGTCCGCTTCGCCGATAGCCTTCAACGCACGCTCTACACCGATCTTTTCCACATGGTCATCGGTATCACGCAAACCTGCCGTATCGACAACGTGCAGCGGCATGCCATCGATGTGGATATGTTCGCGCAGGATATCGCGCGTAGTGCCGGCAATCTCGGTCACGATAGCGGCTTCACGACCGGCCAACGCGTTCAGCAGGCTGGACTTGCCGGCATTCGGACGACCGGCAATCACCACGGTCATGCCATCACGCAACAAGGCACCTTGCCCGGCTTCGCGCAGTACTGTGGATAATTCATCGCGTACTTTGTCGAGCATGCTCAACACATGGCCGTCAGCGAGGAAGTCGATTTCTTCTTCCGGGAAGTCGATGGCGGCTTCGACATAGATGCGCAGTCCGATCAGTTGCTCGGTCAGGTTATGCACACGTTGGGAAAATGCGCCTTGCAACGAACGCAGGGCATTGCGAGCAGCCTGTGCAGAACTTGCTTCGATCAAGTCGGCAATTGCCTCGGCCTGGGCCAGGTCGAGTTTGTCGTTGAGGAAGGCGCGTTCGCTGAACTCGCCCGGACGAGCCAAGCGGCAGCCCAGTTCCAGGCAACGCTTGAGCAACATGTCCAGGACGATCGGGCCACCGTGGCCCTGCAGTTCCAGTACATCTTCGCCGGTGAACGAGTTTGGCCCCGGGAAATACAGCGCCAGTCCTTCGTCCAGCACTTGCTGGTCATCACTGAAAAACGGCCCGTAATGGGCGTAACGCGGTTTCAGTTCGCGGCCGCTGATGGCTTTCGCTGCAACACTGGCCAGCGGCCCGGAAATACGGACGATGCCGACACCGCCGCGACCTTGCGCGGTAGCGACAGCTGCGATGGTTTCACGAGGTGCGCTCATTAACCGGAATCCAGACAAAAGTGACAGATAGCAAAACGCCCCACTAGGGGGCGTTTTGAGTGGTTATCCACAGTGTAAATCAAGCGGCTGCTTTGGTAGCCCGTTCGATTTTACGCGTGATGTACCACTGTTGGGTGATGGACAGGCAGTTGTTCACAACCCAGTACAGCACCAGACCAGCCGGGAACCACAGGAAGAAGAAGGTGAAGATGATTGGCATCATTTTCATGACCTTCGCCTGCATCGGATCCGGAGGAGTCGGGTTCAGCTGCTGCTGGATGAACATGGTTGCGCCCATGATGATCGGCAGAATAAAGAACGGATCCTTGATCGACAGGTCAGTGATCCACAGCATGAACGGCGCCTGGCGCATTTCCACGCTTTCCAGCAGAACCCAGTACAACGAAAGGAAAACCGGCATCTGCACGAGGATCGGCAAGCAGCCGCCCAGCGGATTGATCTTTTCTTTCTTGTACAGCTCCATCATGGCTTGCGACATTTTCTGCCGGTCATCGCCATGTTGCTCTTTCAGAGCAGCCAGTTTCGGCGCAACGGCACGCATGCGCGCCATCGATTTGTAGCTGGCAGCCGACAGAGGGAAGAAAAGACCCTTGATCAGCATGGTCAGGAAAATGATCGACCAGCCCCAGTTACCGACAATGGCGTGGATGTGTTGCAACAGCCAGAAGATTGGCTGGGCAATGAACCACAGAATGCCGTAGTCGACGGTCAGTTCCAGACCAGGGGACAACTCTTTCAGTACAGCCTGGCTTTTCGGACCGGCGTACAGCACAGCGCTGGTTTCAACTTTGGCACCCGGAGCAGCGGTCAGTGTAGGACCGGTGTAACCGATAATGTAGTTGCCTTTGCTGTCTTTACGGGTCTGGACGACGTTGTTTTCGCCCTTGGCCGGAATCCACGCGGTCACGAAGTAGTGTTGCAGCCAGGCTACCCAACCACCGGTGACGGTTTCTTTCAGCTGTGCCTTGTCCATGTCCTTCATGGACACTTTCTTGTACGGCTCCGAACTTGTCCACAGGGCGGCGCCCAGGTAAGTCGCGGTACCAGTAGCAGTAGTGGACGAAGGATCAGCGCTGTTATCACGCTTCAACTGAGCGAACATTGCGCCGTTCCAGGGCTGAGCGCTCTGGTTATCCACAATGTAGGAAACGGCTACGTCATACAGGCCGCGTTTCAGAGTGAAACGCTTGATGTAATTGACGCCGTCCTTGCTGAATTTCAGGTCAACGACGAGTTGATCCTGACCGTCAGCCAGTTGATAAGTCTTCTTCTCCGAAGAGTAAACCGGACGACCGGCCGGATTTGCGTCCGGGCCGTTAGTACCGATCAGACCGCTTTGTGCCAGATAAACACGTTCGCCGCCGTTATCGAACAGCTGGAACGGAACATCAGGACGATCCTGACGACGTGGATACAAAGGCAAGGTCAGTTGAGCAACATCGCCACCTTGTGGATCGATCGCGAGATCGAGCACATCGGTCTTGATCTGGATCAGATCCTTGCTGGCGGCTACCGGAGTTTCGGCAGGGGCGCTGGTATCGCTAGCGGCGCGCGGAATATCGTCACTGGCGGCAGCATTATTGCCAGTGGCGGTATCCGGCAAACCGGATGTAGTCGTACTGGAAGCAACATTCTGAGTCGGCAAAGCAGCCTGACCATAGTCCTGGTTCCATTTAAGAACCATAACGTAGGCCACGATTGCCAGGGCGACGATCAGGATCGTGCGTTTGATATCCATGATTACTCGGCCATCGAAGAAGAACGGGAGGTAGGGATAGGTGGAACCGGGTCATAACCACCGGGATTCCACGGATGACAGCGACCTAAACGACGAAAGGTCAGCCAGCCACCGCGCAGAAGGCCATGATTTTCAATGGCTTCATACGCGTAGCAGGAACAACTGGGGTAGAAACGACAGTGGCTGGCCATCAAAGGACTAATGGCATAGCGATAAAACTGGATCGGAACGAGGGCCAGTTTACGCATCTGGACTGTCTACCCCTACAGTTTCGGTTTTGACTTCTGGAACTGGCTTGCTGCGTGCCAGACGCTTCCAGAGTTTGCCGAAATGCTGAATCAATTCGGGGTTTTCTACATCGCCCAGACCTTTGCGCGCGACGATAACGATATCCCAGCCGACCAGTGAATCCTGGTGCAGACGGAACGATTCGCGCATCAAACGCTTGAGGCGATTGCGCTCAACGGAGAGCTTTACGCTCTTTTTCCCGATAACCAGCCCGAGACGGGGGTGATCAAGATCGTTGTTGCGTGCAAGGAGCAGGAGATTTTTCCCCGGAACCTTGCCGGTAGGGGAGTCAAAGACTGCCTTGAAATGCCGGGGAGTAAGCAGACGCTTTTCCCGACTGAAGTCCTGACTCACCTCCAGTACCGGATTATCAAACTGCCAGACGCGCACGACCTTTGGCGCGACGACGCGACAGGACTGCGCGGCCGTTCTTGGTAGCCATGCGAGCACGGAAACCGTGGGTACGAGCGCGTTTGATAGTGCTTGGTTGGAAAGTACGTTTCATGTCGTGTTACCTGGTTCGTCCACAACGGGCCGGAATGGCCCCCGTTTTAAGAGACCGGGGATTCTAGAGAAAGCAAGCCTTCAGGTCAATTTCCAACCAACGTTTCCTTATAAATAGATCTGCAGGGCTTGTTTGGCTGAAAGCCTGTTCGCCATACATAAAAATAAAGAAGGGAATTATTTAAAGCTTTTCTGTAAAGCTTATAAAAGCTAGGCACGCCCTCATCTGTGGATAAGTGCCATGAGGCCTTGTTTCGCGTGATGTACAGAGAATGACAACTACAGTGGAAAACCGTGTTCAGCCTGTGCTGCGCTATCGGATAACCTGTGTGTGGAATGGCCTGTTATCCACAGGCAGGTTATCCACCGAGTTTCGCCCCCAGTTGTCCAGTGCCCTTAGATGCGGTTATCCACAGAGCTTATTCACACACCGTTGGTCGCCTTTTTCCCGGTTAACGCATTGATAAATCATGGCGACCGCGCAACCTGCATGTGGATAAGTGGACGGCTCGCCGCTACAATGGCCGCTTGTTTTTGCCTCACCGGCTTTCAACTTAGGGGATATCCGTGTCAGTGGAACTTTGGCAGCAGTGCGTGGAGCTTTTGCGCGAGGAGCTGCCTGCCCAACAATTCAACACCTGGATCCGTCCACTACAGGTCGAAGCCGAAGGCGACGAGTTGCGCGTCTACGCACCGAATCGTTTTGTGCTGGACTGGGTCAACGAAAAGTACCTGGGACGCGTCCTTGAATTGCTGGATGAGCACGGCAACGGCATGGCGCCAGCGCTTTCCTTATTAATAGGCAGCAAACGCAGTTCTGCTCCGCGTGCCGCACCCAATGCACCACTGGCTGCAGCGCAGGTGTCCCAGGCCCAGGCAAATGCCGCGCCTGTGAATACGCCGACACCCGTTCAGGCATCAGCACCGGCGGCCAAGCGCTCGACGCAGAAAAGCCCCGAAATCAGCGATGAACCGTCTCGCGACAGTTTCGACCCGATGTCCGGTGCCGCTTCGCAGCAGGCACCGGTCCGCGCCGAACAGCGCACCGTGCAGGTTGAAGGCGCGCTCAAGCACACCAGTTACCTGAACCGCACATTTACTTTCGAAAACTTCGTCGAAGGTAAATCCAACCAGCTCGCCCGCGCGGCGGCCTGGCAAGTGGCGGACAATCCCAAGCACGGCTACAACCCACTGTTCCTTTATGGTGGCGTCGGCCTGGGTAAAACCCACTTGATGCATGCGGTGGGTAACCACCTATTAAAGAAGAACCCGAATGCCAAGGTCGTGTACCTGCATTCCGAGCGTTTCGTGGCCGACATGGTCAAGGCGCTGCAACTGAACGCGATCAACGAGTTCAAGCGTTTCTACCGTTCGGTGGATGCTTTGCTGATCGACGATATTCAGTTCTTCGCCCGCAAGGAGCGCTCGCAGGAAGAGTTTTTCCACACCTTCAACGCTCTGCTTGAAGGTGGCCAGCAGGTCATTCTCACCAGTGACCGCTATCCGAAAGAAATCGAAGGCCTCGAAGAGCGCCTCAAATCCCGTTTCGGCTGGGGCCTGACGGTTGCCGTCGAGCCGCCGGAACTGGAAACCCGCGTCGCAATCTTGATGAAGAAGGCCGACCAGGCCAAAGTCGACTTGCCGCACGACGCTGCGTTCTTCATTGCCCAACGCATTCGCTCCAACGTCCGTGAACTGGAAGGCGCGCTGAAACGCGTGATCGCCCACTCGCACTTCATGGGCCGCGATATCACCATCGAGCTGATTCGCGAATCCTTGAAAGACCTGTTGGCATTGCAGGACAAACTGGTCTCTGTGGATAACATTCAGCGCACTGTCGCCGAGTACTACAAGATCAAGATCTCGGATCTGCTGTCCAAGCGCCGTTCGCGCTCGGTCGCTCGTCCGCGTCAGGTGGCCATGGCGTTGTCCAAGGAACTGACCAACCACAGCCTGCCGGAAATTGGCGATGTGTTTGGCGGTCGCGACCACACGACTGTTTTGCACGCCTGCCGCAAGATCAACGAACTTAAGGAATCCGACGCGGACATCCGCGAGGACTACAAGAACCTGCTGCGTACACTGACCACTTGATGAACACCAGCGCAGCTTATTAAGGCAAGGGACTAGACCATGCATTTCACCATTCAACGCGAAGCCCTGTTGAAACCCCTGCAACTGGTCGCAGGCGTCGTCGAGCGCCGACAGACCTTGCCGGTACTCTCCAACGTGCTGCTGGTTGTCGAAGGCCAGCAATTGTCGCTGACCGGTACCGACCTGGAAGTCGAGCTGGTCGGTCGCGTGCAACTCGAAGAGCCGGCTGAAACGGGCTCCATCACCGTGCCTGCGCGCAAGCTGATGGATATCTGCAAAAGCCTGCCCAACGATGCGCTGATCGACATCAAGGTCGACGAGCAGAAGCTGGTTGTGAAGGCCGGTCGTAGCCGTTTCACCCTGTCCACTCTGCCTGCCAACGACTTCCCGACTGTCGAAGAAGGTCCTGGCTCGCTGACTTGCAGCCTGGAGCAAAGCAAACTGCGTCGTTTGATCGAACGCACCAGCTTCGCCATGGCCCAGCAGGACGTGCGTTATTACCTCAACGGTATGCTGCTGGAAGTTTCCGAAGGCATCATCCGGGCGGTGGCTACCGACGGTCATCGTCTGGCCATGTGCTCGATGAAAGCCGATATCGGTCAGCCGGATCGCCACCAGGTCATCGTGCCGCGCAAAGGTATTCTCGAACTGGCACGTCTGCTCACCGAGCCGGACGGCAACGTCAGCATCGTCCTCGGTCAGCACCACATTCGCGCGACCACCGGCGAGTTCACCTTCACTTCGAAACTGGTCGACGGTAAATTCCCGGATTACGAGCGCGTGCTGCCGAAGGGCGGTGACAAGCTGGTACTCGGCGATCGCCAGGCCCTGCGTGAAGCATTCAGCCGTACCGCAATTCTCTCCAACGAGAAGTACCGTGGTATTCGTCTGCAACTGGCCAGCGGTCAGTTGAAGATCCAGGCCAACAACCCGGAGCAGGAAGAAGCGGAAGAGGAAGTGGGCGTTGAGTACAACGGTGGCTCGCTGGAAATCGGCTTCAACGTGAGCTATCTGCTTGACGTGCTGGGCGTGATGACCACCGAGCAGGTTCGTCTGATCCTGTCCGACTCCAACAGCAGTGCGCTGGTGCAGGAATCCGACAACGACGATTCGGCTTACGTTGTCATGCCGATGCGTCTGTAATCAGCTGACCCTGGATGTCCTTAAGTCGTGTTTCGGTCACCGCGGTGCGTAATCTGCACCCGGTGACCTTCTCCCCCTCCCCCCGCATCAATATCCTTTACGGCGCCAACGGCAGCGGCAAAACCAGTGTTCTGGAAGCCATTCATCTGCTGGGGCTTGCCCGTTCGTTTCGTAGCACGCGGCTGTTGCCGGTCATCCAGTACGAGCAACTCGCCTGCACCGTGTTCGGTCAGGTCGAATTGGCCGAGGGTGGCCACAGTGCGTTGGGGATTTCGCGGGACCGTCAGGGCGAGTTCCAGATCCGTATCGACGGCCAGAACGCCCGCAGCGCCGCGCAACTGGCGGAGATCCTGCCGCTGCAGTTGATCAACCCGGACAGTTTCCGCCTGCTCGAAGGTGCGCCGAAGATTCGCCGGCAGTTTCTCGATTGGGGCGTGTTCCACGTCGAGCCGCGATTCATGGCTACTTGGCAGCGCCTGCAGAAGGCCTTGCGCCAGAGAAACTCCTGGCTGCGGCATGGTACACTTGACGCCGTTTCGCAAGCGGTTTGGGACAGGGAACTGTGCCAGGCCAGCGCTGAAATCGATGAATACCGCCGCGCTTACATCAAAGCCTTGAAACCAGTCTTTGAACAAACCTTGAGCGAACTGGTTGAGCTTGAAGGTTTGACGCTCAGCTATTACCGAGGCTGGGACAAAGACCGGGAATTGAGCGCCGTACTTGCCGGGTCCCTGCAACGGGATCAGCAAATGGGCCATACACAGGCTGGGCCACAACGGGCTGATTTGCGTCTTAGATTGGGCGCACACAACGCCGCGGACATCTTGTCCCGGGGTCAGCAGAAGTTGGTGGTCTGCGCATTGCGGATTGCCCAGGGGCATCTGGTCAGCCAGGCCCGACGCGGTCAGTGTATTTATCTGGTGGATGACTTGCCGTCCGAACTGGACGAGAGCCACCGTCGTGCGCTGTGCCGCTTGCTGGAAGACTTACGCTGCCAGGTGTTCATCACCTGTGTAGATCACGAATTATTGAGGGAAGGCTGGCAGACGGAAACGCCAGTCGCTCTGTTCCACGTGGAACAGGGCCGTATCACCCAGACCCACGACCATCGGGAGTGAAGGCATTGAGCGAAGAAAATACGTACGACTCAACGAGCATTAAAGTGCTGAAAGGCCTGGATGCCGTACGCAAACGTCCCGGTATGTACATTGGTGACACCGACGATGGCAGCGGTCTGCACCACATGGTGTTCGAGGTGGTCGACAACTCGATCGACGAAGCCCTCGCCGGCCATTGCGACGACATCAGCATCATCATCCACCCGGACGAGTCCATCACCGTTAAAGACAACGGCCGTGGCATCCCGGTAGACGTGCACAAAGAGGAAGGCGTTTCCGCCGCCGAGGTCATCATGACCGTCCTCCACGCTGGCGGTAAGTTCGACGATAACTCCTACAAAGTATCCGGCGGTCTGCACGGTGTAGGTGTGTCGGTGGTGAACGCACTGTCCGAGCAGCTTGTTCTCACCGTGCGCCGCAGCGGCAAGATCTGGGAACAGACCTACGTCCACGGCGTACCTCAGGCGCCGATGGCCATCGTGGGTGACAGCGAAACCACCGGCACCCAGATTCACTTCAAGGCTTCCAGCGAAACCTTCAAGAACATTCACTTCAGCTGGGACATCCTCGCCAAGCGCATTCGTGAACTGTCCTTCCTCAACTCCGGTGTGGGTATCGTCCTCAAGGACGAGCGCAGCGGCAAGGAAGAGCTGTTCAAGTACGAAGGCGGCCTGCGTGCATTCGTTGAATACCTGAACACCAACAAGACTCCGGTCAACCAGGTGTTCCACTTCAACATCCAGCGTGAAGACGGCATCGGCGTGGAAATCGCCCTGCAGTGGAACGACAGCTTCAACGAGAACCTGTTGTGCTTCACCAACAACATTCCGCAGCGCGACGGCGGTACTCACCTGGTGGGCTTCCGTTCGGCGCTGACGCGTAACCTGAACAACTACATCGAGCAGGAAGGTCTGGCGAAGAAGCACAAAGTCGCCACCACCGGTGATGATGCCCGTGAAGGCCTGACCGCAATCATCTCGGTGAAAGTGCCGGATCCGAAGTTCAGCTCGCAGACCAAAGACAAACTGGTGTCTTCCGAAGTGAAGACCGCGGTCGAGCAGGAGATGGGCAAGTATTTCTCCGACTTCCTGCTGGAAAATCCGAATGAAGCGAAACTGGTCGTCGGCAAGATGATCGACGCTGCCCGTGCCCGTGAAGCGGCGCGCAAGGCTCGTGAGATGACCCGCCGCAAAGGTGCGCTGGATATCGCCGGCCTGCCGGGCAAGCTCGCTGACTGCCAGGAAAAAGATCCTGCGCTGTCCGAACTGTACCTCGTGGAAGGTGACTCCGCGGGCGGCTCTGCCAAGCAGGGACGTAACCGCAAGACCCAGGCGATCCTGCCGCTGAAAGGTAAGATCCTCAACGTCGAGAAAGCACGCTTCGACAAGATGATCTCGTCCCAGGAAGTGGGCACGCTGATCACCGCGCTGGGCTGCGGCATCGGTCGCGAAGAGTACAACATCGACAAACTGCGTTATCACAACATCATCATCATGACCGATGCTGACGTCGACGGTTCGCACATCCGTACCCTGCTGCTGACCTTCTTCTTCCGTCAGTTGCCGGAGTTGATCGAGCGTGGCTACATCTACATCGCGCAGCCGCCGCTGTACAAGGTCAAGAAAGGCAAGCAAGAGCAATACATCAAAGACGACGACGCCATGGAAGAGTACATGACGCAGTCGGCTCTTGAAGATGCGAGCCTGCACCTGAACGAAGAGGCCCCGGGCATTTCCGGTGAGGCGCTGGAACGTCTGGTGAACGACTTCCGCATGGTGATGAAGACCCTCAAGCGTCTTTCGCGCCTGTATCCGCAGGAGCTGACCGAACACTTCATCTACCTGCCGGCCGTGAGCCTGGAAATGCTCGGCGACCATGCCAAGATGCAAGACTGGCTGGCCCAGTACGAAGTCCGCCTGCGCACCAATGAGAAGTCCGGCCTGGTCTACAAGGCCAGCCTGCGTGAAGATCGTGAACGTGGCGTGTGGCTGCCAGAGGTCGAACTGATCTCCCATGGCCTGTCGAACTACGTCACCTTCAACCGTGACTTCTTCGGCAGCAACGACTACAAAACCGTCGTCACCCTCGGCGCTCAACTGAGCACCCTGCTCGACGAAGGCGCATACATCCAGCGTGGCGAGCGCAAGAAAGCGGTTACCGAGTTCAAGGAAGCTCTGGACTGGCTGATGGCTGAAAGCACCAAGCGTCACACCATCCAGCGATACAAAGGTCTGGGCGAAATGAACCCGGATCAGCTGTGGGAAACCACCATGGACCCAAGCGTGCGCCGCATGCTGAAAGTCACCATCGAAGACGCCATTGGCGCAGATCAGATTTTCAACACCCTGATGGGTGATGCGGTCGAACCTCGCCGTGACTTCATCGAGAGCAATGCCCTGGCGGTGTCGAACCTGGATTTCTGATCCGCTACACCTGTGACGGTTCGGCCACCCCAAAGGGTTGGCCGGCCAAGCCAGAAGAAGGCCCGCGCAAGCGGGCTTTTTTTTGCGTACGATGCAGCCTCGATTCCAGCCTCTGATTTTGGCGCATGACGAATGGACGTGTATCGATGAAGGATCTGCTTAAACGCTTGCCGGTTAGTCTCTTTCCCTTGCTGATGGGCGTTCTGGCATTTTTTATCGTCGTGGGGCCAAGGGCGCTGAACCCTGAAAACATTGCATGGCTGGGTCAGAGCGATCCGGCGACGCATTACCTGGGGTGGGCGTTTTTCAGGCATTCACCCTGGTCGATTCCGCTGGGGCTCAATCCCTCTTACGGATTGGAGCTGAGCAGCGCGATCATCTTCTCGGATTCCAATCCGCTGTTTGCCTTTATCTTCAAACCGTTCGCTTCGCTGCTTCCCGAGCCTTTCCAGTACTTCGGACTTTGGTTGCTGACGTGTTTTGTGCTGCAGAGCTGGTTTGCCTGGAAACTGATGGGGCTGGCCACAAGCAATGTGACAGTGCGCCTGCTGGGCGCGGCATTGTTTCTCTTCAACCCGGCGATGATTGCGCGCATGGGCGTACATCTATCCCTTTCCGGACATTTCCTGATCCTCGCCGCACTGTACCTGACGCTACGCCGTGGCAATGACAAGCGCGCTCTGGCCTGGGGATCCCTGCTGGCCGCGTCGGCCCTGGTGCACGCCTATCTGCTGGTCATGATTGCGCTGATCTGGATCGCCGATCTTCTGTACCGAACCATCAAAATCCAACTGACTCCGCGCAAGGCAGTTGCCGAGTTGTTCGGCCTCTTGTTGTTGACGGGATTGTGCTGCTGGCAGGCGGGCTACTTCACGATCAATGGAGCTGGTCTGGCCTCCATCGGGTTTGGATTGTTCCGTGCGAATGCGTTGACCTTCTTCAACCCTGCCGGGTGGTCATATGTCTTGAGGGATTTCCCCGGAGTGCCCGGCGATGGAGATGGCATGGCCTTCCCTGGGCTGGGGGTGGTGTTGCTCCTCGTTTGTGCATTGCCGCTCACGTTGGGCGGCAAGAACAACGGGGTTATGGCCGCCATACGCAAGCGCTGGATATTGCTGCTCGCGCTGGTCGGGCTGATGGTTTTTGCGCTTTCCAACAAGGTCGGGATCGCGTCGTACGAATTCGACTATTGGTTGCCGGACACCTTCATTGCAATCGCGAGTATCTTCCGCGCATCGGGCCGGATGATCTGGCCGGTCATGTACGCGGTGATTTTCGCGGTGGTTTTTTTGGTGGCCCGAAGTGCCCGGCCGCAGGCGGCGATCA
Organism: Pseudomonas sp. TH06; assembly: GCF_016651305.1. Classification (GTDB taxonomy): domain Bacteria; phylum Pseudomonadota; class Gammaproteobacteria; order Pseudomonadales; family Pseudomonadaceae; genus Aquipseudomonas. The sequence goes on along the minus strand of NZ_JAEKEC010000001.1, from coordinate 1,478,807 downwards.
TGCTGTTGGCGCTGGCGGTGGTCGTTCAAGTGGCGGACACCCGTGCAGGCTGGGCAAACACGCGCAGCCAACTGATGGCTTCGCCGGGCAAGGAATGGAAAACCCCGTTGGTCGATCCTTTCTGGCGCAGCGCGGCATCGCATTATCAGAACGTGCGATGGGTGAGTCCGCAAAACTTTTCCACGCATTGGATGACGCTGGCCGATTACGCAGGCAAGTATCATCTGGCAACAGATGCCGTTTACCTGGGACGGGTAAGTGCGGCGGCGCAGGAGGCTGCGCAGCGCGCGGCAGACAGGACTGTCGAATCCGGAAAGTATGATGCCGACACCCTGTATGTACTGGATCAACGCTCGGCGCTTCAAGCAACGGTCAACCTGGACCGCAATGCCGATGTCCTGGCCAGAGTCGACGACTTTTATGTCTTGGCACCGGGGTGGAAGCGCTGTGCTGACTGTCCCGCCATCAATGCAGTGCAACCTCAAGAGCTGATTCCGACTTTCCGGCCGGGTGAAAAAATTCAGTTCACCGATAGCAGTTCCGGGGCCGCCGGTCTGGGCACAGGCTGGTGGGTTTCTGATGCCTGGGGTACCGGGTCAGTGGGTTCAGATGCGGAAATCATCCTCAGGCCGGCCGGTAATGTGACCTCGCTGTCGCTCGAAGCCAATGCCTTTCTGGCGGAGTCACACCCGCGCCAGGCTGTGGATATCCGCGTCAATGATGTTGCGGTGTTCTCCGCCAGTCTGACCCAAGCCACTGCGAACAAAATAAATGTCTTGCTGCCGCCGCAGGTGCAGCAGCTCGTTGCGCAGCAAGGTGTCTTGCGCATCCAGTTACATTTTCCATTGGCGATCAGCCCACACGAACTGGGGATGAGTGTGGATGAACGAAAACTGGCAATCGGGTTGCTCGGGTTGACGTTTCATTGATCAGTAAAGAGAGATCGCAGCGCCTGCATTGATCTTGTGCAGGAGCTGCCGAAGGCTGCGATCTTTTGATCTTTATTCCTGTGCAGTCGCCACACTCTCCAACCGATACCCGTACCCATAAATCGTCAGCAACTGCCATCCACGATCGGCCGTCAGCCCCAGCTTGTTACGCAGCCGGTAGATATGCGTATCCAGCGGCCGTGACGAGGCCATTTCTTCGTGGGGCCAGAAGCGCTCATACAGATAATCCCGCGACAGAGGTCGACCAAGGTTGCTGAACAGGCAGCGCGCCAACCGATATTCACGCTCGGTCATGACGATGGGTTTGCCCTCACGGGTGACGGTCAGCTCGGCATCGTCGAACGTCAGGTCATTGAAGCTGAGTACCTCGGTGGCGGCGCTGCGTGGCTGACTGTGTCGACGTAATACGGCGGCGACCCGCGCTTTCAACTCATTGGGCCGGAACGGTTTACTCACGTAGTCGTCGGCGCCGGCGTTCAGGGCCTGGACGATATCGCTTTCGCCATCACGACTGGTCAGCATGATCGCAGCGGGAGGCGCTTCCATGTGTTCGCGGGTCCAGCGCAGCAATGCCAGACCGGTGAGATCCGGCAATTGCCAGTCGAGGATCAGCAGGTCGAAGGTTTCCCGGCGCAGTTGTCGCAGCAGGTCTTCGCCAAGCTCGAAGCTGTGCAGCGACCATGGCTGTTCGGAGGCATCGGCCATTTGCTGCAGGGTCTGCTCGACCCGGCGCAGTTCGGCGGGTTCGTCGTCCAGTATCGCAACGCGCATACGCGGTGGTTCCTTGTCGCTGGGGGCATTTGGCCGTAAACCTTAGTCGCCCGGCCATTGCCTTGAAAGTAAGCGGCCCGCCGTTGGTCGACGTCCGCTATGATTCTTCGGGTCATGTCTCAGACCTGTGGCCCATGAATCCATTCACATTGCCCTGCCCTTTTTCCCATGCCAGCTGTTCAGATGAGTAGCGAGCGCCGGCGCGAAAGCCGTGAGCCAAGCCAGGTGCAGCGACTGTTCCGCCGGTTGGTGCGCGAGTGGTTGTGGATAAGTCTAGTGCTGTTACCGCTGACTGCGCTGTTGTCGTACCGAGCGCAGGTCAATCTGCATGACGCGTCACCGGGGCTGGGCGCATTGCTTTCCGTGAGTTTGGTGACGTGCGTTCTCGGGCTACTGTTATGGCGCCCGCGTCTGGCACTTTGGGTGACGCTGATCGGTATGGCTTGTGTGTTGCTGACCAGCGCGGGATTGGCGGAGATGCGGCGCTGGTGGTCGCCGACGCCAGCCGTGCTGGGCATGCTGTTCGGCTACTTGATCTGGAACTGGCGGCGCCTCAGCGTCGTGCTGACCTATTTCGGCTGGGAGTTGGCACGGCTGGACAATGAACCGAAAGTTTTCCCGGAACGCCGTCGCGCGCAGTTCACTGGTGCTGATCGTCTGCAGGGACAGATCATGGCGCTTGAACAAGCGATGAGCCGCACCCGCGATACTCGGCGTTTTATCGCTGATGGCCTGGAATATCTACCGGTAGCCACGCTGATCAGCGACCCCAAAGGGCAGATTCTGCTGGGCAATCGCAAAGCGCGGAATCTATTCGATAGTGCTCTGGTGGGCGACGATGTGCTCGATCAACTGGCGCAACTCGGCTACCCCGAATTGTCCACAGCTCCCCGCCCGCCGTTATCCGCCCTGCCCCTGCTGGAGTTCCGCGATCACAAGGAACGTAGCTTGCGTCTGGAGCGCGCCGCGCTGTTGCCGGTCGACGGTGACACGCCCATTGGCTGGTTGCTGAGTCTGACCGACCTCAGTGCCGAACGCGCGGCCGAAGAGCAGCGCAGCGTTTTGCTGCGCTTTCTTTCCCATGATTTGCGCGCCCCCCATTCGGCAATCCTCGCCTTGCTGGATGTCCATCGCCATCAGGCTGGCGCGGATGCGCCGCTGTTCGAACAGATCGAACGCCAAGTGCGCCGCGCACTGTCGCTGACCGATGGATTCGTATTGCTGGCGCGGGCGGAGTCCGAGACTTACCAGTTTCAGCCAAGCCTGTTTGCGATGTTGGTGCTCGATGTGCTGGATCAGGCCTTGCCGATCGCCCAACAGAAAAGCATCGAAATGCTGCACGACATGGACGAACCCTCTCAAGAGCGCCTGGTGCTGGCTGATCAAGGATTGCTGACCCGGGCGCTGTTCAATCTGCTGGAAAACGCGATCAAGTACAGCGGACCTCACACCACGATTCATTTGCAGGTCCGTTGCCATGGCGAGGTGTTGCGGGTGGAACTGAGCGATCAGGGCAAAGGCATTGCCGCCGAAGAACTGCCTGATCTGTTTATTCAATACCGGCGGTTTTCCTCGGCCCAAGGCATCGATGGTGTCGGGTTGGGCCTGTCGATGGTCAAAGCAGTGGTCGATCACCATGGCGGCCGGATCGAGTGCCGCAGCGTAGTCGATCAAGGCACAACGTTTGTACTTGAGCTACCTTTGATTGCCGAGTAATCAGGCATAAAAAAACCGGCTATATCAGCCGGTTTTTTTACTTCCGAAAAAAACTTATGCACCTTTTACGGTGTTTTATGAGCTTGAGAAATATATAAATAAATCAATCACTTAATATAAAGATTCAAGCCTTTTCAACAAAACCGTACACAGGTTATCCACAAAATCTCAGACAGCCACCTGATCACTTGCAGCCGGCGCTTGTGGTGCGGGTGGCAGAGAACCCATTTCGCGTTGGGTCTTCTCGTTCCAGGCCTGCACCCGGTCGTTCAGCTCGGCGATAGCGCGAGGCCCAGTGCCTTCGGCGTACATCGGTTCACCGATGACCACGGTGATCACCCCGGACTTCTTGCCCCAACCGATTTTCGGCCAGAACTTGCCGGCATTGTGTGCAATCGGTAATACCGGAAGCGCCGCATTCACCGCCAATGCGCTGCCACTACGCGAGAACTTGCCGACAGTGCCATAAGGCACGCGTGTGCCTTCGGGGAAAATCAGTACCCAAACGTTGTCCTTGAGTAGCTCATCACCCTTTGCCGCCACCTGTTTGAGCGCAGCTTTCGGATTGTCGCGATCAATCGCGATCGGTCGCAGCATGGCCATGGCCCAGCCAAAAAACGGCACATAGAGCAATTCGCGCTTGAGCACCTGGCTCAACGGCGAGAAATAAGCGGAGAGAAAAAACGTCTCCCAAGTGCTCTGGTGGTTCGACTGAATCACGCAGGGCCGGTCAGGCACGTTTTCCGCGCCTTTGATTTCGTAACGGATACCGAGGAACACCTTGGTCAACCACAAGGCGCAACGGCACCAGTACACGTTGATAAAACGATATCGCGCCTTGAACGGCAGAAAGGGCGCGATGAAAAAGCTCAGGCTGCACCACAACAAGGACGTGGTGCCCAGCAGCAGGTAAAAGAGAAAAATTCTGATGGCCCGCAGTATCGACATGGCGACGTTTACCGTTACGGGGCAATGCCCGACTGTTCAAGCGCACTCCCGATCAATCCCTGGTCAGGAATTTCAGAAGTACTCTAGTTGTGGATAAGTTCTGCGGCAATCGCCGCCAGATCGTCAAAAATCAGAGTGCCAACCGGCAGGGTTTTGCCCTGAGTCTTTGCGCCTTTTCCGGTCTTTACCAAAACTGGCTGTGAATCGACGGCTTTGGCGGCCTCCAGGTCACCAAGGCTGTCGCCGACGAACCAGACATTCGTCAGCGCCACGTTGTAATGCCCGGCGATGGTTTTCAACATGCCCGGTTTCGGTTTGCGGCAATCGCAACCCTCGTCCGGCCCATGCGGGCAGTACACGATCAGCCCGACTTCACCGCCCTGCTCCGCCACCAGTTCGCGCAGGCGCGCGTGCATGGCGTCGAGGGTGGCGAGGTCGTAATAGCCGCGAGCAATGCCCGACTGGTTGGTGGCGACTGCCACCGTCCAGCCGGCCTTGCTCAACTGCGCAATCGCCTCGATCGAGCCGGGCAACGGAATCCACTCCGCGACTGACTTGATGTAAGCGTCGGAGTCGTAATTGATCACTCCGTCCCGATCGAGAATCAGCAGTTTCAACAGCAATCCCTCAACCCAGCAGCGAAATGTCTGCGACACCGAGGAACAAGCCACGCAGACGCGCCAGCAGCGCGTAACGGTTGGCCCGTACATTGGCGTCGTCGGCATTGACCATCACCGCGTCGAAGAACGCGTCGACCGGCTCGCGCAATGCTGCGAGGCGCGCCAGCGATTCGTTGTACTGACGCGCTGCGGCCATAGGCTGCACCGCCTGATCCGCTTGCTGGATCGCCGAGTACAGCGAGAACTCGTTGGCGTTGTCGAAGTATTTGGCTTCAACCACGGTTGGCACCGAGCCTTCGACCTTGCTCAACAGGTTCGATACACGCTTGTTCACCGCCGCCAGCGCTGCCGCTTCCGGCAGTTTGCGGAAGGCTTGCACCGCTTGCACACGCTGGTCGAAGTCCAGCGCCGAACCTGGTTTCAGGGCACGAACCGACAGGTAAGTGGCGACATCGACGCCTTCGTCTTCGTAACGTGCACGCAGACGGTCGAAGATGAACTCCAACACCGCTTCGTTGAGACCGGCAGCCTTGACCTTGGCACCGAACGCATTCACGGCGAAAGCTACGGCGTCGTTCAGGTCCAGATCGAGTTTCTTCTCGATCAGAATGCGCAGCACACCCAGTGCTGCACGGCGCAGGGCGTACGGGTCTTTGCTGCCGGTTGGCAGCATGCCGATACCGAAAATACCGACCAGGGTGTCGAGCTTGTCAGCGATGGCGACGGCCGCACCAGTCAGGGTGGCAGGCAGTTCAGCACCGGCACCGCGTGGCATGTACTGCTCGTTCAGCGCCAGCGCGACGTCTTCCGGCTCGCCGTCATTGAGGGCGTAGTAGTAACCGGCAACACCTTGCATCTCCGGGAACTCGCCAACCATTTCGGTGGCCAGGTCACATTTCGACAGCAAGCCTGCGCGGGCAGCCCACGAGGCGTTGCCGCCGATGCGTGCGGCGATGTACGCAGCCAGTCGGGATACGCGCTCGGCCTTGTCGTAGACGCTGCCGAGTTTTTCCTGGAACACCACGTTCTGCAGGCGATCGTTGAAGGCTTCGAGCTTCTGCTTCTTGTCTTGCTTGAAGAAGAACTCAGCGTCGGTCAGACGTGGGCGAACCACTTTCTCGTTACCGGCGATGATCTGCTGCGGGTCTTTGCTTTCGATGTTGGCCACAGTGATGAAACGTGGCAGCAACTTGCCGTCGGCATCCAGCAGGCAGAAGTACTTCTGGTTGTCCTGCATGGTGGTGATCAGTGCTTCTTGCGGCACGTCGAGGAAGCGTTCCTCGAACGAGCACACCAGCGGCACCGGCCATTCGACCAGCGCGGTCACTTCGTCGAGCAGCGCTGGTGGAACGATCGCCGTGCCTTCCTGACGGGTGGCCAGTTCTTCGGTGCGCTTGCTGATGATTTCGCGACGCTCGTTGGCGTCGGCCAGCACATAAGCGGCACGCAGGTCGGACAGGTAGCTCGACGGCGAACCGATGCGCACGTTTTCCGGGTGATGGAAACGGTGACCACGGGAGTCACGGCCAGCCTTCTGCGCGAGGATCGTGCAGTCGATGACCTGGTCACCGAGCAGCATTACCAGCCATTGGGTCGGACGTACGAACTCTTCCTTGCGCGCACCCCAACGCATGCGTTTCGGGATCGGCAGGTCGTTCAGCGAATCTTCGACGATAGTCGGCAGCAGGCTCGCAGTCGGCTTGCCGGCGATGCTTTGGCTGTAGCGCAGTTTCGGACCGCTCTGGTCGATTTCGCTCAGCTCGACGCCGCACTTCTTGGCGAAGCCCAGTGCCGCTTGGGTCGGGTTGCCTTCAGCGTCGAACGCCGCCTGACGTGGCGGGCCGTCGAGGTTGATGCTGCGATCCGGCTGCTGGGTGGCCAGTGCCGTGATCAGCACAGCCAGACGACGCGGTGCGGCGTAGACGGTTTTGGTCTCGTAGCTCAGGCCAGCGGCTTGCAGGCCCTTGTCGATACCGGCGAGGAACGCTTCAGCCAAAGTGTTCAGGGCTTTCGGTGGCAGTTCTTCGGTGCCCAGTTCAACCAGAAAATCTTGCGCACTCATTGTGCAGCCTCCAGCTTGGCCAGTACTTCGTCACGCAGGTCCGGGGTTGCCATCGGGAAGCCCAGCTTGGCGCGCGCCAGCAGGTAGGCTTGCGCAACGGAACGCGCCAGGGTGCGCACGCGCAGAATGTATTGCTGACGCGCGGTTACCGAGATCGCCCGGCGTGCATCCAGCAGGTTGAAGGTGTGCGAGGCCTTCAGGACCATCTCATAGCTCGGCAACGGCAGCGGCTGGTCGAGCTCGATCAGGCGCTTGGCTTCGCTTTCATAGAAGTCGAACAGTTCGAACAGCTTGTCGACGTTGGCGTGTTCGAAGTTGTAAGTGGACTGCTCCACTTCGTTCTGGTGGAACACGTCGCCGTAGGTGACTTTGCCCATCGGACCGTCCGCCCAGACCAGGTCGTAGACCGAGTCCACGCCCTGCAGGTACATGGCCAGACGCTCGAGACCGTAGGTGATCTCGCCAGTCACCGGGTAGCACTCGATGCCGCCCGCTTGCTGGAAGTAAGTGAACTGCGTCACTTCCATACCGTTCAGCCAGACTTCCCAGCCCAGACCCCAGGCGCCGAGGGTCGGCGATTCCCAGTTGTCTTCGACGAAGCGAATGTCGTGGACCAGCGGGTCCAGACCGACATGCTTGAGGGAGCCCAGGTACAGTTCCTGGAAGTTGTCCGGGTTCGGCTTCAGGACTACCTGGAACTGGTAGTAGTGCTGCAGACGGTTCGGGTTTTCGCCGTAGCGGCCGTCAGTCGGACGGCGGCTTGGCTGCACGTAGGCGGCGTTCCAGGTTTCCGGGCCGATGGCGCGCAGGAATGTCGCGGTGTGGAAAGTGCCGGCGCCTACTTCCATATCGTAGGGCTGAAGTACCACACAACCTTGCTCGGCCCAGTATTGCTGGAGCGCGAGGATCAAGTCTTGGAAGGTACGCACGGCTGGCGTAGGCTGGCTCACGAAATTCACCTGTTTCTTGGGCTGCGATTTAAAGAGCGGGAGTATACCCGATTCAGTCGCACCTCCACCCCCTGGAGCCTTATGCCACGCTGCTTTTGGTGTACCGAAGATCCGCTGTACATGGCTTATCACGATCAGGAGTGGGGCACGCCGCTACGCGATGCGCAGGGTTTGTTCGAGTTGCTTTTGCTCGAAGGGTTCCAGGCCGGGCTGTCGTGGATCACCGTGCTGCGTAAACGCGAGCGTTATCGCGAGGTGTTGTTCGGCTTCGACGTACAGCGCGTGGCGCAGATGAGCGACGCTGAAATCGATGAGTTGATGCTCGATCCGGGGATCATCCGCAACCGTCTCAAACTCAACGCCGCCCGCCGTAATGCCCAGGCCTGGCTGGCGCTGGAGGATCCGGTGGCGTTCCTCTGGTCGTTCGTCGGCGACCAACCGATCATCAATCATTTCAAGGATCGCAGCGAAGTCCCGGCGATCACTCCCGAAGCGCTGGCGATGAGCAAAGGCCTGAAAAAGGCCGGGTTCACGTTCGTCGGACCGACCATTTGCTACGCGCTGATGCAGGCCTCGGGCATGGTCATGGATCACACCCGTGACTGCGACCGCTACGCGCAGCTCGTCAACGGCGGTTAGAATGGCCGCCTCGCGCACAGCACAAGATCAGGAGTGACCTGTGGAAAAGTTTAAAGGCGCCTTGCTGGTAGGCGCTCTGCGGCTGTTTGCCCTGCTGCCATGGCGGGCCGTGCAGGCCGTGGGTTCGGCGATTGGCTGGATCATGTGGAAAACCCCCAACCGATCCCGCGACGTGGTGCGGATCAACCTTGCCAAATGTTTTCCACAAATGGACCCGGCCGAGCGTGAGCGTCTGGTCGGGCAGAGCCTGAAAGACATCGGCAAGTCGCTGACCGAAAGCGCCTGCGCGTGGATCTGGCCAGCCCAGCGCTCCATCGACCTGGTGCGCGAAGTCGAAGGCCTCGACATTCTCAAGGATGCGTTGGCCTCGGGCAAGGGCGTGGTCGGCATCACCAGCCACCTCGGCAACTGGGAAGTGCTCAACCACTTCTATTGCAGCCAGTGCAAACCGATCATTTTCTATCGCCCGCCCAAGCTCAAGGCTGTGGATGAATTGCTGCGCAAACAGCGCGTGCAACTGGGCAACAAAGTCGCCGCGTCGACCAAGGAAGGCATTCTCAGCGTCATCAAGGAAGTGCGCAAAGGTGGTGCAGTGGGCATTCCCGCTGACCCGGAACCGGCCGAATCCGCCGGGATCTTCGTGCCGTTCTTCGCCACCCAGGCGCTGACCAGCAAATTTGTGCCGAACATGTTGGCCGGTGGCAAAGCGGTCGGCGTGTTCCTCCATGCACTGCGCCTGCCCGACGGTTCTGGCTACAAAGTGATCCTCGAAGCGGCGCCCGAGGCCATGTACAGCACCGATACCGCCGAGTCTTGCGCGGCGATGAGCAAAGTGGTCGAACGCTATGTGGCGGCGTATCCAAGCCAGTACATGTGGAGCATGAAGCGCTTCAAGAAACGCCCGCCGGGCGAAGAACGCTGGTACTGAAGAAGTTGGCACATTCTGTGGATAACTTGTAGGAGCTGCCGAAGGTTCGGGCCGCGATCGGACGATCTCTTGATCTGGCTTCTACGGTTATCCACAACTTCGTTCATTCAAGGGCGCATGAAGATGTCCGAACAACGCAAATCCTTCCGCATCAAGATCACCCACGACAGCTTCGGCGAATGCCTCGGCCAGACGCGCAATCTGTCGCCCACCGGGGTGTATGTGCAGCACCCGCGCCTGGCGTCGTTGCCCAAAGGCGCGGTGGTGTATGGCCAAGTGCAGGATTTACCCACAGGCGCGCCACGGGTGCGGATGGAAGTGGTGACGGTGGATGCCGACGGCATCGGTCTTCGCTACCTTTGATTTACTGCGCCTGACGCTCGAGCTTCTTCAGAAACACAGTCATTTCCTTCTCGGCCTGTTTGTCGCCATGGGCACGGGCCGCTTCCAGACCTTGCTCCCATGCCTGCCGCGCAGCGGCATGATCGCCCAGTGCCAGTTGCGCCTTGCCCAACAGTTTCCATGCCGCTGAATACTTCGGATCGAAACCGACGCAGCGCTGGAAATGCTCGGCAGCCTTGGCGTTTTCGCCCAGGTCCAGATAACCCTTGCCGAGGCCGAAGCGCAGCAGGGAGTTATCCACACCCTTGGCGAGCATTTTTTCCAGGGATTCGAGCATGGTGGATTCCTTGAGTGAGGTGGGTCAGGGAGAAGTCTTGCTTTGGGATACCGCTATCGCGAGCAGGCTCACTCCTACAGTGAGAACGCATTTCAAATGTAGGAGTGAGCCTGCTCGCGATGACGCCAGTCTGGTCACCCGATAATCCGGGTCAGAAGAAGCTCAACCCCACATGAAACAGCTTCTCCACATCGCGGATATGTTTTTTATCCACAAGGAACAGAATCACATGGTCGCCCGCTTCGATCACGGTGTCGTCATGGGCGATGATCACCTGTTCATTGCGGATGACTGCGCCGATCGTGGTACCCGGCGGCAAACCGATCTTCTCGATGGGCTTGCCGATGACCTTGCTCGATTTCGCATCACCGTGGGCAATCGCCTCGATGGCCTCCGCCGCACCGCGGCGCAATGAGTGCACGCTGACGATATCGCCACGCCGCACGTGGGCCAGCAAGGTGCCGATGGTCGCCAGTTGCGGGCTGATGGCGATGTCGATGTCGCCGCCCTGGATCAGGTCGACGTAGGCCGGGTTGTTGATGATCGTCATGACCTTCTTCGCCCCCAGCCGTTTCGCCAGCAACGACGACATGATGTTGGCTTCGTCATCGTTGGTCAGCGCGAGGAAGATGTCGGCATCGGCGATGTTTTCTTCCAGCAGCAGATCGCGATCCGAGGCGCTGCCCTGCAATACCACGGTGCTGTCGAGGGTATCGGAGAGATAGCGGCAACGTGCCGGGTTCATCTCGATGATCTTCACTTGGTAGCGGCTTTCGATGGCCTCGGCCAGACGTTCGCCGATCTGCCCGCCGCCAGCGATGACGATGCGCTTGTAGGTCTCGTCGAGACGACGCATTTCGCTCATCACCGCGCGAATATTCTCACGGGCAGCGATGAAGAAGACTTCGTCATCGGCCTCGATCACGGTGTCGCCCTGCGGCAGGATCGGCCGGTCACGACGGAAAATCGCGGCGACGCGGGTTTCCACATTCGGCATGTGTTCGCGCAGCTGGCGCAGTTGCTGGCCCACCAGCGGACCGCCGTAATAGGCGCGCACTGCCACCAGTTGCGCCGCGCCTTCGGCGAAATCGATCACTTGCAAGGCGCCGGGATGCTGGATCAGGCGCTTGATGTAGTTGGTGACCACTTGCTCGGGGCTGATCAGCACGTCGACCGGAATCGCTTCGTTCTGGAACAGTTGTTCTTCGCGATTGAGGTAGGACGCCTCGCGCACCCGGGCGATCTTGGTCGGCGTGTGGAAAAGTGTGTGAGCGACCTGGCAGGCGACCATGTTGGTTTCGTCGCTGTTGGTCACCGCGACCAGCATGTCGGCGTCGTCGGCGCCGGCCTGACGCAGTACCGACGGCAGCGAGCCACGGCCCTGCACGGTACGGATGTCGAGACGGTCGCCGAGGTCGCGCAGGCGCTCGCTGTCGGTGTCGACCACCGTGATGTCATTGGCTTCACTGGCCAGATGTTCGGCCAGCGAACCGCCGACCTGCCCTGCACCGAGGATGATGATTTTCATCCAGTCACTCCATTGAATCCGTTTAGCCGCGCGCGGCAGCGATCTTGATCAGCTTGGCGTAGTAGAACCCGTCATGCCCGCCTTGCTGGGCCAGCAATTGGCGACCGTGGGGCTGTTTGATCCCGGCAGTCGTGGCTAGATCCAGCTCCCGGGCACCCGGCGTGCGCTCAAGGAATGCGGCAATCACCTCGGTGTTTTCGGTCGGCAGCGTCGAGCAGGTGGCGTAGAGCAGGATGCCGCCCACTTCGAGGGTTTTCCACATGGCGTCGAGCAGCTCGCCTTGCAGTTGCGCGAGGGCGACGATGTCGTCCGGCTGGCGGGTCAGCTTGATGTCCGGGTGACGGCGAATCACGCCGGTGGCCGAGCACGGCGCGTCGAGCAGAATGCGCTGGAACGGTTTGCCATCCCACCACTTTTCGGTATCGCGACCGTCGGCAGCGATCAGTTCGGCGTTGAGGCCGAGGCGCTCAAGGTTTTCTTTCACCCGAACCAGACGTTTGGCTTCCAGGTCCACCGCGACCACGCCGGCCAAGGCCGGTTCGGCTTCAAGGATGTGGCAGGTCTTGCCGCCGGGGGCGCAGCAGGCGTCGAGCACGCGTTGGCCCGGTGCCAGATCAAGCAGATCAGCGGCCAGTTGCGCGGCTTCGTCCTGCACGCTGATCCAGCCTTCGGCGAAACCCGGCAGGCTGCGCACGTCGGTGGCGGCTTCGAGGATGATGCCGTCGCGGCTGTAAATGCACGGCGTTGCGGCGATCCCGGCGTCAGTCAGCAGACCAAGGTAGGCGTCGCGGCTGTGATGGCGGCGGTTGACCCGCAGGATCATCGGCGGATGCGCGTTGTTCGCCTCGCAGATGGCTTCCCACTGTTCCGGCCAGAAGGTTTTCAGGGATTTTTGCAACCAGCGCGGGTGGGCGGTGCGTACCACCGGGTCGCGCTCCAGCTCGGCGAAAATCGCTTCGCTTTCGCGCTGGGCGTTACGCAGTACGGCATTGAGCAGGCCTTTGGCCCAGGGCTTTTTCAGCTTGTCGGCGCAACCGACGGTTTCGCCGATGGCGGCGTGGGCCGGCACGCGGGTGTAGAGCAATTGGTAGAGACCGACCAGCAGCAACGCCTCGACATCGGCGTCGGCGGCTTTGAACGGTTTCTGCAGGAGTTTTTCCGCCAGCGCTGACAGACGCGGCTGCCAGCGTGCAGTACCGAAGGCCAGATCCTGAGTGAAGCCGCGATCGCGATCCTCGACCTTGTCCAGTTGCGTCGGCAGGGAGCTGTTCAGCGAGGCTTTGCCGCTGAGGACGGCGGCGAGTGCCTTGGCGGCGGCCAGACGCGGATTCATTGCGCGTCCACCGCTGCGCCGAGGACGGTGCCCGCGGCGAATTTCTCGCGACGGCTGTTGAACAGGTCGCTGAAGTTCAGCGCCTTGCCGCCCGGCAATTGCAGGCGGGTCAGGCACAGTGCCTGCTCACCGCAGGCGACGATCAGGCCGTCCTTGCTGGCGCTGAGGATGGTGCCCGGCGCGCCGTTGCCGTCGGCGAGGGTTGCCGCCAGCACTTTCAACGCTTCACCGTTGAGGGTGCTGTGGGTGATCGGCCATGGATTGAAAGCGCGGACAAGGCGTTCCAGCTCAACCGCCGGACGGTTCCAGTTGATGCGGGCCTCGTCCTTGTTCAATTTGTGCGCGTAAGTGGCGAGCTCGTCATTCTGCACTTCGCCTTCCAGCGTCCCGGCGGCCAGGCCGGCAATTGCTTGCACCACGGCCGGCGGGCCCATTTCGGCGAGACGATCATGCAGCGTACCGCCCGTGTCTTCGGCAATGATCGGGGTGACGACCTTGAGCAGCATCGGCCCGGTGTCGAGACCGGCCTCCATGCGCATCACGGTCACGCCGCTTTCGGCATCACCGTGTTCCACGGCGCGCTGGATCGGCGCCGCACCGCGCCAGCGTGGCAGCAACGAGGCGTGGCTGTTGATGCAGCCCAGACGCGGAATATCCAGCACCGCTTGCGGCAGGATCAGGCCATAGGCGACCACCACCATCAAGTCCGGCTTCAATGCGGCCAGTTCAGCCTGCGCGTCAGTGTTGCGCAGCGTCGGTGGCTGCAACACCTGGATATTATTTTCCAGCGCCAGTTGTTTAACCGGGCTCGGCATCAGTTTTTGCCCGCGACCGGCCGGACGATCCGGTTGGGTGTAGACCGCAACGATCTCGTAAGGGCTGCTCAACAGGGCCTTGAGGTGTTCGGCGGCGAATTCCGGGGTGCCGGCAAAAACGATGCGCAGTGGCTCAGTCATTCAGGGAGTCTCATAAAAAGAAAAAGGCTTGCCGCAGCAAGCCTTTGAAGGAGGGCATCAAGCGTTCTGGCGATGCAGCTTTTCCAGTTTCTTCTTGATCCGGTCGCGTTTGAGCGTGGACAGGTAATCGACGAACAATTTGCCGTTGAGGTGGTCGCATTCATGCTGGATGCACACTGCGAGCAGGCCTTCGGCGATCAGTTCATAGGGCTTGCCGTCGCGGTCCAGCGCCTTGATCCTGACTTTCTGCGGGCGGTCGACGTTTTCGTAGAAGCCCGGTACCGAGAGGCAGCCTTCCTGATACTGGTCCATCTCTTCGGTCAGCGATTCGAACTCGGGGTTGATGAACACCCGGGGTTCGGTGCGGTCTTCGGAAAGGTCCATCACGACGATACGTTTGTGCACGTTGACCTGGGTCGCGGCGAGGCCGATGCCCGGCGCTTCATACATTGTTTCAAACATGTCATCGACCAACTGACGCACTTCGTCGTCCACTACAGCCACAGGCTTGGCGATAGTACGCAGACGCGGGTCCGGAAATTCGAGGATGTTTAAAATGGCCATAGGCTGATTGCTGCACGTATTGAGTAAAGTCGGGTCGATGGCCTGGCAGGTCCGAAGATGCAGGCTACCGTTGTGAAGCGTAGCTGCTGCAATTGCAGGAGCGAGCCACGGGGGCTCTGACGATTCACGCGAGTGCACATGATAAAGGGATTCACTGCATGAGGAAAACACTACTCGCCCTGCTGCTGTTGGCTTCGGCTGGCGCTGCGCAAGGGCAAGTGCAACTCAGGGATGGTTTTCCACAGCAATACACGGTGGTTTCGGGGGACACGCTCTGGGACATTTCCGGCAAATACCTGCGCGAGCCCTGGCAATGGCCACAACTGTGGCGGGCCAACCCGCAGATCGAAAACCCCAACCTGATCTATCCCGGCGACACGCTGACGCTCAGTTACGTCAATGGTGAACCGCGCCTGACCGTCAATCGCGGCGAGTCGCGCGGCACCATCAAGCTGTCACCACGCATCCGCACCAGCCCGGTGGCCGAGGCGATTCCGAGCATTCCGCTGAAGTCGATCAACAGCTTTCTGCTGAGCAATCGTATCGTCGACAAGGTCGAGGATTTCGACAAGGCGCCGTACATCGTCGCCGGCGATGCCGAACGGGTGCTCAGCGGCACCGGCGACCGGATCTTCGCTCGCGGCCATTTCGACCCGAATCAGCCGGTGTACGGGATCTTCCGCCAGGGCAAGGTCTACACCGATCCGCAGACCCGGGAATTTCTCGGGATCAACGCCGATGACATCGGCGGCGGTGAGATCGTCGCTACCGAAGGCGATGTCGCCACTCTCGCCCTGCAACGCACCACCCAGGAAGTGCGCCTCGGCGACCGCTTGTTCAGCGGCGAGGAGCGCTCGATCAATTCGACGTTCATGCCCAGCGCGCCGACCAGCGATATCAATGGTGTGATCATCGACGTGCCGCGCGGCGTCACCCAGATCGGCGTGATGGACGTGGTCACCCTGAACAAGGGTAAACGCGACGGTCTTGCCGAGGGCAATGTCCTGGTGGTCATGAAGACCGGGGAAACCGTGCGCGACCGGGTCACGGGTCAACCGCTGAAAATCCCCGACGAACGGGCAGGATTGCTGATGGTGTTCCGCACTTACGACAAACTCAGTTACGGCCTCGTTCTCAATGCATCGCGCTCGCTGGCGGTGCTCGACAAGGTGCGAAATCCGTAAGCAAGCTTCACAAGTTACCAACAGAGTTATCCACAGCTTGTTCCGAATAGTTCGGGACTTATAACGATCAAGGATGATCCATGACGCTGTCTGTCTGTACGCCGGTTTCCCCTGCGGAACTGGAAGCGCGCCTGCGCCTGCACCGCCTGCCGGAAATTGGGCCGAAACGGTTTGCCAAATTGCTCGAAGCCTTTGGCTCGGCGTCAAAAGCCATCAGCGCGCCGGCGAGCGCCTGGCGCTCGCTCGGTTTACCGGCGGCGTCAGCCGAAGCGCGGCGCAGCCCCGAAGTGCGCGACGGTGCCAGCCACGCAATGCGCTGGCTAGAGCGGCCGGGACAACATTTATTGATGTGGGATCAGGCGGATTATCCGGCGCTGCTGGCGCAGATTGCCGATCCGCCACCGCTATTGTTCGTGGCCGGAGATCCGCTGATTCTGGAGAAACCGCAACTGGCAATGGTGGGCAGCCGCCGTGCATCGCGACCGGGAATGGACACCGCTGCAGCGTTTTCCCGCAGCTTGGCCGGAGCCGGTTTTGTCATCACCAGCGGTCTGGCCCTGGGCATTGATGCTGCGGCGCATCAGGCGGCGCTGGATGTCGGCGGGCTCACGGTCGGTGTGTTGGGCACCGGTCTGGAAAAGTTTTATCCACAGCGCAATCGGCGGCTGGCTGACGCGATGATTGCCTCTGGCAGCGCGGTGCTTTCGGAGTTTCCGCTGGACGCCGGTCCCACTGCGAGCAACTTTCCGCGACGCAACCGGATCATCAGTGGTTTGTCCCTGGGTGTGCTGGTGGTTGAGGCAAGTGTTGCCAGTGGGTCGTTGATCACCGCACGCTTGGCGGCCGAACAGGGGCGCGAGGTTTACGCTATTCCCGGCTCGATCCATCACCCCGGCGCGCGCGGTTGTCATCAATTGATTCGCGACGGTGCGGTGCTGGTGGAAACCATCGAACATATCCTCGAAGCCCTGCGTGGCTGGCAGCATCTGCCGCACTGCGCAGACACGCCGAAACCCGAGCATCCGTTGCTTGCTCTGCTTCATGCGGCGCCGCACACCAGTGAGGCATTGGCCGACAGCAGTGGCTGGGCGTTGCCCAAAGTCCTGGCGGCCCTCACCGAGCTGGAAATGGATGGCCGCGCCGTGAGTGAAAATGGCCGCTGGTTTGCGCGGGTGAGCTAGGTTTTACAAGGAAGATCGGTAAACTGCGCGAAACCTGTTTGCGGAGAGTTTTTTCATGGTCAACAGTTGGCGTGTGCAACAAGCCGCACGAGAGATTCGCGCCGGGGCGGTGATTGCCTATCCAACCGAAGCCGTCTGGGGGCTGGGTTGCGACCCGTGGAACGAAGACGCGGTGGATCGGCTGCTGGCGATCAAGAATCGCTCGGTCGACAAGGGACTGATTCTGGTCGCCGACAACATTCGCCAGTTCGACTTCCTGTTCGAAGACTTCCCGCAAGAGTGGCTCGACCGCATGGCCAGCACCTGGCCGGGGCCGAACACCTGGCTGGTGCCGCATCAGAACCTGCTGCCGGAGTGGGTCACCGGGGTGCACGATACCGTGGCGCTGCGGGTCAGTGATCACCCGCAGGTGCGTGACTTGTGCTCGATGGTCGGGCCATTGATCTCGACGTCGGCCAACCCGCAGGGCCGGCCGGCGGCGCGCACGCGGTTGCGGGTCGAGCAGTATTTTCGCGGACAGGTCGATTTGATCCTCGGTGGCGAGTTGGGCGGTCGCAAGAACCCCAGCGTCATCCGTGATCTGGCCTCCGGCAATGTCATTCGCCCCGACTGACATCACTTCGAACTTCATCTATTGAATACTCCTCGGCTTGTATGGCGAGGAGTACTACACATGCCTGCGATTTATCCTTCAAGTCATTAACCAAGTTCAACAACTTTGTTTTTTGTTCATTGCTGTTCGCGTAAGAATAATCGGTAAGTATTCATTTTCAGTAACTTTTCCCACGTAATTATCAGAAGTCACGCAGTGGCGATATTTCCAAAAGCATCCATTATTCAAATGCGCCAAGGAAACTTCGATAAGTTAACGTCTGCGGAGAAAGAATGGATACTACGGATTTGCAACTCATGGATTATCTGCAGTCACTTCAGGCAACCCTGAGCAGTCGCCATGAAGATTGCCGCGTTGTTATTCTTGAAGCGGGTTCAGACACGCAAGAGTTTGAACGATTTATTGGCCGGCAGTTTCGCCTTCGATTGCAACATTACATGCTGACATCCCGAGCCCGGATGCTTGAAAAACGGCTGGGAATAACGTCACGCAGCACGCACTTCCTGCTTTATCAGCATGACCATCTGGTGGCGGTATTGAGGGTAACGCCTGCGCCATTCGAGTGGGCGTCACTGGCGCATCGGCAGGTTTCTCCCACCGTGGCGTTGTCGCGCCATGTCGAGTTCAGTCGCTTGATTACTCACTCGCGCAATCATCTACCCGTGCCGATCAACTGCCTGCTGGCAGCCGCCACAGCGTGGGCGATCAAGCAGGGCTATCAAGGCGTCACGGCGCTATGCCGAACGCCGCAACGGCGACTGTTCCAACGATTCGGCCTGACACCGATCACCTCCGACGCCCTGCAAATCGAGCAACGCGCTCGCGGTGGCTACTGGCTGCTGTCCGCGCAATGGCAGCAGATCCTTGCGGCAGTACAACAACCTGATCACTCCACCGTCGACCAACCGGAGCACCACGATGAATGCGCCACTCAGTTTTGAACAACAGTTGATCCTGCTTGATCAGCGAATCGAAAAATCCTGGGCCGAGATACTCGACAGTTCACGCTTGGTAAAAGCCATACGTGAAGGCAAAGTGTCCAAGGCTTTATATGCGATCTACATGATCGAGACCTTTCACTACACCGCGCACAATGCGCGAAATCAGGGCCTGGTCGGTGTGCGTCATGCCGATAATCCGGTCTATGCAAAATTCTGTTTTGAACACGCGGCACAGGAAGTCGGTCATGAAAAAATGGCATTGCATGATGTCCTGAGTCTTGGCCTGAAGAATGAAAGCTTCGATATACCCCCGGCACTTCCAGCAACTGAGGTGTTGATTGCTTATCTATATTGGATATCGTTCACTGGTAATCCGCTACAGCGTCTGGGATACAGTTATTGGGCGGAAAATGCCTATCAATTCATTACTCCGCTTATCAATAAGTTGAGCGAAACACTGTCATTGAAACCGGCTCAATTAACATTCTTCGTTGCCCACTCCGATATTGATGTCGAGCACTTCAACGAAATAAAACTGATCCTGCAGCGCACTTGTAAACGCCAGTGCGACTGGGACGCCATTGCCAATGTGATGGAAACCAGCTTGCGCCTGACCGGCAACATGCTTGAAGCCGTTTATGAGCAATATGAGGCCTGGCAAAACGACCTCGCGCCGCGTTATGACTTTCTCCATGCATTGGCCGACTCATGAGGGTTTCACGGCGATTTCTCCAGTGGGTGCAGGGAGGCAGGCATGGCTGACTACTTCCAGCAACTGAACTACGCACTGGGGGATGAAGACACCGCGCTGGAATACGCGATCCTGCCGGCGCGTGCCAGGCACGTGATAGGTGTTGCCGGGAGTGGCGGACGGCTTTTGCCGCTGTTGGCCCGCAGTCCGACGCGCATGACCTGCACCGATATCAGCGCGCCGCAACTGGCGTTTACGCGGTTGCGATTCGCCCTGCTGGAGCAGACCGACCACGAAACGTTCATGGATTTCATGGGGTACCGGGCGGGGACTCAGGTATCACGACGCCAATCCATCCTGCAGCAACTCGACGTACCGCGGGCTGATCGGCGTTGGCTGGCGGAGTTTTTCCAGGCCCGTCAATGGCAAGCGCCGATCTACATGGGGGCTTTCGAGCAGACCTTGCAGCGGTTGGCGAAGGTCAACCGACTGTTGACCGGCAAGGCGGGTCGGGAGATTTTTCAGTGCAGGGACCTTGACGAGCAAACCAGCTATTACCGCAGCCGTTTTCCTCTGAAGCGTTGGCGGGCGTTGATTGCGTTGTTGGGCAACGCAGCGGTGCTCAACTCGCTACTGTACAAGGGTTCGTTTCCCCGCAACAACCTGGGGATCAATTCTCGCGAGGTGTACCTGGGGATTTTCCACTCCCTGTTCACCACGCAAGTTGTGCGTGAGAGTTTTTTCCTGCAAATGCTGTTTTTCGGTGAGCTGCGCGACCCGCAGGGCTTCCCACTGGAGTGCGAGCCGAAGATTTTCGACAAGGCCCGAGAAGCTCTTCAGCAGTGCGAATTAAGGGTGGTGCAGGCTGACATTCTCGAGTGTGCCGCCAGCCACACGGACATCGATTTCGTCTCGCTCTCGGACGTGCCCTCCTTCATGCCCAAGGCCACTGGCGCCAGCGTTTTGCAGCGCCTGCGCCCGTCGCTTGCCGAGGCGGCGCTGACGGTCATCCGTGGCCATTTGCATGTTGTCCGACCCGATTGTGCAGGTTTCTGCGATACCACCGCCGAGTACCAGGCCGCGATCGCACGAGAAAAAACCCAACTCTGGCGTGTGCAGGTCTATCGCCGGACATCTCCTTTGCAGGCATCCCGATGAATACTCAGCAACCGACCGTCAATTGGGTGAAACACCGTGTCCGTCAGGCGCGCGATGATCAGCAGCAGTTATTCGACGCCGGGCTAAATGGTTTGAAACTGGCAAGGCGCGAGGGCAAGCATATTGAATTGAGCAGCGGCGAGCGACTGACCGAGTTTCTCTCATGCTCCTATCTGGGGCTGGAATACGACCCACGTCTGGTTCAAGGCGCGGTGGAGGCTGTCGAATCATTCGGCGTGCAATTCGCTGCCGCGCGAACCCGGGCGCTGCTGCCGCCAATGCGTGAACTGGATGAGCTGTTGAACCAGATATTTCAGGGGCACACGGTCACCTTCAACTCGGTGGGCAGTGCGCATCTCGGCTGCCTGCCGCTACTGGGGTCAGGCGAATTGCCGTCCTATCCATTGCGTCGCGGCCCGAGCTGGATCGTCGACCGCGCGGCTCATGCCTCGATGCAAGTGCTGCAAGGGATTCTGTGGCAGTTCGGCCCCGTCCAGCGTTGTGATTGCAGCGTCGTGGAGCAAGTTGAACAGGCATGCTCCACGGCAGTCGCGGCTGGCCATACACCGATCATCCTGACCGACAGCATTGGCTCGATGCGCGGCCTGTACCCGATCAATCGACTGTTACAGCTGGCGGAGCGCTTTGAAGGCTATCTGTATGCGGATGATGCCCACGGCACTTCGATACATGGGGCTGCCGGGGGAGGATATGCGCTCGTCGCTGCTGATGAGCGACTGCGCAACCGCTTGATCCTTTTGTCCTCATTGTCCAAGGCGTTTGGTGCGACCGGAGGGGCGATCACCGTGCTCACGGCGGGCGATGCCGAGATGATACGGCGTCATGCGTCGACCTATACCTTCGGCGGGCCACTGTCGATGGGCGGGGTCGGCGCGGCAGTCGCCTCCGGGAAAATCCATCTTTCACCGGAGATCGGTGAGTTACAGGCGGCGCTGTGGCGAAATACTGCCTTGATCGACGGATTGCTCGGGCCGGTTCTTGGCAATCATGACGTCGCCTCACCGATCCGTTTTGTCCGCGTCGGTGCCGAGCGCGATGCGATCAGCCTGGCGCTGTACCTGCGGCGACAGGCCATCGCCGTCACCACCGCGTTGTTTCCGGTGGTCGCCAAAGGCGAAGCAATGCTGCGCCTGGCCATCAGCGCGAATCACAGCCAGGCGCAGTTGCAGAGTCTGGCCAATGCCGTCACGGGCGGTTTTGCCGAACTGGGCATTCGTCAGCAAGGGGCTGGTGATGAATGACGACGCGAACCAGGCCTTTGCCCGCAAACTGACTCACGCGCGGTCACTGCCGTGGTTCTGCGCATTGTGTCCACAGATCCTGCATGTGCAGAGCCTGGAGGATCTGCATCGATTGCCGATTCAAGCCGTGGAGGACGAGCATGGCGGTGTGCTGTTCTCCGAGCTTGGCGAGGCCTCGCACCGTGCGCCGGGTGGCGGGCTGACCCTGACGTCGGGAGGGAGCACGGGCAACCGTAAACACATCACCCATTCCTGGGCATTCAACGCGAGCATTGTGCCGTTGGGCGCGAGGATGTTTGGCGTGGCGGATGAACGCCCCGGGGTGGTCATCAACTGCCTGACTGCCGGCGAGATGCAGGGCGCTTTTCAGTACGCCGCGTCCATCGTCCAGCACATCGGTGCGCGCCTGTTGCCTGCCGGTTCGTTGATGGGGGTTCAGCGGATCGCCGAGCTGATTCAGTCGCAAGCGGCCGATGCGTTGATGTGCACCCCGTCCTTCGCGGCTGCTCTGTTCAACCATGACGATATCGATGCAGAGCAATTGACGAGTCTGCGATGGCTCTACTACATCGGGGAGCCGTGCAGGCAGCCGCTGCGCGATCAACTGGGGCGGGACTGGCCCGCGATAAATCTGCGGTCGCTGGGCTACAGCTCCACGGAGACCGGGCCCATCGGTTTTCAGTGTGCTCATCTTGAACACGGTTTGTATCATCTGCACGCCGACGCGATGCTGCTTGAGGTGGTTGATCCACAGACGCTGCAAGCGGTGGCCGAAGGTGCAAGCGGTGAGTTTCTGTTGACGCCGTTGCTGCCCGACCATGTGCCGCTGTTGCGATATCGGATTGGTGATCGTGGCCGAGTGCTGCGTAATGCGACGAATTGCGCCTGTGGCAGTGCGCTGCCCGTGCTGCAACTCGAGGGGCGGGTCGAAACAACGATAAAACTGGGCGGCGCGATCGTCACGCAACGGCAGGTCATGAGCGTACTCGCCCAGGCGTTGCCTGACCTAGACACTACCGACGTTCAGGTACAGATCAATCGGCAGGTCAACGGTGTCCGCATGCGACTGGTCATTGCTCAGGACAAACTGCCAGCCGGTGTAGAAGTCGCCCTCGAACAGGCGCTGCGAAGCGAAGCGCAAGCCAGCGCTCTGCTCAGATTGCCCGGAGTATTGGGATTGCGGGTACAGCGTCTTGACCGCAGTAGCTTCGAAACAACCTTTGCCGGCAAGACGCCGTTTTTTATCGAGCTGGGCGTTACCCCGGACTCACCGGGGTAACGTCGTGTCACGGCAGCAGAATGGTCGAGCCGGTGGTGCGTCGGGCCGACAACTCGGTCTGCGCCTTTGCTGCTTCAGCCAGTGGATAACGCTGGCTGATATCAACCTTGAGCTTGCCGCTGATGATCATTTCGAACAGCTCATCGGCCATGCGCTGCAGGTTTTCGGCGTTGTTGGCGTAGGTCGCCAGGGTCGGACGAGTCACGTAGAGCGAGCCCTTCGCCGAGAGGATGCCCAGATTCACACCGTCCACTGCACCGGAGGCATTACCGAAGCTGACGACCAGGCCTCGCGGCGACACGCTGTCGAGCGAAGTCAGCCAGGTGTCCTTGCCGACGCCATCGTAGACCACGGGGACTTTCTTGCCGTCGGTCAGCTCCAGCACGCGTTCAGCCACATTTTCGTGACTGTAGTCGATGGTTGCCCAGGCACCGTTGGCCTTGGCCAGGTCGGCTTTTTCTTTCGAGCTTACGGTGCCGATCAACTTCACGCCCAACGCCCTGGCCCATTGGCAGGCCAGCGAGCCGACGCCCCCGGCCGCGGCGTGGAACAGAATGGTTTCGCCACCCTTGAGTTCATAGGTCTGGCGCAGCAGGTATTGCACGGTGAGGCCCTTGAGCATCACCCCGGCGGCGGTTTCAAAACTGATTGCGTCCGGCAGCTTCACCAGGTTGGCTTCAGGCAAAACGTGCAACTCGCTGTAGGCGCCCAGCGGGCCACTGCCGTACGCCACGCGATCACCAACCTTGAACCGGGTGACCTCGCTGCCAACCTCATCGACAACCCCTGCGCCTTCTGCGCCCAGACCGGACGGCAAGGCTGGCGGCGCGTACAGGCCGCTGCGGAAATAGGTGTCGATGAAATTCAGGCCGATGGCCTTGTTGGCCACGCGCACTTGGTTGGGGCCGGGTGCGGCGGGTTCGTAGTCAACATATTCGAGCACTTCGGGGCCGCCGTGGGCGCGGAACTGGATACGCTTTGCCATCTGCCTGCTCTCCTTGGGTCTTTCGTAAGCCCCCTATCCAACTCCCATGCTTGATCTTCGTCAACTGCGGCGCGCCGGTTTGCGGTGGTATGCTACGCGCCCATTTGCGTCGACCCCCGCCTGCGGGGCGCCGCGTAGTGATGCCCGATTCAAGGTGAAGCCATGACGACCCGCACCGACGCCGTAAAGGCCTATCTGCTCGACCTGCAAGACCGCATCTGCACCGCACTCGAAAACGAGGACGGCGGCACGCGCTTCGTCGAAGACGCCTGGGCCCGGCCGGCCGGCGGTGGCGGTCGCACCCGCGTGATCGAGAACGGCACGCTGATCGAAAAGGGCGGCGTCAACTTTTCCCACGTCTTCGGCAGCGGCCTGCCGCCGTCGGCCAGTGCTCATCGCCCGGAACTGGCTGGTCGCGGCTTCGAAGCCCTCGGTGTGTCGCTGGTGATTCACCCGCACAATCCGCATGTGCCAACGTCCCACGCCAACGTGCGCTTTTTCATCGCCGAGAAGGAAGGTGAAGAGCCGGTCTGGTGGTTTGGCGGCGGCTTCGACCTGACCCCGTATTACGGCAATGAAGAAGACTGCATCCACTGGCACCGAGTCGCCGAGCAGGCCTGCGCGCCGTTCGGCCCAGACGTGTATCCGCGCTACAAGGCGTGGTGCGACACCTACTTTCACATCAAGCATCGCCACGAACCGCGCGGCATCGGCGGGCTGTTCTTCGATGACCTGAACGAGTGGGAGTTCGACACCAGTTTCGCGTTCATGCGTGCCATCGGTGATGCCTACATCGACGCATATCTGCCGATCGTGCAGCGGCGCAAGAATGATCCGTTCAGCGCCCAGCAGCGCGAGTTCCAGGAATTCCGTCGTGGCCGTTACGTCGAGTTCAACCTGGTTTACGACCGGGGTACGCTGTTCGGTCTGCAATCGGGCGGGCGCACCGAGTCGATCCTCATGTCGCTGCCGCCGCAAGTGCGTTGGGGCTATGACTGGAAGGCCGAGCCTGGCAGTGAAGAGGCGCGCCTGACCGAGTACTACCTGCAAGACCGCGACTGGCTGGCCCAGGCCTGAGGACATCTGATGGATCGTTACGTTGTTTTCGGTAACCCGATTGGCCACAGCAAGTCGCCGATGATTCACAAGCTGTTCGCCGAGCAGACCGGCCAGCACCTCGACTACAGCACCTTGCTGGCGCCACTCGACGACTTCGTCGGTTGCGCCACGGCGTTTTTCCAGGAAGGTCGCGGTGCCAACGTCACCGTGCCGTTCAAGGAAGACGCCTATCGTCTGGCCAACAGCCTGACGGCGCGGGCGCAACGCGCCGGCGCGGTGAACACCTTGAGCCAACTCGCTGACGGTACGCTGCTCGGCGACAACACCGACGGCGCCGGACTGGTGCGTGATTTGACGGTAAACGCCGGGTTCAGCCTGACCGGCAAACGTATTCTGCTGCTCGGCGCGGGCGGCGCGGTGCGTGGGGCGCTGGAACCGTTGCTCGCGGAGAAACCGGCGTCGGTGATCATCGCCAATCGCACGGTGGATAAAGCCGAGCTGCTGGCGGAACTGTTCTGCGATCTGGGGCCGGTGTCGGCCAGCGGTTTCGACTGGTTGCAGGAGCCGGTGGACGTGATCATCAACGCCACGTCCGCCAGCCTCACTGGCGAGGTGCCGCCGATTTCACCGAGCCTGATCGAGCCGGGCAAGACCCTGTGCTACGACATGATGTACAGCAAGGAACCGACCGCGTTCTGTCGCTGGGCCAGTGAGCATGGTGCGGCGGTGTCGATGGATGGCTTGGGGATGTTGGCTGAGCAAGCCGCCGAGGCGTTTTATCTGTGGCGCGGTGTGCGTCCGGACACTGCGCCGGTCCTGGCCGAGCTACGCCGCCAACTAGCGCTATAACCCTTGTAGGAGTGAGCCTGCTCGCGATAGCGGAGTGTCAGATGCAAATGCTTCAACTGATACTCCGCTATCGCGAGCAGGCTCACTCCTACAGGGGGATGCGGTGTTTGTTGAATCAATCCTCAAACCGGATCGGACATTTCTCCGTCCCTTCAAGCTTCCTCAACTCCTCCACCACCTGCGGCCGCGCCCCGCGCAAGGTCAGGCTGCGATCCTGGCTCAGCAAGCGCCGCGCCTCCTGGTGCAGCATTTCCACGCCCGAATAGTCGATAAAGTTGATCTGCTGCGCCTCGATCACCACCCGCGCACCGTGCATGCGTTGCAGGCGTACTTGCAGATAATGGCTGGCGCCGAAAAAGATTGAGCCGCCGACGCGCAACACATCGTCCTCGCCGTCACGCCAATGTTGCACCCGGGGTTGCGAGGTGCGCTTGAGGTAGAAGAACAGTGACGCCAGCACCCCGGCATAAATCGCCGTCTGCAATTCCAGCAGCAACGTGGCGAGGCAGGTCAGGCCCATCACCACGAACTCTGCACGGCTGACCCGCAGCAATGCACGAATGCCACGATGATCCACCAGCCCCCAGGCAATCAGCAGAATGCTGCCGGCCATGGCCGGGATCGGAATGTGCGCGATCAGCCCGGCGCCGAAAATCGCGAACAGCGCGACCCAGATTGCCGAAAACACTCCGGCCAGCGGCGAGCAGGCACCGGTCTCATAACTTAATCCCGAGCGGGTGAATGATCCGGCCGACAGCGATCCGGAAAAGAACGCCCCGACAATATTCGATAAACCCTGCGCGCGAACTTCCTGATTGGCATCGAGCAACTGCTGCGAGCGCGCGGCAATCGAACGGGCAATCGACAGGCTGGTGACCAGCCCGAGCATGCCCACCGCCACGGCGCTCGGCAGCAGACGCAGGATCAAGTCCAGATCCAGCGGCAACCCGCTGAAGGGCGGCAAGCGGCCGACAAAAGCGCTGACCAGATGCACGTGACCGAACATCGCCGGCCACAGCCACACCAGCAAACTGGCCAACACTAGAGTGATCAACAGCGTCGGCCAGCGCGGCAGCAATTGTTTCAACACCACGCCCACCACCACGGTAGCGATGCCGAGCAGCAACGAAGGTTTATCCACAGCCCTGAGATGTTGCAGCAGATCCATCAGGCTGGCCAGCGCTGTGGCTTTCGCTGGCAGCTCCAGCCCGAGCAGATTCGGCAACTGCCCAATGGCAATCACCACTGCCGCGCCAAGGGTGAAACCGAGCACCACCGAATGCGAGACAAAATTCACCAGTGCGCCAAAGCGCAACAAACCGAGCAACCACTGGAAAATCCCGGCAAGAAAGGTCAGCAGCAGAATCAGGGTGATGTAGTCCTGGGAGGCTGGCACGGCCAGCGGACTGACGCTGGCATACAGCACAATCGAAATCGCCGCCGTCGGGCCGCAGATCAGGTGCCACGATGAACCCCACAGACAGGCGATCAGCACCGGGATGATCGCGGCGTAGAGGCCGTATTCCGGTGGGAGACCGGCGATCAGGGCGTAGGCAATCGACTGGGGTAACGCGAGAATCGCACCGCTGAGGCCGACGATCAGATCCCGACCGACGCTGGCGCGGGTTTGCCGCGGGAGCCAGGTAAGGAAGGGCAGCAGTGAGCGGCGGCTGGGGAAGGCCATGGGTCCTCGCGGTGGGGGTTTTCAACAAGCCTATCAGGACTCAGCAATCATTGTGGCGAGAGGATTTATCCCCGTTCGGCTGCGCAGCAGTCGCAAAACCATGGCATTCGGTTTACCTGATACACCGTGAATACTGGATTTGGGGCCGCTTCGCAGCCCAACGGGGATAAATCCCCTCGCCACAGGAAGTGGGTCAACTGTTGGATACCGTTACAGTTTGGCTTTCACGGCTGGCAACGCATCCTTGCCATCAGCCGTCTTCACCCCATCCAGCCACTTGTCCAGCACCGCCGGATTCGCCTTGATCCACGCCTTCGCCGCATCAGCATTGCTGACCTTCTTGTTCACCACCTCGGCCATGATGCTGTTCTCCATCTCCTGAGTGAACGAAAGATTGGTCAGCAATTTACCCACGTTCGGGCAAGCCTCGGCGTAACCCTTGCGCGTCAGGGTAAACACGCTGCCGGTATCACCGAAGTATTTCTCGCCACCCTTCAGGTAATGCATTTTCAGCTGCACGTTCATCGGGTGCGGCGTCCAGCCGAGGAAGGTGACGAATTTCTGCTTCTTCACCGCCCGCGATACCTCGGCGAGCATCGCCTGTTCGCTGGACTCGATCAGTTTCCACTGACCCATGTCGAAGTCGTTCTTCTTGATGATTTCCTGCAACGAGATGTTCGCCGGTGCGCCGGAGCCGATGCCGTAGATCTTGCGCTCGAACTTGTCGGCGTATTTGTTCAGGTCGGCAAAGTTATGCACACCCGCGTCCCATACGTAGTCCGGCACCGCCAGGGTGAACTCGGTGCCGTCGAGGTTTTTCGCCAGTTGCGTGACGTCACCGGTGGCGACGAACTTGTCGTAGAAACCCTGCTGCGCCGGCATCCAGTTGCCGAGGAACACATCGACCTGGCCGTCCTTCAAGCCGCCAAAGGTGATCGGCACCGCGAGGGTGTCGACCTTGGCCTTGTAGCCCATGCCGTCCAGCAGAAACCCGGTAATGGCATTGGTCGCGGCGATGTCGCTCCAGCCGGGATCGGCCATTTTCACCGTCTCGCAGCTTTGCTCGGCGAATACCGATCCGCTGCCCAGCGCCAATAGGCTGACCGTCAGTGCTGTGGATAACTTGCGCATGGACTTCCCCTTAACATTATTGGTTTTGGCAGGGTTGTGGATAACGGGCCTTGCGTTCCAGATCATCGAGGTCGATGTGGTTGCGCATGTACTGCTGACTGGCGTCCACCAGCGGCTGGTGATCCCAGCTCTTCAGCTTGCCGATGGTCAACGCATCGGCGACAAAGCGACGACGGCGCTGGCTGGCCAACACATCGCGGTGGATCGCCGGAATATCCCACTTGGCTTGCGCTTCGGCGAGAAAATCGGCGAATAGTTGGCGATGTTGTGGCGATTGGCTGAGTTCTTCCAGTTCTCGCGGATCATTGCCTACATCAAAGAGCAAGCAAGGGTCGCTTTCACTGTAGATAAATTTGAAAGCGCCACGACGGATCATCATCAACGGGCTGATCGTGCCCTCGGCCATGTACTCACCGAAGACTTCATCATGGCCGCCCTGCCCTTGCAGATGCGGCACCAGCGAACGGCCATCCAGCGGCAGGCCCGGTTCCAGCGTGCCGCCGGCCAGTTCGACGAAAGTTGGCAACAGGTCGGCGGTGGACACAGCCGCGCTGACTCTGTTCGCATTGAATTGCCCCGGTGCACTTATCAACAGGGGCACGCGGGCCGCCATTTCAAACCAGTGCATTTTGTACCAGAGACCTTTCTCGCCGAGCATGTCGCCGTGGTCGCCGGAGAACACGATGATGGTGTTGTCGATCAGTCCGGTTTCTTCGAGGGTTTGCAGGAGTTTGCCGACGTTGGCATCGATATAGCTGCACGCTCCGAAGTAAGCACGTCGCGCGTCACGGATCTTATCCACAGGCAGTGGCTTGTCCCACAGGTCGTAGACCTTAAGCAAACGTTGCGAGTGTGGATCGAGTTCATGTTGATCCGGTGTCGTCGGAAGCGGGATATCGGCATCGTCGTACAAATCCCAGAAAGCCTTGGGAATCGTGTACGGGTCGTGTGGGTGCGTCATCGACACGGTCAGGCAGAACGGCTGATCGCCGTCCTCGCGGATGTGATCGAACAGATATTGCTGCGCCTTGAACACCACCTCTTCATCGAAGTCGAGCTGGTTGGTGCGCACGCATGGCCCGGCCTGCAGTACCGAAGACATGTTGTGATACCAACTCGGCCGCACATCGGGCTCATCCCAGTTCACCGCCCAGCCGTAGTCGGCCGGGTAGATATCGCTGGTCAGACGTTCTTCATAGCCATGCAATTGGTCCGGGCCGCAGAAATGCATCTTGCCCGCCAGTGCGGTGCGGTAGCCGAGGCGCCGCAGGTAATGGGCGTAGGTTGGAATGTCGGCGGGGAAATCGGCAGCGTTGTCGTAGGCGCCGATCTTGCTCGGCAACTGGCCACTGACCAGAGTAAAACGCGACGGCGCGCACAACGGGCTGTTGCAGTAAGCGGCGTCGAACACCACGCCTTGGGCGGCTAGGCGGGAAAGATTGGGCAGTTTGATCGGCGAAGGGCCATAGAGCGGCAACATTGGCGCGGCCATCTGATCGGCCATGATGAAAAAAATATTCTTGCGCTTCATGTGATCGCGGCATTCCATAGTGAATATTTATGCGACATTGCTGCGATCGAGCATGGAGCCCATGCTGTATCCGGTAAAGCCCGCTCTGGACAATGACTAGGATAAGCACAGCTTATGTATGAAGCCCTTGGTGATCTGTCGCTGGACCTGCTTCGCGCCTTCGAGGCCGCCGCGCGGCAACGCAGCTTCACCGCTGCGGCGGTAGAGCTGGGCACCACGCAACCGGCGATCAGTCAGCAGATCAAACGGCTGGAGGAGCAGCTCGGGACACGCCTGTTTGATCGCATCTACCGCGGCATTGAGCTGACGGAGGTCGGTACGATCCTGTTCAAGCAAGTTGTCCTTGGTTTGCAGAATATCGACGCAGGATTGAGCGCAATCAGCGCACAGCAGCAACATGAAGTCCTGCAAGTCGCCACCGATTTCGCCTTCGCCGCGTATTGGTTGATGCCACGACTGCACCGCTTCCACGAAGCCAACCCTCACGTTGATGTCAGCCTGGTCACCAGCGAACGCAACCACAACATGCTGCGCACCGACATCGACGTGGCAATCCTTTTTGGTGACGGGCGTTTCAAGCAGGGCGAAAGTCATTGGTTGTTCAGCGAAGAAGTGTTTCCGGTGTGCAGCCCGCTACTGCTCAAAAATCGCTCAGCGCCCCTGCCCGCTCAGGCCTTGCTGGAGTTTCCGTTGCTGCACCTGCGCGGTGAGAACAGCAGCAATTGGTTCGACTGGAGCGGATTGTTCCGGGAACTCGGCATCACTACCCCGCCGGCCCCGGGGCAGTTACGTTTCGACAATTACACGCTGTTGATTCAAGCGGCGATTGGCGGCCAGGGCGTGGCGATCGGCTGGCGGCACCTTGTGGATAACTTATTGGCCCAAGGTTTGTTGTGTCGACCGATTGCCGAAACCACTTTGTCGCGGTTGGGCTATTACGTGGTGTTGCCCCAGCGCAAACGGCGTGGGGCGTTGATTGAGCAGTTTGTCGATTGGTTGATGGCGGAACAGGCGAGCAGTGCTGAATCGTTGGCAGGGCTGGCGCTGCCTTCGATTGCGGTCTGAAAACCAGAAGATCGCAGCCTGCGACAACTACAGGGGGTTGGCGGCGACGAAGTTCACATGTTCACCGACATGAAGATTCAGCCGCAGCTCATCAGCAATGCCCACAGCCACGCGATTCAAGCGCTCCAGCGGTTCGGCCAGTCCCGGTTCGAGCGTGCTGCCGACCTGACTGAAATGTTCAATCGTCAAACCCGCAACGCCACGCGGCGCGTTGACCAGCGTCCAGTGGAGCGGGCTGCTTTGCAGGGCCTCGCGAACTTCCTCGGCGGCGTGGCGTTGCAGGCGGTCTTCCAGATCCGGTTCGTCGAGCACGGCAAAGTCGCCGACGACAAACAACCGCGAGATGTTGGCTGCCTGCAGACCATCGACCAATGAATCGACGGCCAATACCTGCTCCACGGGCCCGAGCAACACGGATCGTTCGACATGATCACTACTGAATGGCAGGCCCGGCGCATCAAGCAGACAGATCACCGCTGAACTGCCGGCCACGCTCTGATTGACCCGCTCGGAGTCGAACAGATCGCCGCTTTTGGTGCGCAGGCCCGGACGCGGTGCGAGCACATTCAAATCATCCAGTATCGCGATCACTTCGTGCTGTCGGCGCAGCAGTTCAGCCATCAACGCGCTGCCCAGGCTACTCATGGCACCATAGAGCACCACTTTTACCGCCGGGGTTTCGGCATTTTTCATGGCTGAGCCCTTTCGTTATCCCTTGTAAGGCGTGTGACACATGGGCAACGCCGAGGGTTCGAACCGATTTTCGAGGCTTACAGATGCAAGCGATCAAGGGCTATCACGCCCACGTCTATTTCGATGCCGGCACCATTGAACAGGCGCGGGCCTTGTGTGAACAGGCTGCACAGTTGTTTCCGTTGAAGATGGGCCGCGTCCATGAGCGCCCGGTCGGCCCGCACCCGGACTGGAGCTGCCAATTGGCTTTCGGCCCGGAGCTGATCGGCGAGGTGTTGCCGTGGCTGGCGCTCAATCGCAAAGGTCTGGTGGTGTTTCTGCATCCGGACACTGGTGATGATTTGCTCGATCACACCGAGCATGCGATCTGGATGGGTGCGATTCGGCCGCTGGATCTGTCTATTTTTTGATCAGACTTTCGTAACTCTACAATGTTTCTTCAGGTTCGCCCGGCAAGTGCTCATCCAGATGCAGCCAAGGCAATTGGCTGTCGGTCCAGATGTGTCGTTCAGCCGGGGCCTGTTCAGGGTGGTCCAGGGTGGCGATGGTCACATCGATGCTCGCGGGACTGAGCAACGTCACCAGCGCCAGTTGCGCGCCACAGTTCGGGCAGAAAAACCGTGCGCAACTGCTCGACGAGTCATAACGCGACGGCGTGTCATTCAGCCATTGGAAATTCGCCGCCGGCACGGTGATCCACGTTGTCACGATGCCGCCGCTGACCTTGCGGCAGATCGAACAATGGCAGTGCGCGATGTCGTGCAGCGCACCGCTGAACTGATAACGAATGTGTCCGCAATGGCAGCCACCGCTGTGCAATTCGCTCATTCTCAAAGCCCTCCTCCCCGTGTTCATTGACCTGGTTCGCATCCGATGATCGGTTGACCGTTCATTCCAAGCTTTCATCAGCGAAAGCTGGCTGAAAGCTTCCCCCTTTAGGATCGCCTCACTCCCGGCAACAGACCGGTTGGCCAACGCGTGTGATTGCTCGCGCGCCTGGCCCAATTAACAACAACAATGGTGATTCTGATGTCCTCTGTAGCCCGCCTCCTCGCTAAAACTCCGCCCGTACGCCTCGTGCTTGCCGTTCTGCGCTGATCCCCCCGATCTGCTCATCCCCTAGCCGCGCTACGCCTGGAGTATTCCCATGCTGACTTTCCTTGGCTTCGCCATGGTCATCACGTTCATGTTCCTGATCATGACCAAGCGCCTGTCCGCGCTGATCGCTCTGATCATCATTCCGATCATCTTCGCCCTGTTCGGCGGTTTCGCGCCGAAGATCGGCCCGATGATGCTCGAAGGTATTACCAAGCTCGCGCCGACCGGCGTGATGC
Source organism: Pseudomonas sp. TH06 (assembly GCF_016651305.1). Classification (GTDB taxonomy): domain Bacteria; phylum Pseudomonadota; class Gammaproteobacteria; order Pseudomonadales; family Pseudomonadaceae; genus Aquipseudomonas. The sequence continues at coordinate 1,445,523 of NZ_JAEKEC010000001.1, read as the reverse complement.
TGATGTTCGCCATTCTCTACTTTGCCTTGATGATCGACTCCGGCCTGTTCGACCCGGCCGTGCGCAAGATCCTCAAACTGGTCAAGGGTGACCCGCTGAAGGTTTCGGTCGGTACCGCCGTACTGGCGCTCGTCGTTTCCCTCGATGGTGACGGCGCGACCACTTACATGATCTGTGTGGCCGCGATGCTGCCGCTGTACAGCCGCATCGGCATGAGCCCGCGAATCATGGCCGGCCTGATCATTCTGGCCGGTGGCGTGATGAACATGACCCCATGGGGCGGCCCGACCGCGCGTGCGGCGAGTGCCTTGCATGTCGATCCATCGGACATTTTCGTGCCGATGATTCCGGCGATGGCCGCTGGTGTCGTGGCGATCCTGCTGATTGCCTACTTCTACGGTAAGCGTGAGCGTGCGCGTCTGGGTGAACTGCACCTGGCGGGCGACGAGATCGATCACAGCGAAATCAGCGTCTCGCAATTCCCGGATGCCCGTCGTCCGAAACTGATCTGGTTCAACGGCGCCCTGACTTTCGGTCTGATGTGCACGCTGATCGCCGGCCTGCTGCCGCTGCCGGTGCTGTTCATGGTCGCGTTCAGTATCGCGATGATCGTCAACTACCCTTGCCTGCAAATGCAGAAGGATCGCGTTGCGGCCCACGCCGGCAGCGTGCTGGCGGTGGTCGGGCTGATCTTTGCGGCGGGTATCTTCACCGGTATCCTGAGCGGCACCGGCATGGTTGATGCGATGTCGAAAAGCCTGTTGGCGGTGATCCCGGATTTCCTCGGCCCGTACCTGGCGGTGATCACGGCGCTGGTGAGCATGCCGTTCACCTTCTTCATGTCCAACGACGCTTTTTACTATGGCGTGTTGCCGGTATTGGCCGAGGCTGCCAGCCACTACGGAATCACCGCAGTGGAAATGGCCCGTGCCTCGATCGTCGGTCAGCCCGTCCACTTGCTGAGCCCATTGGTGCCATCGACCTATCTGTTGGTGGCCCTGGCCGGCATCGATTTCGGTGACCACCAGCGTTTCACCCTGAAATGGGCGATTCTGGTTTGTATCTGCATCCTGATTGCTGCACTGCTGTTGGGGACTTTCCCGGTGTTCAGCACTCTATAACCCCAAGACTCACCGTTTCGGGTCCTGGCTTCGCGGTTTGAAGCCCGGACCTTTTTCGGTTTAACACTCGTTCAAAGGAATACACATGGATTGGCTGACCAACCCCGAAATCTGGGTTGCCTTCTTTACGTTGACTGCCCTGGAAATCGTCCTCGGCATCGATAACATCATCATGATTTCGATCCTGGTCAGCCGCATGCCCAAGCACATGCAGCAGCGCACCCGGATCTTCGGTCTTGGCCTGGCCATGATCACGCGAATCCTGTTGCTGCTGTCGATCACCTGGGTCATGCGCCTCACCGCCGACCTCTTCGAGGTGTTCGGCCAGGGCATTTCCGGTCGCGACCTGATCCTGTTCTTCGGTGGTCTGTTCCTGCTGTGGAAGAGCTCGCAAGAGATGTATCACGCGCTGGAAGGTGAAGACGAAAGCGACGACACGCCTGGCGGCAAGGGCGGCAACTTCCTCTACACCATCATCCAGATCGCGATCATCGACATCGTCTTCTCGCTGGATTCGGTGATCACCGCAGTCGGCATGGTTTCCCATGTACCGGTGATGGTTGCAGCGATCATCGTCGCTGTGCTGGTGATGATGCTGGCCTCGGGCAAGATCAGCGAGTTCATCGACAAGCACCCGTCGCTGAAGATGCTCGCGCTGTCGTTCCTGCTGGTGGTCGGTACGGTGCTGATTGCCGAGTCGTTCGACGTGCATGTGCCGAAAGGCTACGTCTACTTCGCGATGGCGTTCTCGCTGGCGGTTGAAGCGATCAACATCAAGCTGCGCGGCGCAATGGCCAAAAAGAAACAGCAGCAGGATCCGGTGAAACTGCGCAAGGACATCCCGGGCCAGTAATCGGGATAGCCGCAAATACAAAACCTGTGGGAGTTGGCTTGCCAGTCTCCCACAGGTTTTTTTGTACCAGCGAAAACCTGTGGCGAGGGGATTTATCCCCGATGGATTGCGCAGCAGTCCCCTGCTTCTAGCTTCAACTACGGGGCCGCTGCGCGACCCATCGGGGATAAATCCCCTCGCCACAGGATCATTGGCACATTCGAAAGCGGGGCTGTGATTCAGAGGTGGATGAAGCTGTTTTCATGACACTTTTGTTTCAATCGGCACTTTAGCTGTGCAATGCTGGCGCCCAGACCGTTCGCCAACTACAGCTTAAGTATCAGAACGTAGAAACCGTGCGGTACCGTCAACTTGCCCCTCTGGGGCGCTGCAACTACAGGGGGTCTGCATGCTCACCCTGCTCAATCTGCTTTCCGCCGTCGCCCTGCTGATCTGGGGCACGCACATCGTCAGAACCGGGATCCTGCGGGTCTACGGCACCAATCTGCGCCATGTGATTGGCCAGAACATGTCCAAACGCTGGCTCGCCTTTGTCGCGGGCATCGTCGTGACCGCGATGGTGCAGAGCAGCAACGCCACCGCCATGCTCGTCACGTCTTTTGTCGGCCAGGGCCTGATGGCGCTGACCCCGGCGCTGGCAACCATGCTCGGCGCCGACGTCGGTACGGCGTTGATGGCGCGAGTGCTGACGTTTGACTTGTCGTGGTTGTCGCCGCTGCTGATTTTCCTTGGGGTGATTTTCTTTCTGTCGCGCAAACAGACGCGGCTCGGGCAAATGGGCCGGGTCAGCATTGGTCTGGGGCTGATCATTCTCGCGCTGCAACTGATCGTCGAAGCCGCTGCGCCGATCACCCACGCACAGGGCGTGAAAGTGATTTTCGCCTCGCTGACCGGCGACATCCTCCTTGACGCCCTGGTCGGCGCGTTGTTCGCAATGATTTCCTACTCCAGCCTCGCCGCCGTGTTGCTCACCGCGACGCTGGCCGGGGCCAGTGTGATCAGTCTGCCAGTGGCGATCGGTCTGGTGATCGGCGCCAACATCGGCAGCGGCGTGCTGGCGTTCATGAGCACCAGCATGCAGAACGCCGCCGGCCGGCAAGTGGCGCTGGGCAGCCTGTTGTACAAACTGATCGGCCTACTGCTGATCATCCCGGTACTTGACCCACTGGTGCACTGGATCGACAGCCTCGATTTCAGCCCGCAGGAAATGGTCATCGGCTTTCACCTGCTCTACAACACCGCGCGCTGCCTGATTCTGCTGCCTTCGGTAGGGCCGATGGCGCGACTCTGCGCCTGGCTGCTGCCGGAGCGTCCGGAGGTCAACGGCACCGCCAAACCGCGTCACCTTGATGCGACCGCATTGGTCACACCGAGCCTGGCCCTGGCCAACGCTGCGCGGGAAACCCTGCGCATGGGCGATCTGCTCGACAACATGCTCGACGCGACGCTTGATGTGCTGCGTGGCAAGCAGACCGCCGTTACCCAGGAAATGCGCCGGCTGACCGATGACGTCGAAGCGCTGTACAGCGCGATCAAGCTGTATCTGGCGCAGATGCCCCGCGAGGACCTCGGCGAGCAGGACAGTCGGCGCTGGGCCGAGATCATCGAGTTGGCGATCAACCTGAAACTGGCCAGTGATCTGATCGAACGCATGCTGCGCAAGATCCAGCAGCAGAAGACATCCCAGCGCCGTTCGTTTTCCGAAGAGGGGCTGGAGGATCTGGCCGGGTTGCAGCAGCAACTGACCGCCAATTTGCGCCTGGGCCTGTCGGTATTTCTCAGCGGCGACAAGGAAAGCGCCCGGCAATTGCTCCGTGAAAAACGTCGTTTTCGCGCACAGGAACGCCGTTTGGCCCATGCGCATGTCAGTCGCTTGCAACGTAAGATCGTGCAGAGTATCGAGACCAGTTCGCTGCACCTGGAATTGATTGCGGACATGAAACGGCTTAACTCGCTGTTTTGCAGCAGCGCGTATGTGGTGCTGGAAACGACGGATACCGGCGCGCTGGCGGCGGACGATATTGCCGACATCACGCATTCGCCTTGAACGTCTGCGGCTGGGTTTAGTCAGTTACATTGATTCAGCCTTCAGGCCGCTATCGCGAGCAGGCTCACTCCTACAGGGGGACGCATTCCAAAAGTAGGAGTGAGCCTGCTCGCGATGGGGTCCTGACTGACGACACGGATCTCCAAATCAGCCGTATGGAAGCCTGTTATGCGTTGCCTGTTGTTCGCCTGTCTGTTGCTCGGTTCCCTGCCCGCCTTTGCCCTGGATCGTTTCCAGGTCGAAGGTTATGCGCTGCCCAACGGTTTGCAGTTGTTGCTCAAACCCGGCACGGAACGCGGGCATGTGGCGATCCGGCTGGTGGTTGGCGTCGGTCTCGACGATTTTGACTGCGATGAAAAAGAGCTGCCGCATCTGCTTGAACACTTGCTGTTCAGCGGCATCGACGCCACCGGCGAAGGTGGCCTGGAAGAGCGCATGCAAGCGCTCGGCGGTGAATGGAATGCTTTTACCAGCAACGCCGACACCACGTTCGTTATCGAGGCCCCGGCGAAAAACCAGCGCAAGGTGCTCGATCTGTTGCTCGATCTGCTGACCCAGACGCGCATCGACGACAACGCCATCAACGCCGCCAAACGCGTGGTCGAACGCGAGGACGGCGGCCATTACACGCGCCTGCAACGCTTTCTCGATCGCCAGGACCTGGGCCACACGGCGAGCAATCAACTTGCCGTGGAGCTGGGCCTGAAATGCCCGCAGCGCGCCGAGGTTGGCCATCTGACCCAGGAACAACTGGAGAAGGTGCGCAAGGCCTGGTACGCGCCGAATAACATGACCCTGATCGTCGTCGGTGAGCTCGACAAACTGCTGCCGGCCTATCTGGAACGCACCTGGGGCGCGCTCGAAGCGGTTGACCCGAGCGAGCACCGAGCGTTGCCGGACATCCGCACCAGTGCCGCCCATGAACGCACCCTCACCCGTGGTTTTATCGGCGACAGCGCCAAGCTGCACTGGCTGGTGCCGGAGCCGGTGCTGGACGATCAGTACGACGAAACCTTCGACATCCTCAAGGACTACCTCGACTGGGCGCTTTACCGACAAATCCGCCTGAACCATGGCTTGTCCTACGGGCCGTGGGCCGAGCGTGAAGTGTTTGGCGGCGTCGGCTTCATGAGCCTGAATGCCGATCTGGATCGCGATGACGTCGACGAAGCCATTCAAGTGCTGGAAGACCTCAAGGCCGATCTGCTGAAAAACGGCCTCGACGCCGACACCTTCGCCCGGATCAAACAAGCTGCCATTGCCCATCAGGCCTGGGCCGTACAGGGCAACAGCGCGATGGCCGATTACTACTGGAGCGCGCTGGGAGATTACGAGGATGGCCGCTTCGCCAACCCGGCGCGGGAGCTGCAAGGCGTGACACTGGAGACGGCGAACAAGGCCATGCGGGAATTGTTGCTGCAACCGGGGTATCTGCGGATCGAGAAGCCGTTGATCAGTGATGATCAGGTGTTGTGGCTGGTGGCGGGTGGATTGGGTGTGGTGTTGCTGGGGCTGATTGGCTGGCGGTTGCATCGCAAACGAGCTTGAAGATCAAAAGATCGCAGCCTTCGGCAGCTCCTACATGGAATACCCCTGTTGTGATGATGAGGTTCCTGTGGCGAGGGGATTTATCCCCGATGGGCTGCGCAGCGGCCCCAACCCCGACAAACCCGTTCCTCCAGACAAAACGCATGTGCAGGATTTGCGACGGCTGCGCCGCCGATTGGGGATAAATCCCCTCGCCACAGGGGCCCGGCGGCGTTAACCTTTCTGGGATTTTTCCTACAGCGTTGTGAACCCCGACATGCCGAAAATACAGCTCCTGATCCAGCGCATCCTCGAACTGATGAAGCGCTATCCGGGGGTCATTGCGCTTGGCGGTTTCATCTCCGGGGTCGGCAGTTTCATTCTGGTCGACCGCCAGCAGGGGCTGGCGAGCTGGATCACCATCATCATGCTGCTCAGCTGGATCTGGCTGATGCTGGAAAACACCCTGACCGGCCTGTTCACCCGCGTGTTCAAACGGGAAATCCCCCAGCCGTTGCTGCGTTACGCGACGCAGATGATCCATCAGGAAAGCCTTTTTTTCGTTCTGCCGTTCTTCTTCATCACCACGACGTGGAACAGCGGCCAGCTGATTTTCACCGGCCTGCTCAGCGTCGCTGCACTGATCTCCATCGTCGATCCGCTTTACTACAAATGGCTGGCGCCACGGCGCTGGGCGTTTCTCGCGTTGCACACCCTGACCCTGTTCGCCGCCCTGCTCACCGCGCTGCCGGTGATCATGCACCTGACCACCGCGCAGAGTTTCAAATGGGCACTGGGCATTGCCGTGTTGTTGTCGTTCCCGAGCCTGGCGTCGATTTTCCCGATCCGCACGGTGCGTAACGCGCTGGCGATTCTCAGCATCACCATTGGCATTGGCGGCGTCGGTTGGGTATTGCGTTCGTGGGTGCCGCCGGCAACGCTGTGGATGACTGACGTGGCGATCAGTACGCAGTTGCAGGATCGCACCCCCGGCGCCAGCCTCGATACGGTCAGCGCCGAGCAGATCCGCAACGGCGGGCTCTACGCCTACACCGCGATCAATGCGCCGCGCGGGCTCGATGAGCGGATTTATCACGTCTGGCAGTTCAACGGAAAAGAGGTCGACCGCATCGCCCTCGACATCCACGGCGGACGCAAGGAAGGCTACCGGGCGTGGACGCACAAGCAGAATTTCCCCGGCAACCCGGCGGGCAAATGGCAAGTCCGGGTGCTCACCGAGGACGGCCAGGTGATCGGCGTGCTGCGTTTTGAAGTGACGGACAGCACAGCGATCAAAGAAAAGTAATCGGGTTCGTGCTATTACGTATGCCAGCGTATTTAGCCGAAAAAGCACGGAGCTTATGACCAGCAGCTCGATCACCGGCAGTGCCCAACTGGATACATCGATCAGCCCTGCCCGCCTGCGGGTGTCCGGGGACTGGACGCTTGCCCATTACGCCGAGCTCAAGCACCTGACCGAAAAGCTCCACGGCCAATATGACACCACTACCTCGATCGACCTTAACGGTCTCGGCGCCCTCGACACCGCTGGCGCTTCCTTGCTGGTGGAACTGCTCGGCTCAGAGCGCCTCGGCAAATCCGCCGAACACCCCGATTGCACGATTTCCCAGGCCGACCGCGCCCTGCTGCAAACGGTGTATCGCTCACTGACCGATTTCTGCGTGCCGGTCAAAGAGCCGGAAGTCAGCGTCAGCGTGCAACTGCTGACGCGCATCGGTCGTGCCGTCGATACGGTCTGGCAGGACACCCTGCAAGTGCTGGGTTTCATCGGCCTGATCCTCGAAACCATTGCCCGTGGACTGTTCCGGCCCAAGCGCTGGCGGATCACGCCAATGATTGCCCACATTGAACAGACCGGTCTCGATGCCGCACCGATTGTGGCGTTGCTGACCTTTCTGGTCGGCGCCGTGGTGGCTTTTCTCGGCGCGACGGTGCTGGCCAGTTTCGGCGCGACGATTTTTACCGTGGACCTGGTCGGATTCTCGTTTTTGCGTGAGTTCGGCGTGTTGCTGACCGCGATCCTGATGGCTGGGCGCACTGCCAGTGCCTTCACCGCACAGATCGGCTCGATGAAGGCCAACGAAGAGATCGACGCGATTCGCACACTGGGCCTCGACCCCGTCGAGTTGCTGGTGGTGCCACGGGTGCTGGCGATGCTGGTGGCGCTGCCGATGCTGACGTTTCTGGCGATGCTCTGCGGGATCATTGGCGGCGGTGTGGTCTGCGCGGTGTCGCTGGGAATTTCGCCGGCAATGTTCCTCTCGGTGCTGCAAGCCGACATCGGCATTCAGCACTTTCTGGTGGGGCTGGTGAAAGCCCCGATCTTTGCGTTCCTCATTGCGACGATTGGCTGTCTGGAAGGTTTCAAGGTCAGCGGCAGCGCCGAATCGGTCGGCGCCCACACCACCTCGGCGGTGGTGCAGTCGATTTTCGTGGTGATCGTGCTCGACGCGGTGGCCGCGCTGTTCTTCATGGAGATGGGCTGGTGAGTCGTCTACCCCGCGCGCCCTCGGAGGCGGTGATTGAAGTCCGTGGCCTGTGCAATCGCTTTGGCAGCCAGAGCGTGCACGAAAACCTCGATCTGGATTTGTACAAGGGCGAAATCCTCGCCGTGGTCGGCGGCTCCGGCAGCGGCAAGTCGGTGTTGCTGCGCAGTATCGTCGGCCTGCGCCGGCCCAGCGAGGGCGTGGTCAAAGTCTTCGGACAAAACCTGCCGAGCCTGTCCGAGCATGAGCGTTCGCTGGTCGAACGGCGCTTTGGCGTGCTGTTCCAGAAAGGCGCGTTGTTCTCGTCGCTGACCGTCACCGAGAACGTCGCCCTGCCCCTCATCGAACACGCCGGCCTCAGCCGCGAGGACGCCGAACATCTGGCGGCAGTCAAACTGGCGCTGGCCGGGCTGCCGCTGTCGGCGGCGGACAAGTACCCGGCGTCGCTGTCCGGCGGCATGATCAAGCGTGCGGCGCTGGCCCGGGCGCTGGCGCTGGACCCGGACATCCTGTTTCTCGATGAACCGACCGCCGGCCTCGATCCGATTGGCGCGGCACAGTTCGATCAACTGATCCTGACTCTGCGCGATGCGCTGGGCCTAAGCGTGTTTCTGGTGACCCACGACCTCGACACGCTCTACACCATCACCGACCGCGTGGCGGTGCTGGCACAGAAGAAAGTGCTGGTCGCCGGCCCCATCGACGTCGTTTCGGAAACGGATGACGCGTGGATTCACGAATACTTCCACGGCCCGCGCGGCCGCTCGGCGCTGGACGCCGCCAAATTGCTCAACGAGGTCTGACATGGAAACCCGAGCCCATCATGTGTTGATTGGCCTGTTCTCGGTTATTGTCGTGGCGGGCGCCCTGCTCTTCGGCCTGTGGCTGGCCAAGTCCAGCGTCGACACCGAGTTCAAGGATTACGAAATCGTCTTCAACGAGGCGGTCAGCGGTCTGTCCAAAGGCAGCCCGGTGCAGTACAGCGGCATCAAGGTCGGCGACGTGGTCAGCCTGCGCCTCGACCCCAAGGATCCCCGCCGGGTGCTGGCGCGGATTCGGCTGGGCGGCGACACGCCGGTCAAGGAAGACACCCAGGCCAAACTGGCGCTGGCCGGGATTACCGGAACCTCGATCATCCAGCTAAGCGGTGGCACGCCAGACAGTCCGCAGCTCAAGGGCCACGACGGCAAGCTGCCGATCATTGTCGCTTCGCCCTCGCCTATTTCGCGACTGCTCAATGACAGCAACGACTTGATGAGCGGCATCAGTTCTTTGCTGGGTAACGCCAATCAGATGTTCTCCGCCGAGAACGTCGAGCGCGTGAGCAAAACCCTGGCGCATCTGGAGCAGACCACCGGCTCGATCAATGACCAACGTGGCGATCTGCGTCAGGCCATGCAGCAACTGGCGACAGTCGGCAAACAGGCCGGCAGCATGCTCGAACAGACTTCGGCGTTGATGCGCAACGCCAACGGCCTGCTCAACGATCAGGGCAAACAAGCGCTGGGCAGTGCCGAACAGGCGATGAAGTCGCTGGAGCAGAGCAGCGCCACGATCAATACCTTGCTGAGCAAGAATCAGAACTCTCTCGACAACGGCATGCAGGGCCTCAACGGCCTGGCCCCGGCGATTCGCGAACTGCGCGAAACCCTGACTTCGCTGCGCGCCATCTCTCAACGTCTGGAGGCCAACCCCAGCGGTTACCTGCTGGGCAGTGACAAGAACAAGGAGTTCACGCCATGAAGCTGACTCGCCTCGCCCTCCTCGCCGGTTTTGTGCTGATCAGTTCGTGCTCGATTCTGCCCAAGTCGGAACCGGCGGATGTCTATCGCCTGCCGGCCACTCAGGCGCCCGCCTCGGCCAGTTCAGCGGCGCCGCAACACTGGTCGCTACGGCTGAATAAATTACAGGCCAGCGAAGCGTTGAACCGGCCGAACATCGCTGTCATCCCGCAAGGCGACGTGATCAGCAGCTACAAGGCTTCGCGCTGGAGCGATCCGGCGCCGGTGCTGCTGCGCAATCGCTTGCTGGACGGGTTTGCGCGTGATGGCCGGGTGACGTTGCTGAGTACCGATGACAGCAATTTTGCGGCGGATCTGGAATTGGGCGGGAATTTGCAGGCGTTTCAGACTGAGTATCAGGGCACGCAGGCCAGTGTCGTGGTGCGATTGGATGCATTGATTGTGCGTGGTTATGACCAGCGGATACTCGCCAGTCGGCGCTTTGAAGAGCGCCAGCCGTTGAGCGATGTGCAGGTTCCGGCGGTGGTCGCCGGGTTTGGTCAGGCCAGTGATCGCCTCACTGCAAAAGTCGTCGCGTGGACCGTCGACCAAGGCCAGAAACTCGCCCCGCAGAACCCCTGATTCACCACAATCCCTGTAGGAGTGAGCCTGCTTGCGATAGCTGAGTGACAGTCGCCGATGATAGTGACTGATAGACCGCTATCGCGAGCAGGCTCACTCCTACAGTTTTATTTTGTGGTTAGCCGAAGAACCAGTAGCAGACGCCGATAGCACCCAAGACCCCGGCCAACTCCGCCAACAACGCACACCCCACCGCATGCCGCGCCCGCTGAATCCCCACCGCGCCGAAATACACCGCCAGCACATAGAACGTCGTCTCGGTACTGCCCTGCACTGTTGCCGCGACCAGCGCCGGAAAGCTGTCGACGCCTGAAGTCTTCATGGTTTCAATCAGCATCGCCCGCGCGGCGCTGCCGGAGAACGGTTTGACCATTGCCGTCGGCAAGGCGTCGACGAAGCGCGTGTCCCAACCGGCCCATTCGACCAGATGACGAATGCCGTCCAGACCAAAATCCAGTGCCCCGGATGCGCGCAATACGCCTACGGCACAAAGCATCGCCACCAGATACGGCAGCAGATTCTTCGCCACATCGAAGCCTTCCTTGGCGCCTTCGACGAACGCTTCGTAGACCTTCACTTTGCGCAAGGCACCAATGATCAGAAACAGCATGATCAAGCCGAACAGCGTGAGATTGCCGAGGATCGACGACAATCCCGCCAGCGCGGTGGCTGAAAGGGTGCCCAGCAGGGCCATGAAGCCACCAAGGGCGAGGGCGCCGGGAATCAGATACGCCAGCACCACCGGATCCCAGATCCGCAGGCGCTGCATGAACGCCACCGAAAGGAAGCCGACGATGGTCGAGCAACTGGTCGCCAGCAGAATCGGCAGGAACACCAGTGTCGGGTCCGGCGCGCCTTGCTGAGCGCGGTACATGAAGATCGTCACCGGCAGCAGGGTCAGCGACGAGGCGTTGAGCACCAGGAAGAGGATTTGTGCGTTGCTGGCGACCGTGGCGCTGGGATTGAGCTCCTGCAGCGCCTTCATGGCTTTCAGGCCGATGGGCGTGGCGGCGTTGTCCAGGCCGAGGCCGTTGGCGGCGAAGTTCAGGGTGATCAGGCCGAGGGCAGGGTGACCGGGCGGGACTTCCGGCATCAGCCGCAGGAACAGCGGGCCGAGTACCTTGGCCAGCCATTCGACAATGCCGGCCTTCTCGGCAATGCGCAGGAAGCCCAGCCAGAGGGTGAGGGTGCCGAACAGCAGTACCATGACTTCGACCGAGAGCTTGGCCATGGCAAAAATGCTTTCCACCATCGCCGCGAAAATCCCGGCGTTGCCGCCGATCAGCCACTGCGCCAGCGCCGACACGGCTGCCACGATGAAGAAGCCAAGCCACAGGCCATTAAGCATCAGTCAAATCCCCCGAAGAATGCGGCGAATGATAGCGGGGTCGCCAGAAACGACAAACCCCGGATTTCTCCGGGGTTCGTTTGGCTGACTCGGTCCACTGTAGGAGTGAGCCTGCTCGCGATGGCGGTGTATCAAGCAACAGAGATGTTGAATGTACGGCCCTCATCGCGAGCAGGCTCACTCCTACAAGATTTATGTCAGTTCTTGGAAATCTCGCCAGCCGGCAGCTTTTCCTTGCTGCGCCAGTGCGGCAGGGAGTTCCAGTAGCGCTCGCCCTTGGCGTCGTCGTACATGCCTTCCCAGCGTGCGATGACCAGCACGGCGAGGGCGTTGCCGATCACGTTCAGTGCGGTACGGGCCATGTCCATGATGCGGTCGACACCGGCGATGAACGCCAGGCCTTCCAGCGGAATACCAACGCTGCCCAGAGTCGCCAGCAGCACCACGAAGGAAACGCCCGGTACGCCGGCGATGCCTTTGGAGGTGACCATCAGGGTCAGGACCAGCAGCAGTTGCTGGCTGATCGACAGGTCGATGCCGTACAGCTGGGCAATGAAGATCGCCGCAATGGACTGGTACAGGGTCGAACCGTCGAGGTTGAACGAGTAACCGGTCGGCACCACGAAGCTGCAGATGGCTTTCGGCGCGCCGTAGGCTTCCATCTTCTCGATCACGCGCGGCAGCACGGTTTCCGAGGAGGCGGTGGAGTAGGCCAGCACCAGCTCATCCTTGAAGATGCGCATCAGCTTGAGCACCGAGAAGCCGAACAGCTTGGCGATCAGGCCCAGTACCACGAAGGCGAAGAAGGCGATGGCGACGTAAACCAGGATCACCAGTTTGGCCAGCGGCAGCAGGGAAGCGAAGCCGAAGTTGGCGACGGTCACCGCGATCAGGGCGAATACACCGATAGGGGCGTAGTTCATGATCATGTGGGTGACTTTGAACATGCTCTCCGAAACGCCCTGGAACATCTTTACCAGCGGTTCGCGCAGGTCCGACTGCAGGCTCGACAGACCGAGACCGAACAGCACGGAGAAGAAGATGATCGGCAGCATTTCGCCGCGGGCCATGGCCGCGAAGATGTTCGACGGGATCAGGTTGAGGATGGTCTCGATGAACGCGTGTTCATGCTGTACCTCGGCGGCAGTCGCCTGGTACTTGGAGATATCCACCGTGCCCAGCGTGCTCATGTCGATGCCGGTTCCAGGATGGAACAGGTTGGCCAGCAGCAGGCCGACGACGATGGCGATGGTGGTGACGATCTCGAAATAGATGATCGTCTTCAGGCCGATACGCCCGAGCTTCTTGGCGTCGCCCACGCCGGCGATGCCGACGATGAGGGAGGAGATGACGATCGGGATCACGATCATCTTGATCAGACGGATAAAGATATCGCCTGCCGGTTGCAGGACGTTGCTGATCCACCAAGCCTTCTCGGCACTGAAATGGTTGAGCAACGCACCAATTGCAATCCCTAGAACCAGACCGATGAGGATCTGCCAGGCGAGGCTGAGTTTTGCCTTCTTCATTATCTTTACCCTTACTTGCGTTTGACTCAGGCACATGCAGGAACTGGAACGCTCTTTAGCGGAAAAGTCTGTGCATCTGCCTCCGTATAAGGTGCCCCGAAGCGAGTGTTTACGGCTCTTCGGCAGGCGAAAAAAGGCGCAACTATTCCGATGCAAGGTTGCGCCGTCTAATGCCGTAAACGCCTACCCTATGCCGAATCGGCATGAGCTTTTTTAATTGAAACTGGCGTCCCAACCGGTTCGATTGTGACATTTCAGCCGGCATAAGTGCCGTTAACCGGCCATTACAGCGTAGGTTGGTTATTTTTTGAACGAGAAAAATCGACTGGAAATTAAGGAAAAAGCCTACGCGGAGAGAGTAGAAGTCCCACTGTTTAAACGGTCTCTTTGTCGATATACGGTCGCCCGGAAACACCGCGAAATGTTTTTCGCGCGCAGTGTGAGCGATAAAAAGAAGAGCGGAGCGCTCTGGATCAATGTTTTGGCTTGGCGAAAAGCTCAGCGCAAGTCCGTCGAACCGCTGTGGGTCGGCGAACCTGCGGCGCAGCTTTTACCCTGACCCGGCCCTCATCGCAGGCACTCCTTGTGCCCGTAGGTCACTCCGACCCTGAAACAGTCAGAACGTCCCGGCCCCTTGGTCATGCGCTCGCCTTCCTCGGGTGGGCGCAATGGAAAGCAGCAGGGCTGCTGCCTTCATGTTCGAATCAGTACCACTTCGGATCTTTCTTCAGGGTTTCCATCAAAAGATCCTGCATGCCCTGATCGGGTTTGCCGAGGAAGCGGTAAGTGGCATGTCGCGTTGGCGACTTGTCCGCCGGCAATCCTTCAGGCACATCGACGAGCATGGCGTAAGCGTCCTTCTTGTCGAAACTGAACGCGACGATCAAGCGGTGATTGAGGCACTTGTCCTGCGATTCGCAGAGCGGCCCGACCAGATACTTGTCGCCATCTTCAGTCACGGCATTCATCTGTTGGTCCGGCGTACCGGACAGGTTCATCACCCATTCCGGCAGGCGTTCTTCCTTCTTCACCACGCCTTCCCAGGTTTCCCGGTATTGCGGGTCGGAACTCAACAGTTCGTTGACCCGCGTCTGGCCGTCATTGGCCGCCATCGCCATGGCACTACCGCCCAGAAGCAGGGCGGCTGCCAGTGTCTTTAACGCACTCATCGTTAACCTCGGCCGCGACGGCCAAAGAAGAAGGAAGCGATGAACATCACCAGGAACACGACAAAGAGAATCTTGGCGATACCCGTGGCGGTGCCCGCGATACCACCGAAGCCCAGTACTGCAGCGATGATGGCAATGATCAAGAATGTAATTGCCCAGCTCAACATGGTGATTCTCCTTACTTCTCTATTTAGGGATGCTGCGAGTTCTGGCGCATCGCGCCCGAATCTGTTCAATCAGTCAGAAAACCCAGCGCTCTTCACGTGGCATCTCGTCCAGTGGTTGCGCTTGATCGACGTCCATCATGCGCATCGAGGCGCTTTCGGCCTGGCTGCTGCTGACGGCGCTGAAGTGCTTCTGCGTGCTGTGCTGCATCGAGATCAGCGGCTCAGGCTTCTGGCTGTTTTCCCAGCTCAGGTATTGCTGGCACGCGATCAGGGTGATCAACAGCGCAAGTACGCCAAACAGACCTTGCTGGATATGCAGTGGCGAGATACGCACTTGGGCGGCACGTTGGCGAGTCATCCTGGGTTCCTCACTCTTATTCGGTTGGGGCAGTGCTGATCTGCCCGGGCTGAATAAGGTATTGCAGCCTGCATGCCAGTTTTTTATCTAAAAAATATTCAATAAAATCAACGAGTTATATGAGTGATAAAAAATGTTTGCGACGCATCCTGCACGATGGGTCATTCAGGGTCGTGCGGAATGCACGATTATTTCGTAGGAGAATTCATTCTTATGGAATTGAGAGCGGGGCACGGATGTCAGAAAAGTACGCAGGGAATGCCCTGCAAATCGGCCTTTGTTTAAAAACTCAACAAAATCAGTGGATTAGCCGTAAAGGCAGGAGAGAGCTACCCTCCTATGGCTGGCATCGTTCAGAATCAACCATGCAACTTGCCCGATTTTTCCGGGACTAACCCAAGACCAATCTTTATGGAGCGTAGGAAAAATGGAATCTGCCACTGAGCATCAAGGCCGCATTCTGCTGGTGGATGATGAATCCGCCATCCTGCGAACCTTCCGTTATTGCCTCGAAGACGAAGGTTATACGGTGGCCACCGCCAATAGCGCGGCCCAGGCCGACGCACTGCTGCAACGCCAGGTGTTCGACCTGTGCTTCCTTGATTTACGTCTGGGCGAGGACAACGGCCTCGACGTACTGGCGCAAATGCGTATTCAGGCGCCGTGGATGCGCGTGGTGATTGTCACCGCGCATTCGGCTGTCGATACCGCCGTGGATGCGATCCAGGCTGGCGCCGCCGACTATCTGGTCAAGCCATGCAGCCCTGACCAACTGCGTCTGGCAACGGCCAAGCAACTGGAAGTGCGTCAACTCTCGGCGCGCCTCGAAGCGCTGGAGGGCGAGATCCGCAAACCGAAGGACGGCCTCGATTCCCACAGCCCGGCAATGAAAGTCGTATTGGAGACCGCCCGCCAGGTGGCGAGCACTGACGCCAACATTCTTATTCTCGGCGAGTCCGGCACCGGTAAAGGCGAGCTGGCCCGAGCGATTCACGGCTGGAGCAAGCGTGAGAAGAAATCCTGCGTGACCATCAACTGCCCGTCGTTGACTGCCGAACTGATGGAAAGCGAGTTGTTCGGCCACAGCCGCGGTGCATTTACCGGCGCGAGCGAAAGCACCTTGGGCCGGGTTAACCAAGCTGATGGCGGCACGCTGTTTCTCGACGAGATCGGCGATTTTCCACTGACCTTGCAACCCAAGTTGCTGCGTTTCATTCAGGACAAGGAATACGAGCGGGTAGGTGATCCGGTAACCCGTCGCGCCGATGTGCGCATCCTCGCGGCGACCAACCTCAATCTCGAAGACATGGTCCGTGACGGTCGCTTCCGTGAAGACCTGCTCTATCGCCTGAACGTCATCACTCTGCACCTGCCGCCATTGCGTGAACGTGCCGAAGACATTCTGACCTTGGCCGACCGCTTTCTCGCCCGCTTCGTCAAAGAGTATGCGCGCCCGGCGCGGGGTTTTAGCGACGAGGCCCGCGAGGCGCTTCTCGGCTACCGCTGGCCCGGTAACATTCGTGAGCTGCGCAACGTGGTCGAGCGGGCAAGCATCATCTGTCCGCAGGAACGGGTAGAAATCAGCCACCTCGGCATGGCCGAACAACCGGCCAACAACGCGCCACGGGTCGGCGCAGCACTGAGTCTCGACGAGTTGGAAAAGGCCCACATCGGTGCCGTCCTTGCCACCGCCGGCACTCTGGATCAAGCCGCGAAAACCCTGGGCATCGACGCCTCGACCCTGTATCGCAAGCGCAAGCAGTACAACCTGTGAGCGCCCAACGATGAAACTGGCGATGAAGTTGCGGACCCGGTTGTTCCTGAGTATTTCCGCACTGATCACCGTGGCTTTGCTGGGGCTGTTGCTCGGGCTGGTCAGTGTGATGCAAATGGCCGGAACCCAGGAAGCGCTGGTGCGCAGCAACTTCGTCACCCTCGATCTGGGGCTCAAGCTGCGCCAGACGTTGGGTGATCAACTGATCATCATGCTCGCGGAAAAGCCTGACCCCGTCGCGTTCGAGGCCTCCAAGCAGCATTACTTTCAACTCCTCGACGAAGGTATTGCCCAGGAGCAGGAGGGCGATGGCCGCTTGTATGGTTTCAGTCAGGCCAAGGCGGATTATCTGAGTTTTCTGCAGGCGTTCGACCTGTCCCGTGATCCGGCCACTTCGTTGAGCAGCAATGCCGACTTCCGTGAACGCTTCAACACGTTGCGCAACGGGCTGATTGCCGAGCACAAGCATGCACTCGACAATATCAACGCGGTGCAGCATGACGCACGCGACCGGGCGCTTTTGGTGGCTGGCCTGCTCGGGTTGGTCGGGTTGGCTGTGCTGATTATCGGTTTTGTCACGGCCCACGGCATTGCCCGGCGTTTTGGTGCGCCGATCGAGGCGCTGGCCCATGCGGCGGACAACATCGGCCAAGGCAATTTCGAAGTGACCCTGCCGATTTCCTCGGCGATGGAAATGAATCAGCTGACCAAGCGGTTCGGGCTGATGGCCGAAGCGTTGCGCGAGCATCAGGCAACCAACGTCGATGAGTTGCTCGCCGGACAGCAACGCTTGCAAGCGGTGCTCGACAGCATCGACGACGGCTTGTTGATGATTGACCGCCAGGGGCATCTGGAACACCTCAACCCGGTGGCCCAGCGCCAATTGGGCTGGGACGACGATCGTCTCGGTCAAGGCCTGGGCGCGGCACTCGAACGGCCGGAGCTGGATGCGCAACTGCAACTGGTGTTGCGCGGCGGCACCCTGGAGCGGGCGCCGGAGGACCTGAGCATCGAAGTCGACGGCGAATCCCGCCTGCTGACTTACAGCCTGACGCCGGTCAGCCACACGCAGGGCCACATACTCGGGGCGGTGATGGTGCTGCACGATGTGACTGAGCAGCGTGCCTTCGAACGGGTGCGCAGCGAGTTCGTCCTGCGCGCCTCACATGAGCTACGCACGCCGGTCACCGGCATGCACATGGCGTTCGGTCTGTTCCGTGAACGGGCGAAGTTTGCCGCGGATTCCCGCGAAGCGGACCTGCTCGACACCGTGAACGAAGAAATGCAGCGCCTGATGCAGTTGATCAACGACTTGCTCAACTTTTCGCGTTACCAGAACGGCTTGCAGAAACTGGCGCTGGCGCCGTGTTCCATCGAGGATTTGCTGGAGCAGGCACAGTTGCGCTTTGCCGAGACGGCCGAGGCCAAAGGCATCGCCTTGAACGTCGAAGTGCAGGGGCCGCTGCCGCGCTTGCAGGCGGATCAGGCGCAGCTGGATCGGGTTCTCGACAACCTGATCGACAACGCCCTACGGCATACCGCCCGCGACGGCCAGATCCGCTTGCAGGCACGTCGCCACGGCGAGCGGGTGATCATCAGCGTCGAAGACAACGGCGAAGGCATTGCCTACGGCCAGCAAGGGCGGATCTTCGAACCGTTTGTGCAAGTCGGGCGCAAAAAGGGCGGCGCCGGGCTGGGATTGGCGCTGTGCAAGGAAATCGTCCAGCTGCATGGCGGGCGAATGGGGGTTTATTCACGGCCGGGGCAGGGCACGCAGTTTTATATGGCGCTGGCGGTTTAGGCCTCGTCATCCAGCCGGCGACCGGCGAGGCGCCGCCCACGAGTGATCAGCTCGATAAACTGCACCGCGCTCAGGGCGTGGGCGAATAACCAGCCCTGACCGAATTTCACCCCTTCGCTGCTGAGCAATTCGGCTTGCGACTCAAGCTCGATCCCCTCGGCAATCACCTTCAGGTCCAATGCCTGCGCCATGTGAATGATGTGCGGTGCGACGCCACTGCTGGCAGCGTCATGGCCGAGAGCGTCGATGAACGCCTTGTCGATTTTCAGGCAGTCCACCGGCAGTGTTTGCAGGTAGGCGAGGCTGCAATAACCGGTGCCGAAGTCGTCAATCAGCACCTGATGGCCGACATCGCGTAGCGCTTGCAGGTTTTCCCGCGCGACCACCACATCAATCAAGCCGCGTTCAGTGACTTCGAAGGCAATCTGCCGCGCCGCGACCCGATGCAGTGCCAACAGACGCGCCATGACCTGACCGATACGCGGCACCATCACATCACAGGCGGCGAGGTTGACCGAGATATACAACTGCGGATTGGCACGCAACACCGGCCCCAATTGTTCCAGCAAGCGCTGCAGGACGAAGTCGGTCATCTGGCGAATCTGTCCGGTATTTTCCGCCATGGGAATGAACAGGTCGGGGCTGGTCAGCGTACCGTCCGGACGGCGCCAGCGCAGCAACGCCTCGGCGCCGACGCAGTTGCGGCTGTCGAGGTCAAAGATCGGCTGATAGAGCACCTGCAATTCGCCACGGCGAATGGCGCCGTGCAGTTCAGCGTCCAGTGACTGGCGCTGGCGAACCAGTAGAAACACGACGAAACCGACGAAGGCGCCAAGCACCAGGCAGGCCGGAATCATCCACCACCAGATGGCGGGTATGTGCATGCCGGTACGCGGCGTAATCAGCACCAGCTGATATTCCGGGTTGTTGGTGGGCATGCGATAGATCAGTCGGGTCTGGGTGACTTGCAAGGCGTCGCGGCTTTTCGGCGGCCAGTGTTCGCTCGGGGGCCACGCCTGTTCTGCGCCAAGTACCGGAATCGCCCGGGTGCCATGATCCAGCACCACCAGCAGACTGCTGCCGGGCGACAGATCGACCATGTCGGTCAAATGCCCGCGCGAGGTGGCGACACGAAAGTTGCCGCGTCCAAGCATCAGCGCGGCGCGGTTTTCATCGGGCTCGGTGGTGGTGTTCAGCCAGTAACTGTAGGTCGGGCCTCTGATATCTGGCGCGCGGTTAACCGACATGCCTTCCTGGCGCGGACGGTTGGAGCAAGTACGCGAGGCGTCCATGTAAGCGGCTTCATAGACGAAACGATAGTTGAAGGTGACTTGCCGCAGCGTCGTGATCATTTCGTCATCGCAACTGCGCAGGGGCTGGGCTTCAAGATCATCGAGGCTTTCGCGCAACTGGCCGAACAATTGTTCGAGGCGGGCGAGGAATCGTTCGCCCTGTGCGTTCATGGCCTGGCTTTCGTTTTGCTCGACCTGATGCATCGCCACGAACATTCCGCCAGCGATCAGCAGGCTGGCACTGAGGACAGCCGCGATCATCGCCAAAAACCAGGGGCGATAAAACCAGCTACGCAGCGTCGCTCGGGTAGCAACCATCATGGAATATCCGAAGAATTACCAATGAGTTATAGCTGCTGATTGCAATTTCGCCCTGACCGTCGGGCGGGCGTCATTATTTTGTCTGATTGAGTACCAGCAGCAGCGCCGCCGTTTGTGCGTCCGGCGTGCCGTCGAAACGCGCCGGGCGAAAGTGCATCTGGAATGCCGCGAGCACATGGCGCGTGGCGACATCCAGTTCGCCGGTTTGCGGCGTGTCGTAACCAAGGTGGGCCAGTTGAGCCTGGAACCAGCTGATGCTCGGCAGTTCACCGCCGTTGAACAGGGCTTGCTGGCGGGCCACGGCTTGCTCGTTCGGCCAGATACCCAGGCCTTCGGCGGCGAGACGCTTCCACGGGAACAGTGGCCCCGGATCGAGTTTGCGCAACGGTGCGATGTCACTGTGACCGATGATGTGGCGTGGGCTGATGCCGTTGCGCTGGCTGATGTCCTTGAGCAGGGCGATCAGCGCCTGAATCTGCGCTTCGCTGTAGGGAAACCACAGGCGACCGGTCGGGGTGTCCTTGAAGCCCGGATTGACAATTTCGATGCCGATCGAGCTGGAGTTGAGCCAGGTTCGCCCCTGCCACTGGCTTTCGCCGGCGTGCCAGGCGCGTTGGTTTTCGTCCATCAGCTTGTAGACGGTGGCGCGATTGTCGTCACCGATCAGGTAATGGCTGCTGACTTCACCGTGGGTCAGCAATTGCAGCGAACGCTCAAGCGACGCCGAGGTGTAATGCACGATCACGAACTGGATGCGGCTGTCGTGATTGGCAGAAGGATGGCTGGTGTCATAACGCGGGCCGCTGGCACAACCGGCCAGAACGAGCAGGGACGCGAGGAGGGTAAAAAATTTCATGGCAGAAGGCAGTATACGCAAGACAATAATGCAACAGTGTAACGTAATGCCTTGCGTGCAGACGGTCAGCGGGCGGATTTAAACAAAATGGAACAATTCGCTCAGCCCAGCTCGACCCGATTACGTCCGGCGTTTTTGGCTCTGTACAGCGCCTGATCGGCTCTTTTAAGCACCAGATCGCTGTGTTCTCCCGCCCTGAACGACGCCAGACCCATGGAAATGGTAATGGTCACGCGCTCGCCCTTGAAGTGAAACGGGCAGGCCTCGATCGCCGCGCGCAAGGTTTCCAGCAGCTTTGCACCGACTGCGGGCGGAGTCGCCGGCAGCAGCAGAACAAACTCTTCGCCGCCAAACCGGGCGATGAAGTCGGAGCCGCGCAGACGTTTGCGCAGCACGGTGGCGATGATCTTCAGGACTTTGTCGCCCGCCAGGTGACCATAGTTGTCGTTGATCCGTTTGAAATGATCGAGGTCGAGCATCGCCAGGCTCAACGTGTTGCCGTGTTGCTGCCATTGCTTGATTTCATGCTCGAGACGTTCGCTCCACGCCGCGCGGTTGGGCAGACCGGTGAGCGGGTCGATCAGGGCTTTCTGGCGTTGTTCTTCAAGGTGTTCGCGGAAGCCCTGCGCTTCCTGCTCCATATGCGCGACGCGCTCGGACAGTCCTTTAAGCCGTGCCGCGACTTCCTGCTCGCGAGCATCGCGCTGCTTCTGGTGTTGGTCCATGGTGCCGAGCAAGCCTTCAAGATGGTTCTCCAGCACTTGCTTGAGGTCGTCCAGGTCCGCTGCTTCCTGGACGCTGGTCTGCAAGCCATCGACTTGCTCACGGATCTGCGTGTCCATCGCTCGCGCCGCCGAGCTGTTGTCGGCATGCCCTTCGCTGGCGGCCTGCAGGTTGCTCTGAAACGCTTCGAGGCGTTCGTTGAGTTGCTGCAGGTAAGCTTCGAACTCGTGCTGGCCGCTGTCGGTGATTGCCAGCATCAACGTCGCCAGATCGTCGAGGATCGGTATCAGTTCGTACCAGTTGAGCCCATGTTTGAGCCTTTCACGCATGGCTTCAGCTTGTGGGCGGTGGCGCTCGGGCAGCGTCAGGTCGTCGAGCAGGCCGATCAGCGTATCTTCGATGTGTTTGGCTACGGAGCTGTAGGACGGCTCCGGCGAATCCGGCAGGGCAAAGAGGATGTCGTGCTCGGACTGCTCCGGGTCGATGGCCGCCAGTGCCTGAGCGATGGGCTCGGGCAGGGGCAGACTGTCGAGGAACAGCGGCGCGGGATCGCCGGGATGGATCAATTCGTCGGGGTTGAAAGCGGCTGGTGCGACTGGGTGTGGGATCGCAGCTGGAGCTGGAGCCACAACGGATTCAGGCTCGGGCGCGATGGATTCCACTTCAATCGGGAAGGCCGCTTCGGTAGCGATTGTCGGCGGAACGAAGGTAACCACGTCTGTTTCCGGCCGAGCTGGGGGCGCTGGTACTTCCACTACTGCGATTGGCGCAGTGTCTTTGATTACCGTAGTGACCACCGCCGGTTCAGCGACGGCGACAGGCGCAGTTTGCACAGGTTCGGATGCAGGTGCAGGAGCGACATGCAGCTGTTCGACTGGCGCCACGTGCTCGGGCGTAGCAGGCGCAGGCACCTCGTCGCTGTCACGGTTGCCAAACAGACGCTGCAACAATCCCGGCCGTCCGGGCTCTGGTGGCGTTTCCAACTGACTCAACGCCTTGCCCTGCAAACTGCTCAGCTCGCTCAGCAGCAATGGCATTTCCCGTGCCTGACCTACACGGCTGTCCAATTGCTTGGCGAACTTCTTCAGTGGCTGGGCGACTTCTCGCGGCAGCGGCAGCGCTTGCAACTGGGTTACCAGAGACGTCAGCGCGGTGCTGACCTGATCAATGCGGGTCTCGCGGCGCTGCTCGGAATCGAGCACGGCTTTTTCCAGACGCGGCAACAGGGCGGCGAGGCCGGCGTCCATGTCGTCGGTGCGCACCACGTCGCGCATCTCTTTCATGCATTGATCAACGACGCGGTCGGTGCCTTCGGCTGCCAGCGTGCTGCGCACCAGACCGCGACGCAGCAAGTCGAGCCGGGCGGCCCAGCGACGTTCGAGCTTGTCCTGTTGTTCGATGCTTTTGAGGTACTTCTCTTTCCAGCGCTGGGCGTCGTCGCTCATTCAGGGGTTCCGCGAGGGGCAGGACTCAACGCGGGCAATGCATCGGCCGTGAGCGAACCCGGCAGACGAATCTCTACCGCGACCGGCAGGTGATCGGAAATGGGTTGCGCCAGCACTTCGACCTTTTCCAGGGTCAGGGTCGGGCTGAGCAAAATATGATCAAGGCAACGCTGAGGGCGCCAGCTGGGGAATGTCGCTTCCACCTGCGGGGCCAGCAAGCCGAGATCGCGTAACGGTGACTGTTGTAGCAGATCGCTGGCATGGGTGTTCATGTCACCCATCAACACTTGGTGTTTGTAGCCGCCGATCAGCTCGCGAATATAGCCCAATTGCAGGCTGCGCACCCGCGCGCCAAGGGCCAGGTGCATCATCACCACCACCAGCGCTTCCGGGCCTTCGCCGAAACGCAGCAGGATGGCACCGCGACCTTTCGGGCCGGGCAACGGGTGGTCTTCGATCGCCCACGGACGCAGACGACTGAGCACGCCATTACTGTGCTGAGCCAGTCGGCCGAGGTTGCGATTGAGTTGTTGGTACCAGTAGGGGAAGGCGCCGAGATGGGCCAGGTGTTCGACTTGATTGACGTAGCCTGAGCGCAGGCTGCCGCCATCGGCTTCCTGCAGGGCGACCAGATCGAAGTCGCCGAGCAGGTCGCCGATCTTTTGCAGATTGCCTGAGCGCCCGGTGTGCGGCAGCAAATGCTGCCAGCTGCGGGTCAGGTAGTGCCGATAGCGCTCAGTGCTGATGCCGACCTGGATATTGAAACTGAGCAAACGCAGGCGATGATCCGCTGGCAGTCCCGTGGACGCCAGGTGATGTTCGTTGACCTGCGGATCATGCAGGCCAACGATGCGTTCAGGCTTCCAGCGGCGCATGGCAGTTGCCGCGCTTAGTTGGCAGCAGCCTTGGTTGCCGCTCGCTCTTTGGCCACCAGTTGGTCGGCCAGTTGCAGGGCTTGCTCGGCACCACCGGCGGAGCCGATGTCGAAGCGGTACTTGCCGTTGACGATCATGGTTGGAACGCCAGTGATTTCATACTTCTTGGCCAGTTCACGAGCCTTGACGATCTGGCCCTTGATGGCGAACGAGTCGAACGTGGCGAGGAACTTGTCCTTGTCCACGCCTTGGGTGGCGAGGAAGTCAGCCATGTCGTTCTTGTCGGTCAGCTTCTTGTGTTCTTTCTGGATGGCGTTGAACACGGCGTTGTGAACCTTGTGCTCGACACCCATCGCTTCCAGGGTCAGGAACATTTGACCGTGAGCGTCCCATGGGCCGCCGAACATGGCAGGGATGCGCACGAAGTTGACGTCGGAAGGCAGTTTTTCAACCCATGGATTGATCACCGGCTCGAAGGCGTAGCAGTGCGGGCAGCCGTACCAGAACAGCTCGACCACTTCGATCTTGCCAGGCTCGGCAACCGGTACCGGGTTGGCCAATTCAACGTATGGGGTGGCAGGGGCTTCGGCGGCCTGGGCAGTCACGCCAAACAGGCTGGCAGCGACGAGAGCGGCGCTGATGATCAGATTACGCATGCTTTACTCCTGGACAATTTTGGTCGCCTCGCGCGACCTGTTTTCAGACAGATCCTGGCGGGCATGAGTTCTGTAGTGTAACGGCAGCGGCCACAAAAAAGGGCGGCCAAAGCCACCCTTTTTATACTTGCTGCGGCGGATTAATCGAGCGTTAACATTGCAAGAGATATCTCTCACCGACAACGCTCGATCCGTGGGTCTTAGTGCAGACCTTGAATGTAGCTGGAGACGGCGGCGATGTCTTCGTCGCTCAACCGTTTGGCAATGGTCTGCATAGTCAGTGTGTCGCCGTCGTTGGTGCGACCGCCTTCTTCCTTGCGGAAATCGGTCAGCTGTTTGGCGATGTATTGAGCGTGTTGTCCACCCAGATGCGGGAAACCGGCAGCGGCGTTACCGGCACCGTTCGGCGAATGGCAACCGGTGCAGGCGGGCAGGCCTTTGGCCAGGTTGCCGCCGCGGAACAGCGCCTCACCGCGAGCAACGATCTTCGGATCAGCAGCGCCGACGCTGCCTTTCTGGCTGGCAAAATAGGCGGCGATGTCGGCCAGATCCTGATCGCTCAGGTTGGTCAGCAGGCCCGTCATTTCCAGAACGGTGCGCTTGCCCGACTTGATGTCGTGCAGTTGCTTGGTCAGGTAGCGTTCACCTTGACCTGCCAGTTTTGGAAAGTTTGGTGCCATGCTGTTGCCGTCCGGGCCATGGCAGGCTCCGCATACGGCGGCTTTTGCCTGCCCGGCGGCGGCATCACCGGCAGCATGGGCGAAACCTGAGATTCCCACGGTCAACAGCAGACTCACGATCAGTTTGTTCATCAGCTAATCCAACTACGGCTAAGGGTTAAGAGTTATGGACCGGGTTTACTCTCGTTCATCCAAAGGATGATGGCCTGGTAATCCTCGGCACTGCAGTCCATGCACAAACCACGCGGCGGCATCGCCTTGAAACCCTGGGTCACGTGTTGCACCAGCGTCTCCATACCTTTCGCCAACCTCGGCGTCCAGGCTGCCTGATCGCCTGTTTTTGGCGCCAAGGGCAGTTGGCCGGAATGACAGGCACTACAAACACGGTTGTACACGGCTTCCGGATCCTGTGTAGCCTGTGCGCTGTAAAGCGGCATCAAGAGTCCGGTAGCCAGCAGCCATTGAAACGACCTTTTCAGGGTTGAGAGCGTTCTGCGTTCTAATGCGCAATCAAGGTCTGTCGCTCTCGTGAACTTCATCCTACGCTGGGACAAAGCACACACAAAATCTGCGGCATTATATACTGGCGTCACTGAAACGGAAGCGACACCGCGTTCCGCGCCCAATCCCGGCGCCGCCCACATCGGAAATCCCATGCAACTCAAGAATCCCATCCTCGGCCTGTGCCAACAGTCCACGTTCATGCTCAGTGCCGCCAAAGTCGATCAGTGCCCTGACGACGAGGGCTTTGAAGTGGCCTTCGCCGGTCGTTCCAACGCCGGCAAATCCAGCGCCCTGAACACCCTGACTCACGCCAGCCTGGCGCGCACCTCGAAAACCCCGGGTCGCACACAGCTGTTGAACTTCTTCAAGCTAGACGAAGATCGGCGTCTGGTCGACCTGCCGGGCTACGGTTACGCAAAAGTA
Source organism: Pseudomonas sp. TH06 (assembly GCF_016651305.1). Taxonomy (GTDB): domain Bacteria; phylum Pseudomonadota; class Gammaproteobacteria; order Pseudomonadales; family Pseudomonadaceae; genus Aquipseudomonas. Next base: position 1,419,184 of record NZ_JAEKEC010000001.1, on the reverse strand, counting down.
CCGATCCCGTTGAAGATGCACTGGCAGCGTCACCTTGAGGCTTACCTCGGTGGCCGCGAGAGTTTGAAGGGTTTGATTCTGATGATGGACATCCGTCATCCAATGACCGACTTCGACCTGCTGATGCTCGACTGGGCTGTTGCAGCCGGCATGCCGATGCACATCCTGCTGACCAAGGCCGACAAACTGACCTACGGCGCAGCCAAGAACACCCTGCTCAAGGTGCAGTCGGAAATTCGCAAGGGTTGGGGCGACCTGGTCACCATCCAGCTCTTCTCCGCGCCAAAACGCATGGGCCTGGAAGAGGCCTACACTGTCCTGGCAGGCTGGATGGAACTGGCAGACAAAGGCACCGAGGCGACTGCCGAGTAAGACAATTTCAAAACTGTCTGTGGTGCTGGCAGGCAAGGCGAAAGCATCGCTAAAAAGCGGAGTTTAGGGGACCTAAATGAGCATTTTTAGCGGTGCTTTTAACGCAGCATGACGGCATCACAGCCAGTTTTTGGGCAAAAAAAGCCCCGGATTTCATTGGGGAGGGAGAAATTCCGGGGTTCAAGTTCCGAACCGCTAGGGCGGGGTTCAGATATCTGCCAACACTTAACACAACATAGGAGCATCGAAGGGCTTCACCAGCCATTCAGTAACTCTGAGTAGTGTCCTTCCAGATTAGTTCAGATTTTTTTCAAAAAGCTTTGGAATAATCCCAAGTGCTTTTCGAAATAAGCAGGTATTACCGGCGCTGCCGCGACAACAGGTCGCGGCGGACCGGGTTCAAATGGCTCAGTGAGCCTCATCCCAATTGTTGCCCACACCGACTTCGACCAGCAGCGGCACATCCAGTTTCGCCGCTTCGCTCATGTGTACGCGAATCTCGCTGCTGACCTGCTCGACCAGATCCTCGCGAACTTCCAGCACCAGTTCATCGTGCACCTGCAGGATGACTTTGGCGTCCAGCCCGGACGTCGCCAGCCAGTTATCCACTGCCACCATGGCTTTCTTGATGATGTCGGCTGCGGTGCCCTGCATCGGCGCGTTGATCGCCGTGCGTTCGGCTGCTGCGCGTTCCTGCGGCTTGTTGGAGTTGATCTCCGGCAGGTACAAGCGACGGCCGAAGAAGGTTTCGACATAACCCTGATCCGCCGCTTGGGCGCGAGTGCGATCCATGTACTCGCGAACCCCTGGATAGCGCGCGAAGTAGGTGTCGATGTAGGCCTTGGCGGTCTTGGTGTCGACGCCGATGTCCTTGCCGAGCTTCTGCGCACCCATACCGTAGATCAGGCCGAAGTTGATCGCCTTGGCGCCACGGCGCTGGTCGGAGGTGACTTCGTTGAGTTCGACCTTGAACACTTCGGCAGCGGTCGCGGTGTGCACGTCGAGATTATTGCGGAAGGCGTTCATCAGGCCTTCGTCCTTGGACAGGTGGGCCATGATCCGCAGTTCGATTTGCGAATAGTCCGCCGCCAGCAGTTTGTAGCCTTTCGGCGCGACGAAAGCCTGACGAATACGCCGGCCCTCAGCGGTGCGCACCGGAATGTTCTGCAGGTTCGGATCACTGGAGGACAAACGCCCGGTCGACGCTACCGCTTGGTGATACGAAGTGTGGATGCGTCCGGTGCGCGGGTTGATCTGCTCCGGCAGGCGATCAGTGTAGGTGCTTTTCAGCTTGCTCATCGAACGGTGCTCCATCAGTACCTTCGGCAAGCGATGATCGTCTTCAGCGAGTTTCGCCAACACTTCTTCAGCGGTGGACGGCTGACCCTTGGCGGTCTTCTTCAGCACCGGCAGACCGAGCTTCTCGTAGAGGATCACGCCCAGTTGCTTCGGCGAGCCGAGGTTGAATTCTTCCCCGGCGATCTCGAACGCTTCGCGCTCCAGCGCCACCATTTTGTTGCCCAGCTCAATGCTCTGGATGCCGAGCAGTTCAGCATCGACGAACGCGCCTTGACGCTCGATGCGCGCCAGCACCGGCACCAGCGGAATCTCGATGTCGGTCAAAACGCTGGCCAGGCTCGGGATGGCGCTGAGTTTTTCGAACAAGGTCTGGTGCAGACGCAGGGTGATGTCGGCATCTTCCGCAGCATACGGCCCGGCCTGTTCCAGAGCGATCTGGTCGAAGGTCAGCTGCTTGGCGCCTTTGCCAGCGATGTCCTGGAAGCTCACGGTGGTGTGATCCAGGTACTTCTGCGCGAGGCTGTCCATGTCGTGACGGGTGGCGGTGGAGTTGAGCACGTAGGACTCAAGCATCGTGTCGAAAGCGATGCCACGCACGGTGATGCCTTGGTTCTGATCGCCGCCGATGGCGCAGTTGGCCAGGATGTTCATGTCGAACTTGGCGTGCTGGCCGACCTTGAGCTTGCTTGGGTCTTCCAGAATCGGCTTGAGTGCGCGCAGCACGGTGTCGCGATCCAGTTGTTCCGGCACGCCGATGTAGGAGTGGGTCAGCGGGATATACGCGGCCTCGTTGGCCTGCACGGCGAACGACAGACCGACCAGTTGCGCCTGTTGTGCGTCGATGCCGGTGGTTTCGGTGTCGAAGGCGAACAGCTTGGCGTTGTTCAGCTTTTCCAGCCAGACGTCGAAACGCGCCTGATCGAGGATGGTTTCGTAAGCGGCTTCAGCGGGAGCGGCGGGTGCCTCTTCCGCTGGCGCGCTGAACAGATCGCCGGCCGGCGCAGGCTCGGCGGCAGCGCTCAGTTCCAGACGTTTGGCGTCGCGATCCAGATCATTGATCCAGCTTTTGAATTCCAGCAGGGTGTATAGCTCGTAGAGCTTGGCCGGGTCTTCCGCGCCCATTTGCAGGTCGTCGAGTTCGACGTCCAGCGGCACGTCGACCTTGATGGTCGCCAGTTGGTAGGAGAGGAACGCCATCTCCTTATGCTCTTCGAGCTTGGCCGGCAGGGTCTTCGCGCCGCGAATCGGCAGGGTCGGCACGATGTCGAGGTTCGCGTACAACTCAGTGAGACCGCCGTTGACGCCGACCAGCAGGCCGGAAGCGGTCTTCGGGCCGATACCTGGAACGCCCGGAATATTGTCGGAAGAGTCGCCCATCAGCGCCAGATAATCGATGATCTGCTCCGGTGCGACGCCGAATTTCTCCTTCACGCCTTCCACATCCATCGAACTACCGGACATGGTGTTGACCAAGGTAATGTGGCCATCGACCAGTTGCGCCATGTCCTTGTCGCCGGTCGAGATGACCACCGGCCGATCCGCCGCCGCGCTGCTGCGGGCGAGGGTGCCGATCACGTCGTCGGCCTCGACGCCTTCCACGCACAGCAACGGGAAGCCGAGCGCGATCACGCTCTGGTGCAGCGGTTCGATCTGCACGCGCATGTCGTCGGGCATGCTTGGGCGGTTGGCCTTGTATTCGGCGTACATCTCATCGCGAAAGGTCCCGCCCTTGGCGTCGAAAACCACCGCGAACGGGCTGTCCGGGTACTGCTTGCGCAGACTCTTGAGCATGTTCAACACGCCCTTGACCGCGCCGGTCGGCAGGCCTTTGGAAGTGGTCAGCGGTGGCAGGGCGTGGAAAGCGCGGTACAGGTAAGACGAACCGTCCACCAGGACGAGGGGGGCTTGGCTCATGAGCAGGATCAACCTTTTCGGCGGGTCCGGCGCTAGAATAGCGGGACCGTTGACGACAAAGGGACAAGGTTATCATGCGTACGTTAAATCGCTTGCTGCTGGTCGGTCTGATTGCTGTCTCACCGTTGGCCGCGTTCGCTGCCGATGATGCGCCCTCAGCGGACCCGGAGGTAACCATTCGCACGGAAGGCGACAAGACCATTCAGGAGTATCGTCAGAACGGTTTCCTGTATGCGATCAAAGTCACCAAGAAAGGCTTTCCTCCGTACTTTCTGGTGCGTGCCGATGGGACGGATGCAAACTTCATCCGCTCGGATCAGCCGGATATGCTGATTCCGTCGTGGAAGATTTTCGAATGGAAGTAGCCTCTTAATTTTAATCGGCGCCGCTTTGACTGCGGCGCCAGAACTGAGCAGTTTTTAACCATGTCTGTGTTCACTCCCCTGGCTCGGCCCGAGCTGGAAACCTTTCTCGCCCCTTACGGGCTCGGCCGTCTGCTTGATTTCCAGGGGATCGCCGCCGGCAGTGAAAACACCAATTTCTTCATCAGTCTGGAGCAGGGCGAATTCGTCCTGACCCTGGTCGAGCGTGGCCCGGTGCAGGAGATGCCGTTCTTCATTGACCTGCTCGACGTGCTGCACGAGGCTGATCTGCCGGTACCTTATGCGCTGCGCACCACCGACGGCGTGGCCCTGCGTGAGCTGAAGGGCAAACCGGCGCTGTTGCAGCCGCGCCTTTCGGGCAAGCACATCAAAGTCGCCAATGCTCAACATTGCGCGCAGGTCGGTGAGTTGCAGGCGCATCTGCACCTGGCGACCCAAGGCGAGCGCATGATCAAACGCAAGACCGATCGTGGCCTGGACTGGATGCTGGAGGAGGGCGCCGAGTTGCTCTCGCACCTGAGCGATGAGCCGCGTGCCTTGCTGCAAAAAGCCCTGGATGAAATCACCGAGCGCAAAGAGAAGATTCTCGCGCTGCCGCGGGCAAACATTCATGCCGACCTGTTTCGCGATAACGCGATGTTCGAAGGCACTCACCTGACCGGGCTGATCGACTTCTACAACGCCTGCTCGGGGCCGATGCTCTACGACGTGGCGATTGCCTTGAACGACTGGTGTTCTGACGACGACGGAGTGATTGATGGCCCCCGGGCGCGGGCGTTCCTCGGTGCTTATGCGGCATTACGCCCGTTCACGGCGGCTGAGGCCGAGTTGTGGCCGACGATGTTGCGCGTGGCCTGTGTGCGGTTCTGGCTGTCACGGTTGATCGCGGCTGAGCAGTTTGCCGGGCAGGATGTGCTGATTCACGATCCGCAGGAATTTGAACAGCGCTTGGCGCAGCGGCAGCAGGTTCAGACTCCGCTACCTTTCGCCCTCTGAAACTGTGGCGAGCGAGCTTGCTCGCGCTGGGCTGCGCAGCGGCCCCAAAATTCTGGCAGTCAGCCAGATTTTTGTGAGTGCTGCGCACTCAAGCGGGAGCAAGCTCCCTCGCCACAGGTTTTGGTTTGTTACAGCGATTCCAGGCATCCCGCCAGATCATTGCCCAACTTTTCCAGCACCTGCTCATAGCCCTGAGCGGTCGCCGGGGTGTACCCGCCTAGCGCATCCAGCTCAGCCAGTTTTACCGGCAGACCTGCCACCAGTGTCTCGGCCAGGCGCGGACGCAATGGCGGCTCGCTGAACACACAGGTCTTGCCGACTTCCTGCAAACGCTTGCGCATCGCCGCGACATGCTGCGCGCCCGGCTGCACTTCGGCTGCCACGCTGAACACGCCCGTGTGCTTCAGACCATAAGCCTCTTCAAAGTAATCAAACGCCTCGTGGAAGACGAAGTAAGGCTTGCCTTCAACACCCGCCAGACGCTTCTTCAAACGCACATCCAGCGCATCCAGACGCTCGTCGAAGGCCTTGGCGTTGCTCTGATAACGCTCGGCATTGGCCGGGTCGGCAGCGCTCAAGTCAGCCGCCATCTTGTCGGCAATGACCCGCGCGTTGACCGGCGATAGCCACAAATGTGCGTCCAGTGTGCCCGGACGGTGATCGTGATCATGCTCGTCGGCCTCTTCGGCGTGGGAGTGGCTGTCTTCAGCGAAATGCCGCAGTTTCATCCCTGGCAGATCCTGCACCGCCACGCTCGGTAGCGTACGACCGTTCAGCACGCGCGGCAGGAAACCTTCCATGTCCGGGCCGATCCAGTAGAGCAGATCCACCGACTGCACCTTCCGTACGTCGGACGGGCGCAGGGCGTAATTGTGTGGCGAGGCGCCGGGCGGCAGCAGCACTTCGGGAATCGCCACGCCGTCCTGCACTGCCGCAGCAATCAGCTGCAACGGCTTGATGCTGGTGAGGACTTTGACCTCGGCCTGAGCCGAACCGATCAGCAGAAAACTGGCGACAAATGCCACAAAAACAGAAAAAAGTCGGGACACGATGACCACTCAAGGAGGCGAGAACGGGTAACATAATAACGTCTCTATCAAAACTCGTCGCCGCCCATGCCTATTACACCGATTGCCAGCCGTCCCCACGACCACTCTCATTGCGTGCACAGCGCTTTGTCCGAGGCCGATACCTTGTGCGCCCAGAAAGGCTTGCGCCTGACCGCGTTGCGTCGCCGGGTGCTGGAACTGGTGTGGCAGAGCCACAAGCCGCTGGGCGCCTACGACATTCTCGCCGTGCTCAGCGAGCAGGATGGCCGCCGCGCTGCGCCGCCAACGGTGTACCGCGCGCTGGATTTCCTTCTGGAAAACGGCCTGGTGCATCGCATCTCCTCGCTCAATGCCTTCGTTGGCTGCGTCCACCCGGAACACGCGCATCAGGGCCAGTTCCTGATTTGCCGCGACTGCCACGCTGCCATCGAGCTTGAGCAAAAAGTGATCAGCGACGCGATCATCAACAGCGCCAGGGACGTCGGTTTCATCGTCGAAGCACAGACCGTCGAAGTTGTCGGTCTTTGCTCCGGTTGCCAGGGGGCTTGATGAGCAACGCGCTGATCCGTCTGGAACAGGTCGCCGTCACGTTTGCCGGGCAGGCTGTGCTGGACAACATCGAGCTGAGCGTCGAGCCGGGGCAGATTGTTACCCTGATCGGCCCCAACGGCGCCGGCAAGACCACGCTGGTGCGCGCCGTACTCGGGCTGTTGAAGCCGGACAGCGGCAGTGTCTGGCGCAAGCCGAAACTGCGCGTCGGTTACATGCCGCAAAAACTCCATGTCGATCCGACCCTGCCGCTTTCGGTGCTGCGCTTTCTGCGCCTGGTGCCAGGCGTTGATCGCCCGCGTGCGTTGGCGGCGTTGAAGGAAGTGGGCGCCGAGCATGTCATCGACAGCCCGGTGCAGACCGTTTCCGGCGGCGAAATGCAGCGTGTGCTGCTGGCCCGGGCGCTGCTGCGCGAGCCGGAATTGCTGGTGCTCGACGAGCCGGTGCAAGGCGTCGACGTCGCCGGGCAAGCCGAGCTGTACAGCCTGATCACCCGTCTGCGTGACCGCCATGGCTGCGGCGTATTGATGGTGTCCCACGATCTGCATCTGGTGATGAGCACCACCGACCAGGTGGTCTGCCTCAATCGCCACGTCTGCTGCTCAGGGCATCCCGAGCAGGTCAGCGGCGATCCGGCGTTCGTCGAACTGTTCGGCAAGAACGCCCAGAGTCTGGCGGTCTATCACCATCATCACGACCATGCTCACGATCTGCACGGTTCGGTGGTCAAAGGGCCGGTTACTGGCCAACCTCACGTTCATGGAGACAACTGCAAGCATGGCTGATTTTCTGTTGTATGCCCTGCTTGCAGGTCTGGCGTTGGCGATCGTTGCAGGTCCGCTGGGTTCGTTCGTGGTCTGGCGGCGCATGGCCTATTTCGGCGACACGCTGTCCCACGCGGCATTGCTCGGCGTGGCATTGGGTTTTCTGCTGGATGTCAGCCCGACGGTCGCGGTAACAGTCGGCTGCCTGCTGCTGGCGGTGCTGCTGGTAACGCTGCAACAGCGCCAACCGCTAGCGTCCGACACGCTTTTGGGAATTCTCGCACCGAGCACGCTCTCGCTCGGGCTGGTAGTACTAAGCTTCATGCATGAAGTGCGGATCGACCTGATGGCCTATCTGTTCGGTGACCTGCTGGCGATCAGCCCGACCGACCTGGCGTGGATCCTCGGCGGCAGCGCGGCGGTGCTGGTGCTGCTGGTGACGCTGTGGCGGCCATTGCTGGCGGTCACCGTGCATGAAGAGTTGGCCAAAGTCGAAGGCCTGCCGGTGGCGGGTCTGCGCATGGCGCTGATGCTGTTGATTGCGGTAGTGATCGCGGTGGCGATGAAAATTGTCGGTGTGTTGCTGATTACTTCGCTGTTGATCATCCCGGCGGCTGCGGCACAGCGTCACGCCCGTTCGCCAGAGCAGATGGCAGTGGGCGCGAGCCTGCTGGGCATGCTCGCCGTGTGTGGCGGGCTTGCGTTGTCGTGGTTCAAGGACACCCCGGCCGGCCCGTCAATCGTTGTGACGGCGGCCGCACTGTTTCTGCTGAGTTTTGTTCTGCCCCGTCGAGGGGTGTAGACTTGCTCGCTTTTTGCGCAATTAGAGAGTCGCAGGAATGAAGCCGTTCGCCTCCCGTTATCTGCTCCTTGTTGCATTTTCAGTGCTGCTGGGCGCCTGCCAAAGCACGCCGCCGGTGGCTGAAGTTCCCGATGCGCGGGCTACGGCCATCGCACAGCTGGAGCAAAGCCTGGCCAGCAGCGAACTGGCCACCGCCGAAGACCAATTGGCCGCCTTGCAGGCTGAAACCCCAAACGATCAATCCCTTGAGCAATACCAGCGGCAACTGGCCGAGGCGTATTTGCGCCGCAGCCAGATCGTCCTGCAAAAGGGTGATGTGAATGCGGCCGCGACGGCATTGAGCCGTGCCCGCGTGCTGATGCCCAAGGCGCCGGCGCTGACCGGTGGCGTCAATGGTGCAATCACCGAAGCGCGCAAGGCTGAGCTGGAAAAGGCTGAAGCCGCGTTGCTGGCGGCTGAAGCCAAGCCGAAAGCCAAAGTGATCGACCCGACCGCCGAAAGCACTACGGTTGCGCTGAACATCACCGATAGCCGCAAACTTCGTCGTCAACTGGATGCGATCGCCGCCGATGTGGTGAATTACGAGTGCTCGGTGAGCATTCAGGCGCCGCGTACCAACGACTACCCGTGGTTGTCGACGTTGTTGACCAAGCGGGTGAAGAAACTCAATCCGGATTTCGATCTGCAGATTCAGAAGCAGATCTTGCGCACGGTGCCGGCGCAGATGGTTTTGAGTCCGCGTAAACCTTAAAAAGCATCGCGAGCAGGCTCACTCCTACAGAGGATCTCTGGGGAACACAGATTTTGTGTCATACCCAGATCAAATTGTAGGAGTGAGCCTGCTCGCGATAGCGCCCTGCCAGCCAGCGAAGATCCTTAGGCTGGAATGGCTTTCGCCTTAGGCTCCCGATCCCAAACCCGATGCTGCCCGATCGCAGCAAAGAACGGCTTGGTCAACGCCGACACATCCTTGCCCTGCAGCAACCCAGCATCCGCCTCCAGCTTCAGCAAATCCTGCAACTGCTTGGCATCGCCGTGCAGCGCAATCGCCTTCAAATGCTTGTACGCCTCCAGCAGGTAATGCAACGCCACGCCATCACCGCTCAACGCCTTGATCGACGCCGCGCCACCCGGCACAAACACCGCATCGAAAATCACTGACGGCATGCCTTCCATCGAAGCATCCACTGGTAATGATTTACCATCTGCCGTCTTAACCGGCGCCGAAGTTGGCCCCAGCAACTTCGCATGCGCCCCTTCAGCCGCCAAAGCCTTCTTCATCGCATCAATCGCCGCACCATCGACGCCGTTGGCGGCAAGAATTGCCACTTTCCGTGTCTTGATGTTCTCCGGCAACAGATTCGCCTGGCTCAATGCAGGCGAGTGATCAAACGACACTTTGCGCACCTCCACCGTGCCTTTGCTCGGCGCAGGCAGACCTAGATTGGCCGCAACACGTTTGGCCAGCTCCAGATCGATGTTGGCGAGAATCTCGTTCACCTCACGCGCCCGGATGAACTCACGCTCAACCTTGCCCAGCTCAAAGCTGTAGGCCGCGATGATGTGTTCTTTCTCATGCGCGCTCATGCTGTTGAAGAACAGCCGTGCCTGGGAGAAGTGATCGCTGAATGACTCGCTGCGTTGGCGAATCTTCGCCGCGTCGATGCGTTCCGGATAGCTTTCAAAACCACCGTCCTGCGCGGCGGGCGGGGTTTCTTTTGGCCAGCCGCCATCAATCGAATTCGGCTCGTAGGACGCACGCCCCTTGTCGATCACCGTGCGGTGTTGGGCATCGCGCTGGCCATTGTGGAACGGTGCCACCGGGCGGTTGATCGGCAGTTCGTGAAAATTCGGGCCGCCGAGTCGGCTGATCTGCGTATCGGTGTAGGAAAACAGCCGACCTTGCAGCAACGGGTCGTTGGAGAAGTCGATCCCCGGTACGATGTGGCCCGGGCAGAAGGCAACCTGCTCGGTTTCGGCAAAGAAGTTGTCCGGGTTACGGTTCAGGGTCATTTTGCCCAGCGGCGTGATCGGCACGATCTCTTCGGGGATCAGCTTGGTCGGGTCGAGGATGTCGAAATCGAAGTCATGCTCGTTTTCCTCCTCGATAACCTGCACGCCCAACTCCCATTCCGGGTAGTCGCCCATTTCGATAGCTTCCCAGAGGTCGCGACGGTGGTAGTCGGTGTCCTTACCCGCAAGCTTCTGCGCCTCGTCCCAGACCAGCGAGCAAGTGCCGGCTGTAGGTCGCCAGTGGAATTTGACGAAGCGTGATTTGCCCTCGGCATTGATCAAGCGAAAGGTGTGCACGCCGAAGCCCTGCATGCTGCGCAGGCTTTTCGGGATCGCCCGGTCGGACATCGCCCAGATGACCATGTGCGCCGATTCCGGCACCAGTGAAACAAAATCCCAGAACGTGTCATGCGCCGAACCGCCAGTCGGTATCTCGTTATGCGGCTCGGGTTTCACCGCGTGGACGAAGTCGGGAAACTTGATCGCGTCCTGAATAAAGAACACTGGCATGTTGTTGCCGACCAGGTCGAAGTTGCCTTCGTCGGTGAAGAACTTCACCGCGAAGCCACGCACGTCACGCACGGTGTCGCCGGAGCCCCGCGGCCCTTGCACGGTGGAAAAACGCACGAACACTGGCGTCTTTTTCCCCGGATCCTGTAGGAAACCAGCCTTGGTCAGCGCTGCATGGTTCTCGTAAGCCTGAAAGAAACCATGCGCGCCGGTGCCGCGAGCGTGAACGATGCGCTCCGGGATCCGTTCATGGTCAAAGTGCGTGATCTTTTCACGCATGATGAAATCTTCCAGCAACGATGGCCCGCGCGGGCCGGCCTTGAGGGTGTTCTGGTTGTCGGCGACTTTCACACCCTGATTGGTGCGCAGCGCCTGCCCGGTGGCGTCGGAGCGGAATTTCTCCAGGCTGTCGAGTTTGGCATTGGTGTTGGCGCGATCCTTGGTATCGGTCCCGGCCATCTGGCTTTTGTCGGAGGTAGGCTTCTTGCTGCTCATCAGTCGTAAACTCCTCGTTTGACCCCGATGCGTGTCGGGGACTCTTGAGTGGTTCCCGGGCACGGTACCCAGGGTTTTCAAGTCGCTTACTTAGTGACTGATGAGGGTTTTGGGCGTTCCTTTTTTATGACCTTTGATCTTGTTATTGCCAAATCGAAGGTTAATTGCGAAATAAATGCTAAGAACCTCTATACGGACAGGCTAAAATGCGCGCCCGGCTAACCGCTGATCCTTTTCTAACGCGCCCCACAAGGTTCGCTACGTGATCGAGTTTCAAAACGTCCACAAGACTTACCGCGTCGCCGGTAAGGACATTCCCGCCCTGCACCCGACCAGTCTGACGATTGAGAACGGTCAGGTCTTCGGCCTGATCGGTCATTCCGGTGCGGGCAAAAGTACCCTGCTGCGGCTGATCAATCGCCTGGAACAATCCAGTGGCGGCAAGATCATCGTCGATGGCGAAGAAGTCACCGCGCTGGACGCCAACGGCCTGCGCCGTTTCCGCCAGCAAGTCGGGATGATCTTCCAGCACTTCAACCTGCTCGCCTCCAAGACCGTGGCCGACAACGTTGCGTTGCCGCTGACCCTGGCCGGTGAGCTGTCGAGCAGCGACATCGACAAGCGCGTCGCCGAGTTGCTCAAGCGCGTCGGCCTGTCCGATCACGCAAAGAAGTACCCGGCGCAATTGTCCGGCGGCCAGAAGCAGCGCGTCGGCATCGCCCGCGCTCTGGCGACCAAGCCGAAAATCCTGCTGTGCGACGAGGCCACCAGCGCGCTCGACCCGCAGACCACGGCGTCGGTCCTGCAATTGCTGGCCGAGATCAATCGCGAGCTGAAACTGACCATCGTTCTGATCACCCACGAGATGGATGTGATCCGCCGTGTCTGCGATCAGGTCGGCGTGATGGATGCCGGCGTAATCGTCGAGCAAGGTTCGGTTGCCGATGTGTTCCTGCATCCGCAGCACCCGACCACCAAGCGTTTTGTGCAGGAAAGCGAGCAGATCGACGAAAGCGAGCAGCGCGATGACTTCGCTCACGTGCCCGGCCGCATCGTGCGTCTGACCTTCCAGGGCGAAGCGACCTACGCGCCATTGCTTGGCACCGTCGCCCGGGAAACCGGCGTCGATTACAGCATCCTCGCCGGTCGCATCGACCGCATCAAAGACATTCCGTACGGGCAATTGACCCTCGCCGTCACCGGTGGCGACATGGAAGCGGCCTTCGCCCGCTTCACCGCCGCTGACGTTCACATGGAGGTATTGCGCTAATGGAAGACCTGATCAGTTTCTTCACCAATATCGACTGGTATGAAATCTGGCTGGCGACCGGCGACACCATGCTGATGCTCGGTGGTTCGCTGCTGTTCACCGTGCTGCTCGGCCTGCCACTGGGCGTGTTGCTGTTCCTCTGCAGCCCGCGTCAGCTCCTGGAAAACCGTGGCTTCTACGCAGTCATGTCGCTGGCGGTGAACATCCTGCGTTCACTGCCGTTCATTATTCTGTTGATCGTGATGATCCCGTTCACCGTGCTGATCACTGGTACGTCGCTGGGCGTGGCCGGTGCGATTCCGCCGCTGGTGGTCGGCGCTACGCCGTTCTTCGCGCGTCTGGTGGAAACCGCGCTGCGTGAAGTTGATCGCGGCATCATCGAAGCGACTCAGTCGATGGGCGCGACCACGCGGCAGATCATCATGAACGCTTTGCTGCCAGAGGCCCGTCCGGGCATCTTCGCGGCGATTACAGTGACGGCGATTACACTGGTGTCCTACACGGCGATGGCTGGTGTGGTCGGCGCCGGTGGTCTGGGTGACCTGGCGATCCGTTTCGGTTATCAGCGCTTCCAGACTGACGTGATGATCGTCACCGTGGTGTTGCTGCTGATCCTGGTGCAAGTGTTGCAAATGGTGGGCGACCGTCTGGTCGTGCATTTCTCGCGCAAATAACCGGTTTTGTAACTTAGAGATGAGCCGGCCATTCGCTGGCAGGCGCCAAGACGGGCGCTTTGAAAAGGAGTTAGCTGAATGAAAAAACTGATCGCTGCTTTCGCTGCCGTTGCGGCATTCTCGGCCCACGCCGAAACCCTGACCGTTGCCGCCACCCCGGTGCCGCACGCGGAAATCCTCGAATTCGTGAAGCCGGCCCTGGCCAAAGAAGGCGTGGATCTGAAGGTCAAGGTCTTCACCGACTACATTCAGCCGAACGTACAGGTCGCTGAAAAGCGTCTGGACGCGAACTTCTTCCAGCACCAGCCGTACCTTGATGAGTTCAACAAGGCCAAGGGCACCAGCCTGGTGGCTGTGACTGGCGTGCACCTGGAACCGCTGGGCGCGTACTCGAGCAAGATCAAGGATCTGAAAGACCTGCCAAGCGGCGCCAATGTGGTGATCCCGAACGACGCCACCAACGGCGGCCGTGCGCTGTTGCTGCTGGCCAAGGCTGGCGTGATCACTTTGAAGGATCCGACCAACATCCTGTCGACCGTCAAAGACATCGCACAGAACCCGAAAGACCTGAAGATCCGTGAACTGGAAGCCGCGACCATCCCGCGCGTGCTGACCCAGGTCGATCTGGCGCTGATCAACACCAACTACGCGCTGGAAGCCAAGCTCGATCCGTCCAAGGACGCGCTGGTGATCGAAGGTAACGACTCGCCTTACGTGAACATCCTGGTGTCCCGTGCGGACAACAAGGACAGCGACGCCATGAAGAAACTGGCTGCCGCCCTGCATAGCCCGGAAGTGAAGCAATTCATCACCGAGAAGTACAAAGGCGCGGTATTACCGGCGTTCTGATTCTGGCGCTGTAACGAAAAAGGGGACGCCATGAGCGTCCCCTTTTTTGTGCCTGCTTACCGCACTGCATTTGTTGCGAGGGGATTTATCCCCGTTCGGCTGCGCAGCAGTCGCAATATCATTGCACACGGTATTCCTGATACACCGCAGTTGCAGATTTTGGGGCCGCTTCGCAGCCCAACGGGGATAAATCCCCTCGCCACAAAGAGTCCCGGTGCTTCCAGTGGTGCGTTACTTGCGGTTCAGCATCACCGGCAACTGCGCAACCAGTTTGGCGTTGTTCAGCGGTGCACGAATAAACCCTCGCTGCGTGCCATCCGGGCCGATTACCGCGAGGTTGCCGCTATGGTCGACGGTGTAATTCGGCTTGCTGGTATCGGCCGGAATAAACGGAATACTCACCGCGTTCGCTACCTTCTGCAGCTCTTCAATCGACGTCGGCGTCAGGCCGACAAACTGCGGATCGAAGTAACCCAGGTACTGCTTCAACTGCTTGGGGTTATCGCGGTTCGGGTCAACGCTGACCAATACGATCTGCAATTTATCCACAGCGTCCTTGGGCAATTCACTCTTGATCTGCCGCAGCTGCGCCAACGTGGTCGGGCAGATGTCCGGGCAGAAGGTGTAGCCGAAGAACAACAGACTCCACTTACCTTTGAGCTCATTGATCGCGACCGGTTTGCCGTCCTGATCGGTCATCGTCACGTCCGGCAGGTTGCGGCTCTGCGGCAGCAGGATGATGCCGGCGTCGATCAGCGCGGTGGGGTCGCCCTGGCCCTTGCCGCTCAGCACTTTGTTGACGGTCAGGCCGAGGATCAGCGCGATCACGGCGACGAGGATGAAGACGGTTTTCTGGGTTCGAGTCATAGGTTCAACAGTAAGTAGTGGTCTACGAGCAGGGCGATGAACAGCAGGAACAAGTACCAGATAGAGTACTTGAAGGTGTTGATCGCCGCGTGCGGCCGAGTGCCACGGTACAGCACCACGGCCCATTGCAGGAACCTTGCGCCCAGCGCGAGTGCGCAAATCAGGTAGAGCACGCCGCTCATGTGAATCACATACGGCAACAGACTCACCGCTAGCAGCGCGAAGGTGTACAGCAGAATGTGCACTTTGGTGTAGTGCTCGCCGTGGGTGACTGGCAGCATCGGGATGTCAGCCTTGGCGTATTCCTCTTTGCGATGGATCGCCAGCGCCCAGAAATGCGGTGGCGTCCAGGCGAAGATGATCAGCACCAGCAACAGCGGTTCGGCGCTGACGTGGCCGGTGGCGGCGGTCCAGCCGAGCAGCGGCGGTGCGGCGCCGGCGAGGCCACCGATGACGATGTTCTGCGGCGTCGCGCGTTTGAGAAACCCGGTGTAGATCACTGCGTAACCGAGCAGCGAAGCCAGCGTCAGCCATGCCGTCAGTGGGTTGGTGAAGGTCAGCAGCAACGCCTGACCAAGCAGCGCCAACACCAGCGCAAAGGTCAGTGCAGCGGCAGGCGAAACCCGGCCCTCGGCCAGTGGTCGTTTGTGCGTGCGCGCCATCACCGCATCAATGCGCCGATCCACCACATGATTGACCGCCGCCGCGCCACCGGCACACAGCGCGATGCCCAGATTGCCGAACACCAGCACCGTCCACGGCACCCCGGCACGAGTGGCGAGGAACATGCCGACCAGCGAGGTGATCAGCATCAGCACCACGACTTTCGGTTTGGTCAGTTCCAGATAATCACGCCAGATCGCCTGATGCGGACGTTCGCCAATCAGAATCGCCACGGCGTTTCTCCTTTTATTGTGATGGGCGCGGCCGAGTGTTTCCGCGGGCTGAGGCGCCAGCGCGCGAGCACCGGTTGTTTGACCCGGACCAGACTGGTCCGCGCGTGGTAATTGACCAGCACCATGGTCAGCAACAGCGCCGCGCCGCCGGCGTTATGCGCCACGGCCACCGGCAGCGGCAGATGAAACAGCACGTTGCTGATGCCAAGGGTGATTTGCGCGGCGAGGGCGATCACCACCAATCCGGCGAGGCGCGTCATGCCGACCCCTTTCAGTTGCCACGCCAGGCCGAGTAAAACCAACGTCACCAGCAGCGCGCCGATACGGTGGGTCAGATGAATTGCCGTGCGTGCATCGCTATCGAGTTGCCCGCCGAGATAATTCGGGCCGATGTGTTGGGTCAGGTGAAAACCGTTGGCGAAGTCTGCGGGTGGCAGCCATTGGCCGTGACAGGTCGGGAAGTCGATGCACGCCACCGCCGCATAATTGGAACTGACCCAGCCACCGAGCGCGATCTGGCTGATCACCAGTAACAGGCCCGCGGTCGCCCAATACTGCAAACGCTTGGGCACGGTCAGCGCCGGCAGCACGCCGGATAACCTCAACGTCAACAAAAACAACAGACTCAAGGTGGCAAAACCGCCGAGCAAATGCCCGGTGACCACTTGCGGCCAGAGCTTGAGCGTCACCGTCCACATGCCGAACGCCGCTTGCGCAAACACCACTGCCAGCAGAAACAGCGGCAGCTTCAACGGCTGCCCCGGATGACGCCGATTGACCCAGGCGCGCCCGGCCAGAATCGAAATCAGCATGCCGAGGGTGCCGGCGAAGTAGCGGTGGATCATCTCGTTCCAGCCCTTGTGCGCCTCTACCGGCGAGTCGGGGTAATGCAGTTCGGCATGGGCCAGTTGCGCTTCGCTTTTCGGCACGCTGATAAACCCGTAGCAGCCCGGCCAGTCCGGACAGCCCAGACCTGCATGAGTCAGTCGGGTGTAGGCGCCGAGCAGCACCACAATCAGTGCCAGCAGGGTGGCAAACAGCGCGAGGCGAAATCCAGGTTTGGCCATGACGATGCCCTTATCCGATGTTCGACAGTTTCAGCAGGTGACGCAGGTCGTTGAGCAGATCCTTGCCTTTGACGTTCGGGTCGTAACGCAGCACGAGGTTGCCGTGCGGGTCGATGATCCACAGCTGCGGCGTGGCTTTATCACCAGTGGTCTTGCTGAAGGTGGTGACATCCAGTGGATAGCGTTGCAGTTGTGGATATTCACGGGTCAGCTTGGCTTCGTAGTCAGCGCCCAAAGGCTGTGCAGCGGCCAGGGCGTGGCTGGCGCGGCTGGCATCACGACCGAGGCCGAT
The DNA here is from genome assembly GCF_016651305.1 of Pseudomonas sp. TH06. Taxonomy (GTDB): domain Bacteria; phylum Pseudomonadota; class Gammaproteobacteria; order Pseudomonadales; family Pseudomonadaceae; genus Aquipseudomonas. The sequence goes on along the minus strand of NZ_JAEKEC010000001.1, from coordinate 1,402,123 downwards.
CTGGATCTGCCGCGCCAGGTACACCAACTGCTGGCAATCAACCGCGCAATCTTTAGGCGCGGTTACCAGCATCTGCCAGCGCTCTTCTTCGGCTTGTACGCCGAGGTCGGCGCGGGTCTGGCCATTGCCGATCAGTTCGCCGTGATAGCTGCGGCCATCCGGTACCCAGAACTGCAATTTGTACATGCCGGTGGCGAGGATCATCGGGCCGATCACGCCGAGCAGGATCAGCAGCAGCTGGATGCGTCCGCGACGGCGACTGGCGACGGGTTTCGCCTCAGACATGCTGGGTGGATTCATGGCCGTTCCCATGGTGTTTCTCCTTTGCGTTGTGCAAGCCCAAATAGACGTAGAGGCCGAGCAGGGCGGTGGCCATGGCGAACCACTGCACGGCGTAACCGAGGTGTTTTTCCGGGCCCATGGCGACTACTGGCCAGTCGGCCTCGTAGCTGGCCGGGCCTTGTTCTGCACGCACTTCGTAGGCGAAACCGTCGCGCTCGAGGGTTTTCCACAACTTGACCGGCTCGACGGCGGTGATGGTTTGCGGCCAGGTGCTGCTGACCGGGTCGGCATGTAACTGGAAGGTTGCACCGGGAGCGACATAGGCCCAGGCATCGATACTGAGCGCCTCGTCAGGCGTGCTGAATTGTGGCGCTACGCGACGGTCCGGCCACGGCAGCCAGCCACGATTGACCAGCAGCCACAGTCCGGTGGCCCGGTCCTGAAACGGTTGCAGCAGTTCCACGCCGACCTTGCCGTTACGCTGGCGGTTGTCGAGCAGCAGGCTGTGCGCAGCATCGAACTGGCCATGTAGATGCACCCGGCGAAAGGCCGGGTCGGCGCTGTGCAGCAATTCGCTGCTGGCCATCGGTTCGGCGGCGCGACGTTCGGCGTAGCTGGCGAGCAGGGCGGTTTTCTCCGCGCCACGGCTCAGTTGCCAGAACCCCAACGACACCAGCAGCGGCAGCAGCAACGCCACCACCACGGTCGGTATCACGCCCGGACGAAAACGCTTCATGGCTGTGCCACAAAGTCAGTCGCCGCGATCGCTATACTCAACTGCATCGCCTGTCCCCCGGAGTCTTCCCATGCTCAAAGCAGCCATCGTCGTGCTGCTGATTGCCACGGTGATCAGCCTGTTCAGCGGCCTGTTTTTCCTGGTCAAGGACGACAGCAGCTCAAATCGCCTGGTCATCGCCTTGAGTGTTCGGGTGGCATTGGCCGCTGCCACCGTCGGCTTGATCGCCTGGGGCTTTTACAGCGGCCAACTGGTGTCCCACGTTACCTGGTAGCTGCAAGCGGTCAGCTACAAGCTACAAGTTAGAAGCCTTACCGCTTTGACTTGAAGCTTGCAGCTCGCGGCTTGCAGCTGTTGTCAAAGCACATAAACGAAGATGAACAAGCCGATCCACACCACGTCGACGAAGTGCCAATACCAGCTCGCCGCCTCAAAACCGAACTGATGCTCGGCGTCGAAGTGGCCTTTCATGATGCGCATCAGCATCACGAACAAAATGATTGTGCCGATGGTCACGTGGGCGCCGTGGAAACCGGTGAGCATGAAGAACGTCGCGCCGTAGATACCCGAACCGAGGGTCAGCCCCAGTTCGTGGTAGGCGTGCATGTATTCCTCGGCCTGCAGGGCGAGGAAGCCGCAGCCCAGCAGCACGGTGATCGCCAGCCAGATTTTCAGCGCGCCGCGATGGCCCTTTTTCAGCGCATGGTGGGCGATGGTGATGGTCACGCTGGAGCTGACCAGCAGAATCGTGTTGATCAGCGGCAGGCCCCACGGGCTGATGACTTCCTTCGGTGGCGGGAACAGTTTCGGATCAGGGGTGTGCAGCAACGGCCAGGTGAACTGGAAGTTCGGCCAGAGCATGTGGGCGATGCCTTTCGGGCCTTCACCGCCGAGCGCCGGGCCGGAAATGTGGCGCACGTAAAACAGTGCGCCGAAGAACGCGGCGAAGAACATCACCTCGGAAAAGATGAACCAACTCATGCCCCAGCGAAACGAGCGATCCAGCTGCGGGCTGTACAGCCCCGAACGGCTTTCCTTGATCACCGTGCCGAACCAGCCGAACAACATGTACGCCAGCAGCAGTCCGCCGACGAAAAAGATGTACGGCCCGTGGGATTCCGGGCGTGCGGCTTTCAGATCGTTGAACCAGGTCGCCAGGCCGTACACGGTGATGGCCATGCCGAAGGTGGCGATGATTGGCCATTTGCTCTGGGCCGGAACGTAATAATGCTCATGAGTTGCCATTTATTGTTCTCCTTATCGGGCACGCTTAACCGCCAGTATTTGCAGCCACTGGTGGATGACGGGCGGTGATATCGAACAGCGTGTAGGACAGCGTCAGGTGCTTCACATCCTTGGGCATGTCGCGGTCAACAATGAAGCGCACCGGCATCTCGATCTGCTGACCGGGCTGCAGCACCTGCTGGGTAAAACAAAAGCATTCGGTCTTGTGGAAATACGCCGCCGCGTTGCTCGGCGCGATGCTTGGCACGGCTTGCGCACTCATCGGTTTGTCGGTGGGGTTGCGGGCGATGAAGATCATCTCGTTGACCCCGCCCGGGTGGGCTACCAACTCCTCACCCTTGGGATAGAACTCCCACGGCATGTCGGCATTGTTCATCGACAGAAACTGCACGCGCACCTGACGCGAGGTGTCGACCACTTGTTCACCCTCGTACTGCCCGGCAGTCTTGCCGTTGATGCCGAAGGCTTTGCACATCACGTCGTAGATCGGCACCAGGGCAAAACCAAAGACAAACATCGCCACCACCACCCCGAGCAGGCGGGTGACGAGTTTTTTCATCGAGACCGAGTCAGCCATGGCTTCCACCCCCTATCGGTGATGCCTTTGTGGCGAGGGGATTTATCCCCGTTGGGCTGCGCAGCAGCCCTGAATCCAGCGCACACGGTCTGCCTGATAAATCTCGACTGCAGATTTTGGGGCTGCTGCGCAGCCCAACGGGGATAAATCCCCTCGCCACAGGGGTTTTGTGTGCATCCAAAAAATATCTGTGAGCATTCACAGGGGTTTTGTGTGCATCCCAAAAGTATCTGTGAGCCTCCACAGGGGTTTTGTGTGCATCCAAAAAATATCTGTGAGCATCCACAGAGGGCTTGTGTGCATCCAAAAGATATCTGTGAGCATTCACAGGGGTTTTGTGTGCATCCAAAAAATATCTGTGAACATCCACAGGGGATCTTTGGGAATCCCAAGGAGGTCTGTGTGCTTGCACAGATTTCACCAACGGCTGGATATTCATTTCACTTCCGGCGGTGTGGTGAAGGTGTGGTATGGCGCCGGTGACGGCACGCTCCATTCCAGGCCTTCCGCGCCATCCCACGGTTTGGCCGGTGCCGGCGGGCCGCCGCGAATGGTCTTGATCACGATGAACAGGAAGAACAGCTGCGTGGTGCCGAACATGAACGCGCCAATCGACGAGACCATGTTGAAGTCGGCGAATTGCAGGTTGTAGTCCGGAATCCGTCGTGGCATCCCCGCCAGACCGACGAAGTGCATCGGGAAGAACGTCAGGTTCATGCCGACGAAGGACAGCCAGAAATGCAGCTTGCCGAGGGTTTCGTCGTACATGTGACCGGTCCATTTCGGCAGCCAGTAGTACGTCGACGCGAAGATCCCGAAGATTGCCCCTGGCACCAGCACGTAGTGGAAATGCGCGACCACGAAGTAGGTGTCCTGATACTGGAAGTCCGCCGGAGCGATGGCCAGCATCAGCCCGGAGAAACCACCGATCGAGAACAGGATCACGAACGCCACGGCAAACAGCATCGGCGTTTCGAAGGTCAGTGAGCCTTGCCACATGGTGCTGGCCCAGTTGAACACCTTCACCCCGGTCGGCACCGCGATCAGCAGGGTCGCGTACATGAAGAACAGCTCGCCCACCAGCGGGATGCCGACCACGAACATGTGGTGCGCCCAGACGATGAATGACAGGAACGCGATGCTGGCCGTGGCGTAGACCATCGAGGTGTAGCCGAACAGCGGCTTGCGCGAAAACGTCGGGATGATCGAGCTGACGGCGCCGAACGCCGGCAGGATCATGATGTACACCTCGGGATGCCCGAAGAACCAGAACACATGCTGGAACAGCACCGGGTCACCGCCACCGGCGGCACTGAAGAAGCTGGTGCCGAAGTGGATGTCCATCAGCATCATCGTCACGCACCCGGCCAGTACCGGCATCACCGCAATCAGCAGGAACGCGGTGATCAGCCAGGTCCAGACGAACAGCGGCATTTTCATCAACGTCATGCCGGGGGCGCGCAGGTTGAGGATGGTCGCGATCACATTGATCGCGCCCATGATCGAACTGATCCCCATCAGGTGGATGGCGAAAATGAAGTAGGTCACGCTCTCCGGCGCATAGGTCGTCGACAGCGGTGCGTAGAACGTCCAGCCGAAGTTCGGCCCGCCACCGGCGGTGAACAGGGTCGAGACCAGCAGGATGAACGCTGCCGGCAACAGCCAGAAGCTGAAGTTGTTCATCCGTGGCAGAGCCATGTCCGGTGCGCCGATCATCAACGGGATCATCCAGTTGGCGAGACCGACAAACGCCGGCATCACCGCACCAAACACCATCACCAGCCCGTGCATGGTGGTCATCTGGTTGAAGAATGCCGGCTCGACGATCTGCAGTCCGGGCTGGAACAGCTCGGCACGAATCACCATGGCGAACGTGCCACCCAGCAGGAACATGGAAAACGCGAACCACAGGTACAGCGTGCCGATGTCCTTGTGGTTGGTGGTCAGCACCCAGCGCATCAGGCCTTTGGCGGGGCCGTGGGCGTGGTCGGCATGACCGTGGTCATCGATTACAGCGCTCATGGCCTGTCTCCTGTAAACGAGTGAGCTGGGCGGGCGGGGGCGCGATGCCCCGGCCGATGGATTACCTGCGCGATGGACCGGGTCATTTGCTTTCCGCCTGTTTCAGCTCCAGCACTTCTTTTGGCGTGACCATGTCGCCCTTGTTGTTGCCCCAGGCGTTACGTTCATAGGTCACGACCGCCGCGATATCGACTTCTGACAATTGCTTGCCGAACGCTGCCATCGCAGTGCCGGGCTTGCCGAAATACACGCGGTGCAGGTGGTCGGCTTTCGGTCCGGTGGCAATCGGCGAGCCTTTGAGTGCCGGGAACATTGGCGGCAGGCCCTGGCCTTCGGCCTGGTGACAGGCGACGCAGGTGGTGTGATAGATCTTGTCGCCACGTTCCTTGAGTTCGTCGAGCGTCCATTCCTTGCTGGTCAGCTCTTTGAGCTGCGCGGCCTCGGCTTTGCGGTCGGCGAGCCACTTGTCGTAGTCGGCCTTCTCCTTGACCTCGACCACGATCGGCATGAAGCCGTGATCCTTGCCGCAGAGTTCGGCGCACTGGCCACGGTAAATGCCGGGTTTGTCGATGCGCGTCCAGGCTTCGTTGACGAACCCCGGGATCGCATCACGTTTGACCGCGAAGGCCGGCACCCACCACGAGTGGATGACGTCGGCGGAGGTCACGAGGAAGCGCACCTTGGCCCCGGTCGGCAGCACCAATGGCTTGTCGACTTCGAGCAGGTAGTGCTCGCCCTTGGCTTCCTTGTTGTGGATCTGCTCGGCGGGGGTGGCCAGGTTGCTGAAGAACTCGACGTCCTGGCCCAGATATTTGTAATGCCACTTCCACTGATAACCGGTGATCTGGATATCGATATCCGGCTCACTGGTGTCGTACATCTTGATCAGGGTGGCGGTCGCCGGAACAGCCATCGCCACCAGTATCACGAACGGCACGATGGTCCAGAGGATTTCGACGGTGGTGCTTTCGTGGAATTTTGCGGCGACCTGCCCGGTAGAACGGCGGTGCACCATCATCGACCAGAACATGGCGCCGAAGACGATGATCCCGATCACCACACAGATCCAGAAAATGGTCATGTGCAGGTCGAATACTGCGTGACTGATTTCAGTCGCTCCAGGCGCCATATTCACAGTCCATGCGGCGTGTGCCGGACTGAAAATCGACCACAACAGGAGGCCCATCCAGACGTGTGGATGTCGCATCATTGCGGGTTCCCCTTATCGTTCTTGTTATCCCGCCGGCTTTCGCCTGCGGCAAGGGAGCGGCTGCATCAGACTACGAACTTGAATCGCCGGGCCTTGCTGCGGGTGCAGTCGGGCGTCATCAGCTAACTCCATTCATTGGCGAGTATAGACAGCGACTGAGAATTGCAATGTGCGCACGTAAATGAACTGAAACAGTGAGGGCTTGCGCTCAAGGGCACGAATGGAGAAGGATGCAGACGAGTGGTGGCAAATCGATATAACGCAGGTGCATCAAGGATGAAATAATTATGACAAATGCGTCTTAGCATTTTTCGTAAGCCAGCTAAGTTATGTCTTCCCTATTTCATTGCCTTGTTTCCTGGAGTTTTCATGAACACCGCCGCATTGCGCGAGCAGATCCAAAAAGCCCGACTACACGAAAACGAAACCGGACGGCTGACCCGTCAACTGGAAGAACAACTGCCTCACCTACACCCGTCGATCCAGTTACCCGAGACGGATGCCAAGGCTGTATTGACGCGCTTTGTCGAAGCCTACATCGATGAAGTACCTGACCTGCTGGACGCAGCCAATGAAGTCGCCAGGGAAGCGGGAATCGAGTCACAGATCAAACCGGTGCTGAAAATCGCCGAGCAGTATTTCCTCCAGCCTCCCGTTGGCCTGGAACATCTGCTGGATGAAGCCTATCTGGCGCACCGCTTTGTCGAAGAGGTCAACGATCTGTACATCAAGCATTTCGGCCAGCCACTGATCCCCTTGGACATGACGGTCGCCAATCTGATTGCTCACCAGTTGCTCGGTGAGAAATTTGCCAACGAACTGGATGAAGTCGTGCACCACGCGGTGGACAACATGCTCGACGATGACAGCTTTGCGCTGGAGTCGGTGGAAGCCTACCGCGAAAAACTTAGCAGTCCTGACACCGGCGCCGCGTGGAAGCGCTGGCCGTGCATGGGCCGCCGACTGGGTGTGGGTCTGGAGCTTGACCAACCCGCTGCTTGAGTTGTCACGATCCAATGTAGGCCTTCGCCTGCTCGCGATGACGGCGTGTCAGTCAACAGAGATGTTGAATGATCTACCGTCATCGCGAGCAGGCTCACTCCTACAAGGTTTGTGTTCAGGCGGGAAGATTCACCCGGCCGCACCAATGCCGACATTCGTGCGAACCCGTCCCTCAAGCCGTCGTTTCAACCCTCGCGACTCGATCAACAGCTTCGACCCCTTCGCCGCATTCGCCCGGCCCCACTCCTCCAGCAATTCCAGACACGAATGGTCGATGTAGCTCAGGTTATTGAGCGGCACATGCACCGTCGTGCCTTCGGGAATCGTGTTCAACACCGTCGTCAGTGCCGGCACCTTAAGAAACGTTGCCGCCCCGACCAGACGCAACTCCATCTCGCCATCCCTCGGCAGGTCGATCAGGCTGATCTTCAGTCGTGAAGCCTTGAACGCCAGTTTCACCAGGGTCAGACCGAAGCCGATCAACACACCGGTCAGCAGATCCGTGAAGACGATTGCCAGCGCCGTTGCCGCGTAGGTGAACATCGGCATCCGCCCGTATCGGCTCAAACCGCGGAAGGCTTTCAGGTCGACCAGTTTGAAACCGGTATAAACCAACACGCCCGCCAGACTCGCCACCGGAATGCTTTGCAGCACGCTCGACAGCAACAGCACGAACGCCAACAGCCACAGGCCATGGAAGATCGTCGAGTAACGCGTGGTCGCACCGGCCTGCACGTTGGCCGAACTGCGCACGATCACCCCGGTCATCGGCAACGCGCCGACCAGCCCGCAAAGCATGTTGCCGACACCTTGCGCCGACAGCTCACGGTCGAAGTCCGAGCGTACGCCGCTGTGCATGCGATCCACCGCAGCGGCCGACAGCAAGGTTTCCGCGCTGGCAATGAACGCTACGGCGAACGCGGCGATCAACAGCGTCGGATCGGCCAGACTGAGCAGGTCAGCAGGTTTCAACCAATCAATGGCTTCCGCCAGATTCGCCGGCACCTCAACCCGTTTGACCTGCAATGCCAGCAGCAGGCTGGCACCCGTCGCCAGACCCACACCCAACAGTGCGCCGGGAATGAACCGCAGCGAATGCGGGCGAAACTTTTCCCACAGCCACATCACCGCAATCGTCGAAAGCCCGAGCAGACCGGCCTGCCAGCCGAAAGACGGCAAAGCCTGCGCCACCGCGCCGGGGAATGCGGTGAGGTTGTCCAGCCCGGACGGTTTCGGCGCGGCATCAATCATCACATGCACCTGTGACAGCACGATCAATACGCCGATCCCCGCGAGCATGCCGTACACCACCGCGGGCGCCGTGACCCGAAACCAGCAACCCAGCTTCAACCGCCCGGCCACCAGTTGCAGAAAACCGGCAAGCAACAGAATCGGCCCGAGCATCTCGATGCCGTGCTGGCGCACCAGTTCGAACACCAACACTGCCAGGCCCGCCGCCGGCCCACTGACCTGCAACGGCGAACCCGCCAGCCAACCAACCACCAGTCCACCGATGATCCCGGTGATCAGCCCTTTCGCCGGTGGCAACCCTGACGCAATCGCAATGCCCATGCACAACGGCAGGGCGACCAGAAACACAACCACTGAAGCGAGCAACTCCCGTGGCAACACCGCTTTCAATTGAGCAGCACGCATGGTGATTCTCCCGAAGTTTTCTTCAGGCATGGCGAGGCCGGGTCGCTGAATCAGCGACCGGCGTCAAACCACACAGATGTTTAGGAGGTTTTAGAAGCGCGCTTTGGGCGTCGCCACCGGAATCGGATGGCTGCCATCGAGCGGCAGGAAACGTCCCTGATCCGCGTCGTAAGCTTTGATTTCACTGGTTTCGATGTTGTAGACCCAGCCATGGATGAACAGATGACCGTTTGCCATGCGTGAGGCTACTGAAGGATGGGTACGCAAGTGCTGCAATTGTGCGATGACGTTTTCCTCGGTGAGGACCGGCATGCTCTCTTTTTCGTCGGCGCAGTTACAGTTTTCATGCACCATGGTTTTTGCCACTTCGGCGTGACGCAACCAGGCTTTGACCGTCGGCATTTTTTCCAGGCTGTCCGGGTTGAGCACCGCGCGCATGGCGCCGCAATCGGAGTGGCCGCAGATGATGATGTGTTGCACGCCCAGGGCCAATACTGCGTATTCGATGGCGGTGGAAACGCCGCCGTTCATCTGGCCGTAAGGCGGTACTACGTTGCCGACGTTACGGGTCACGAACAGATCGCCTGGGGAGCTCTGGGTGATCAGCTCAGGGACGATGCGCGAGTCGGCGCAAGTGATGAACATCGCCTTTGGCGACTGGGCCGTGGCGAGTTTCTTGAAGAGTTCTTCCTGCTGCGGGAAGACCTCATGATGAAAATGCAAAAAGCCGTCAACGATCTGTCGCAGCGCTGCATCGGCGGAGTCCGCCACAGGGACGGCTTGCGCCGACGCAGCTATCGGCTGTTTATCCTTGTCACTCATGATTCATCCTCATAGGCGGATTAGGGGAGTCGTTCCCATGTATTCCGGTGTGAAGCCAGTGGCTGTTTAAAACATCCGGGTCATCCCGACCCGTCAGTCACTCGATGAACAAGGTAGCCGCCGAAACTTAACTCAAACTGAATCAAACGCTCTAGAACGTGTGTTCCAGGTCACAAAAAACGTGACTGGGTGATTTCGGCGGAAGGATTCCAACCCCTCAACCATAGGCTAATTGTCGCTAAATCAGCGACATCTGGCGACCCGGCGGACAGAAGGCTGATTTTGCCCGCACGGATGTCAATGATCAGGCTCGTCGTGCGGCCGGACCACGAATGCCACCCTCAGGGTTTTTCATGAGTTTTTTACCAGAGCGCTTGCAGGTTAATTTTGCGACACACATGTCGGGTAGTTTTCTGCGGGTTATTTCGTATTATCGAGCTTGCCATGGAGGCAACCACAAAAAAGGAGTTTTACATGACAAGTGTTTATCGCTCGAGAGACATTCGGGGTGTGTTCCTCGACCGGATGGTGATTAACGGCCCTCAGCACGAAATTATGATCACTATGCAGTTGGCAACCAAACAGGAACGTGTAGACCCGGTTACCCATGAAAAAACCGAGTCGCTTGCAGACTCCAAAGTAGTCACGGCCATATCGAGGGATCGCGGCAAGACTTTCAGAATGGGTCCTGTCGAAACCGACATTGACGGTGATGGCGACATTGATGCCAAGGACACTGCAAAACTGGCAGCCCTGGCCAAGGCTTACAACAGTATTTTGAATCCCTGAGCCATTATCGGGGCTGACATGAACTCTCATGTCGGCCCCGGTTTAAACACGCATCCGCTGGATTTCAACTAACAGCACGTGGGCAGCAGCCAATGAGTCATCAGATCAACGACATCTGCCGCCCCGGCGGACAGAAGGCTGTGCAATCGAGGTTGTAGCCCTCGCGATGATTGAGTCCCAGGCGCTTGATCGCTTTGGCAAAACGTTGCGCGAGCAGATCCGCGAAAGGACCTTCGCCGCGCATCCGCGCGCCAAAACGACTGTCGTAGAGCTCGCCGCCACGGCTCTGGCGGATCAGGCTCAGCACATGTGCGGCGCGCTGCGGGTAGTGCGCGTTCAGCCATTCCTCGAACAGCGGTGCCACTTCCAGCGGCAAGCGCAACATCATATACGCCGCACTTTGCGCACCGGCCACGTGGGCCTCGGTGAGCAGGTTTTCGATTTCGCTGTCGTTGATCATCGGAATCATCGGCGAGCACAGCACACCAACCGGAATCCCCGCTTCGCGCATCACGCGGATTGCGCGCAGTCGTGCCTTGGGTGCAGCGGCGCGCGGTTCGAGGATGCGTTTGAGCTCGTCATCCAGCGTGGTCAGGCTGATCATCACCGCCACCAACCGTTGCTGCGCCAGTTCGGTGAGCAAATCGAGATCGCGCAGGATAAGCGAACCCTTGGTGACAATGGTCACCGGATGCCGGTAGCGCAACAGCACCTCAAGGGTTTGGCGAGTGATCTTGTATTCGCGTTCGATCGGCTGATACGGATCGGTATTGGAGCCGAGATTGATCGGTGCGCATTGATAGCCTTTTTTCCCGAGCTGTTCTTCCAGTATCTGGGCGGCGTTGGTTTTGGCGATCAGCTTTGTTTCGAAATCGAGTCCCGGCGACATGTCCCAATAGGCATGGCTGGGCCGCGCGTAGCAATAGATGCAGCCGTGTTCGCAGCCTCGGTAGGGGTTGATCGAGCGGTCGAACGGCAGATCCGGAGAGGTGTTGCGGGTGATGATGGTTTTCGCGGTTTCGATCATCACTTGGGTGTTTTGCGTCTCGGGCACTTCCTGATACCAGCCGTCATCCTCGGCCACCGATCGATTTGGCGCGAAGCGGTTGTGCGGGTTGGTCGCGGTGCCGCGACCGCGAGGAGGGAGAGGGCTGATCATTGCGCGAACCTCAAATCTGTATATGCATACAGTACAGGGTCAAGCCCTGAACCATCCAGTACCGTTCGGCTTAGGAATACAGGTGCGGTTTAGGTCTGCCATGCGCTGGGTTGTTCATATATATAACTGGAACAAGAGACAACCCACGAAACATATGTTGGGTTGTGAAGAAAAATTATCATCTATAGCCTTCGAAAATTACCGGCACTGATGCCTGTGTATGAATTCTAAAAGGATTTAATTTATGTCGTTTCTCAATCAACGTGGTGTATTTCTACAAATGTTGCTTCCGAGTCAATCGGAACCCAATACCATTGTTTCGATGCAACTGGCCCGCAAGGAACTGGGCTGGAATGCCGAGGAGGAGTTGTCGACCGAAGCACTGGTCGATTCGACCTACGTGGTCGCGGTGTCCAGCGATCAAGGCAAGTCCTTCACCATCCGCACGGACAAGAAAGATGTGGACGGCGACGGCGATATTGATAGTGATGACAAGGCCAAGTTGGTAGCACTGGCCAAGGCTTACGTAAGTATCGTTAATCCGTAACGTACACGGTGATAAATGCAAAAAACCTGCATGATTTACGCATGCAGGCTTTTTTGTCCGGACAGTGTTTCGTCAAAACGGTAGCGACCATCTCAGTGATTATTCAAACTTTAAAGTCTCTCATTGAGGCAAAAGAGCCCGCTATTTTTCTGAAAATAAACTCATCGTCCAGATCAATATCGCCATCACCGTCTGCGTCCGTTGACGCCAGCACTTTTGTATACAACCCCTTGTCATAACCTGTGACGGTCACGACTGAATTCGGGCGAGTCAAATCGGAGTTCGCGACATCAAACAAGCCAATGTTGACGTCGGCAAGTTTGCTCCCTGAGGCGTTGTCTCCAAATGAGATAAGCATGCATTTGTAAAGACGTCCTTCACCGACGTTACTCAAGCCGACAATCGCAGAGGCGAGATCGCCTGCCAGGGTGTAATAGGAGTCGTCATCCTCATCAGTGTCGCCGTCGCCCTCGACATCGTCGACTCCGGTGACCGTGTCATATTTTCCGTTGGCGGTATTGGCGTACGCCGTGACGACGACGTCGGGTGCTGAATTAACAACATCGCCATTGTTGTATCGGGAAATTACCGCTTCGGCTGTTCCGATCCCATCCGTGTATCTGAACTCATATAACACTGAATAGCTCATTTCCATGTGCTCCATACCAGCGCGAAATTAAGGGCCATTGAATCTCTGTCCCTTTGCACATTAAGTAACCTAAAAGCGAGCGTCTACTGTCAGAGTTGACAGGTGTATGCATTTACAGCACCGATTGATCAGGTTTGCTGACTGTATGGCTATACACCCTGTCAGGTCTCACAGTAGACCGGGTTCTCTCCAGTCGTTAACTTCAAGGAACCCTCGGCAGATTGCCGGTTGGCGTAACGCAATCAGTTGAAGGATTTGATGCATGGCTATCAGGATATTGCTGGAGATTGCGGATAAAGACCAAAACGGAAATCCGGAGATCGCGTTTTATCACTACGATGAAGATGCGATCGAAATGTTGGACTACGACTACTCGCTGTTCGCCTCTACGTCTCAAGGCAATGGTCGGTATGACCTGATATCCGAAGACGCTGTCGATGCTGTTGATGAAGACATCGACAAATATGAAAGGAAGCTCTATTTGCAGCTGGCTGATGCATTCGCGCAATTATGCGACTTTCAATCCAGGCGTTGAATTACCGCTGACACAGCAAACACATTAATGCCATGTCAGCGGTATTCAATTCTCGTTAATGCGCAGTGACCTGCCCCAGGTCATCCCCGGAAGTGGTCTGCATATCGTTCTTGCGTAGGCTGGCCACATCGGCAGCCTTCACCGGCGCGCCCTTGTTACCCCAATTGCCACGAATGAAACTCACCACATCCGCGACTTCCTGATCCGACAAACGCCAGGCGAAACCCGGCATGGTGAAGGTCGAAGGTGCGGCGTGCGTCGCCGGCAGCGTACCGCCCTTGAGCACAATGTGAATCAGCGAAGTCGGGTCTTCCGATTGCAGCACCGGATTACCTGCCAGCGCCGGGAACACTCGCGTGTAACCGTGGCCGTCGGTGCGGTGGCACGCCGCGCAGTTGTCGATGTACACCGATGCGCCACGCTGACTGTCATCACCGTTCCACAGTGCTTTCGCTGCTTTCTCGTCGTACTGATGCGGCTGATCGTTCGGATCAGTGGCCGGCAGCGATTTGAGATAGCGGGCAATCGCGGTCAGGTCGGCATCAGTCATGTACTGCATGCTGTGGGTGACCACATCGCTCATGCCGCCGAACACCGCGCTGCGGTCGCTGCGACCGGTCTTGAGGAATTGCACCAGTTGCTCTTCGCTCCAGCTGCCGAGGCCATCCTTGTGGTCGCCGCGCAGACTCTTGGCGATCCAGCCTTCCAGCGGCGCACTGCCGGCCAGAAAAGTGCTGCCATCGGCGGCGCTGAGGGATTTTTCCTGCATGGTCAGCGCGCGTGGCGTATGGCAGGCACCGCAATGTCCGAGGCCTTCGACCAGATAGGCCCCACGATCAATGACGGCGTCGTCCGACGTGGCTTTGTAGTCCTCGACCTTCGGCGCAAACATCCAGCGCCAGCCCATCAGCGGCCAGCGCATGCTCAGCGGCCATGGAATATCACTGGCCTTGTTCTCCTGCGCGACCGGTTGCACGCCGTGCATGAAGTACGCGTACAGCGCTTGCATGTCGGTTTCGCTGACACGGGCGTACGACGGATACGGCATCGCCGGGTACAACGTACTACCGTTTTTGGCGACGCCATGGCGCACGGCCTGATCGAAGTCCACGAAGCTGTAATCACCGACGCCGGTTTTATCCGGAGTGATGTTGGTCGAGTAGATTGTGCCGATTGGGGTTTCCATCGGCAGACCACCGGCGAAAGGCTTGCCGCCCTTGGCGGTGTGGCAGGCCACGCAGTCGCCCGCGCGGGCGAGGTATTCGCCTTGTTTGATCAAGGCTTGATCAACTTCGGCTGCCTGCAAAGCAGCACTGCCGAGCAGGGCCAGGGTCGCGATAACAATATTCTTCATGGTCATCGCTCCTTAAGCCTGAACCAGCGGGCCGGGGTTTTTCAGGTATTGCTCGCGGATCGCCTTCGCCGACCAGTAGGTCAGCGCCGCTACCAGCCCTGTCGGGTTGTAACCCAGGCCTTGCGGGAACGCCGAAGCGCCCGGGACGAAGACGTTGTGCACGTCCCAGCTCTGCAAGTAGCGGTTCAGCGCGCTCTTCTTCGGATCGGTGCCCATGATCGCGCCACCGTTGAGGTGGGTGGTCTGGTACGACGCGGTGTTGAAGTGGTCGCCGACTTTCTTGCCGATCATGGCAATGGCTTTCGGCCCCATCGCTTCAGCGACCTTGCCCATTTTCTCGACCATGAAGCGGTTCATCTTGATGTCGTTTTCCTGCCAGTCGAACGTCATCCGCAGCAGTGGCAAGCCGTAGGCATCGCGGTATACCGGGTCGAGATCGAGGTAGTTGCCCCGGTAGGACTGATGCGCGCCGTGGGCATCCATCGACACCTGGTGAGTGTAGTAATCGGCGGTCGCGCGTTTCCACGCACTGCCCCAGGCCGGAGTGCCCGGCGGGTTCGAAGTGCCGGCAATCGGTCGGCTGCCCGCCTGATTGACCCACATCGGCGAGCCGCCGACGAAGCCGTGCGGACCATGGTCGAAGTTGTCGGCGTTGAAGTCGTCCAGCGCCACACCGTTGCCGCCGGCGCCGATGAAGTTGTTGGTGTGGGTGTCCTTGTCGAAGAACGCCTTGATGGTGGCCATGTTCTGGTAGGCGAAGTTACGTCCGACCACGCCTTCACCGCTGATCGGGTCGTAGGGCTTGCCGATCCCGGAGAGCAGCATCAGCCGCACGTTGTGCAACTGGAATGCGCCGAGGATCACCAGATCCGCCGGTTGCTCGATCTCGCGGCCCTGACCGTCGATGTAAGTGACGCCCGTGGCTTTGCTTTTCGTGCTGTCGAGATTGACCCGCAGCACATGGGAATTGGGCCGCAGTTCGAAATTCGGCAGCGGTTTGAGCGCCGGCAGAATGTTCACGTTCGGCGAGGCCTTGGAATACATGTAGCAAACGTAACCGCTGCAGAACCCGCAGAAGTTGCACGGACCCATCTGCGCGCCGTAAGGGTTGGTGTACGGCCCGGAGGTATTTGCCGACGGCAGGTTGTAGGGTTTGTAACCGACTTCTGTAGCCGCTTTGCCGAACAGCTGTGCGGAAACGGTGTTTTTCTGCGCTTCCAGCGGGAACGGGTTGGAACGATCCGGCGCGTAAGGGTTGCCACCCTTGCCCTGACCGACCAATTGACCTTTCACGGTCCAGGCCTGGCCCGAGGTGCCGAAGACCTTTTCGGCGAAATCGAAGAACGGCTCCAGCTCTTCATAGCTGACGCCGAAATCCTGGATGGTCATGTCCTTGGGGATAAAGCTTTTGCCGTAGCGCTCTTCGTAGTGGCTGCGCATGCGCAACTCGATCGGGTCGACGCGAAAGTGCACGCCCGACCAGTGCAGACCGGCGCCGCCGACGCCATTGCCGGGGAGGAACGCGCCCAACTGGCGGTTCGGCAGGGCGATGTCGTTGACGCTATGGCGAATGGTGACAGTCTCTTTGGAGATGTCCTGAAAGAGTTTTTTGCGCACGCTGTAGGTGAGTTCGTCGATCACCTGTGGATAGTTGCCGTCGGGGTAAGTGTCCTGCATCGGCCCGCGCTCCAGCGCCAGCACGTTGAGACCCGCTTCGGTCAGCTCCTTGGCCATGATCGCGCCCGTCCAGCCGAAACCGACGATGACCGCGTCAACCTTCTTCATTACCGTTGCCATGCTTACGCCCTCTCGCCGCGAATCGAAACTGCCGGGAAGGGGTATTGCTCGTTGCGTTCCACCCAATCCATGAAATCGGCGCGGGCGCCGGGGAAGCCGATCATGGTCCAGCCGACCATGCCTTTATTACCGCCGTGGATCGGGTCGCAGAAGAACCCTTCCTTGGTGTTTTGCAGCAGCAGGTTGAAGAAAATCTTCGCCGGAACGGAATCGAATTGCGGTTTGCCGGCTTCGAGTTGCTTGAGCAAATCGTCTCGGGTAGCGCTGTCTTGCTCGGCAAATGTTTTACCGTTGAGGGCTTTTGCCCACTGATCCGTGGCGGCGATGCCGAGGCGATAGATCTCTTTTGGCACCAGCTTGCTCTGCCAGCCCATTTCGGCAGCGGCGTCGGCGTTGAACGGGCCTTGCATGTACCACAGGGCTCCGGCGGCGTAAGGGGTGTTCATCTGGCGATCGATGTATTCCGGCACACCGGCTTCGAGCGCGCCCGGGCCCTGGGCGTCGTTGGGGATCAACTGCGCCACGGCGGCATTGATGAATGCCCATTCTTCGGCGGTGAAATAGCTCGGCTGATAAACCCCGGCGTCTACCCGGGCCGGTTGCGGCGCAGGGGCGGCAGGGGCCGCTTCGGGCGCTGCCTGTAGGACGCTGCTACCCAGGCTGGTGCCTGCGAGGGTGACCACTGGAATCAGGGTCAGGGATTTGCGCAAAAACTCACGCCGCGGGTTGTCTCGATCTGCATCAGACATGGGGGTGCACCTCATCAGGCATTGATGGTTGTCAGCCGTTTCTGCGAACGGCTCAAGAATTTTTTTCGTTGCGACGTGATCGGTGATGGCCCGGAAAAGGGGGACACGTCTGCAACAAGATGTGACAAATGGTAGCAGCCTAAGGATCGGGATGAATCGATTAAGCAGAAAAAAGACTGAAATTAGCCGCTGAAACCGATGAAACAGCATGGATTCACGATTCTTTGACAACCGCCTCACAGGCCTTTGACCGGCAATCATCGAAGCTGCGACTCCTCTCATTGCCGAATCCCGACACGGTCAACCCAGCATGTCTCGAGTGCGTCTTATCCCTGCTTTGTGTTTGTCGCTTGTTGCCCTGTTGCACTTGATTCCGGCTCAGGCTGACGCGGCAACCACCGCTCGCCCCGCTGAATGGGCGCAACCGGTCGAAGTGCAATACAACCTGTTCCAGATGTCGCCGACGCTCTATCGCAGCGCCTTGCCCGACGACGGTGTCGTGCCGCTGCTGAAGAATCTCAAAGTGGCCACGGTGATCAATTTTCTGCCGGAAGCGGACAGCAACTGGCTGTCCGAGCCGGGTATCAATCAGGTGCAACTGCCGTATCGCACCAACCACGTCGATGACAGCGATGTGCTCAAGACTCTGCGCGCCATCCAGGCCGCCGAGGCCAACGGTCCGGTGTTGATGCATTGCAAGCACGGTTCCGACCGCACCGGTTTGATGGCGGCGATGTATCGCGTGGTGGTGCAGGGCTGGAGCAAAGAGGACGCCTTGAGCGAAATGACCCAAGGCGGTTTCGGCGAGAGCGGCCACTTTCGCGACAGCGTGCGCTACGTGATGCAAGCGGATGTCGACAAGTTGCGCACCGCACTGGCCAACGGCGATTGCAGCACCAGTGCGTTCGCGACTTGCTCGATGAAGAGCTGGTTCCAGTCGGTCAATCTGAAATGATCGAGCGGCTCAATCGGTCGGGGATGCCAGCAGTCCTGGGTTGACGGGCCGGCCGAGAAAGGCCGCAAGCGCGCTCAGCATCGAACGTGAGTCGCCGGGGGCAAAGAAGGCCTCGCGAAAATCCCGACCGGTTTGTGGATCGAACACGCCATCGCGCTGAAATCGCGTGAACACGGCGCTGGCCAGCACACCCGACCATTTGTAGGCGTAGACCGAGGCCTCGTAACCGGTCACCAGGTAGTCGAAGCCATTGGCAAAGCGGTGATGCCCCGACATTCGCAGTTCCGGGATCTCGCGTTGCACGTCCTCGAACACCTGCTCAAGGCTGCGGCCATCGCCTTGGCTGCAATGCAACTCCAGATCAAACAGCGCACTCATCAGCAACATGCCGGTAGCCCGGCTGGTGTGGGCGCCGATGGCCGTCAGTGCGGTGTTGACGCGTTGTTCTGTCAGGCGTTCGCCGCTCTGGTAATGGGCGCCCAGCCACAGCAGAAATTCGCCTGACAGGCACCAGTGTTCGAACAACTGCCCGGCGAATTCGGCGGTATCGCGGCCGAGTTGGGATATCCCCGACAGGTTACGGTGAGGCGAGCGCGTCAGCACATGTTGCAAACAATGCCCGAATTCGTGGAACAGCACGCGCAGACTCTCGTGGGAAAGCAGGCACGGATGATCCTCGGTGGCGGGGGTGAAGTTGCAGTACAGGTGAGCAATCGGTAGCGAAGGACGTCCTTCGGCGTTGACGCGGCGAATACGCAAAGCTGAAGTGAAGGCGTAGTCGGCAACGTCTTCGCGGTGAAAGGGATCCACGTAGATATGCCCGATCACTTGCCCATGCTCGCTGACTTCCAGAAGCCGAACCGTTTCGTGCCAGTGGCTGAAGGACGTTTGCTCGACAATGGCAATCCCGAAGAGGCGCTCACTGAACTGACAGAGCCGACGCAACGTGCCATCCAGCGGGAAATACTGCCGCAAGCCCTTCAGTGCGCCGTTCAATTGTTCAAGGCGTAATTGCTCGGCAAGGAAGTCCTCATCCCATGCCTGTATCTGCGCTATCCCGCGTGTGTGTGCGAACGCTTTCAGGGCCTTGGCATCGCGCTGCAGGGCTGGCGTATTCGCGGCTATCTGCTGGCGCAAAAAGGCTGCGACGTGTTCTGTGGAAGTGGCCATGCGATTGGCCAGGCGCAACTGCACGAAATTCTCGAAGCCCAACAATTCGGCTTTCTCTTGGCGTAAAGCGAGCAACACGGTCAGGACTGCAGCGTTATCCAGTTCTTGCGCCTGAGGGCCAAGGTCGGACGCTCGATTCATCCATGCCGTGAAACAGTCCTCGCGCAGCGCTCGGTTGTGCGCGTGGCTCATGATCGACCGAAAGGTGTTTTGATCCAGCGTGAGCCGCCAGCCTTCAAGTCCTGCCTGACTGGCATTGAGGGCAAGGCGCGCCTTCACTGCGGCGGGCAAGCCTTCGAGCTGGGTGACGTCGTCGATGTGCCTGCTCCACGCGGCGTTGGCCTGTTCCAGATTGCTTTGAAACACCTGCTCCAAGTGGCGGATGGCGCGGTTCAGGCGGGCGAGCTTGTGTTGCTGTGCTGGCTGAAGATCGATGCCGGACAAGCGGAACTTGCGCAGGATTTTCGCCAGCGAAGCTTTGCGCGGATCATCGAAGCTTGCGGCGACCGAGCTGTTCGCCAGCCGTTGATAGGTTCGGTACAGCGCCGCATCGGTGTTCCTTTCGGCGGTGTACTGAGCTGCCGTCAGGCTGCACAACGCGCTCTCCCTGAGCCAGTCGATATCGTCGGGTCTGACCGTCGAGAGGATTTCGATGATGGCCATGGCTTCATCCAGACGCGCATCGGCCTCATCGACGGCCAACACCAGATCGTCCCAGCCCGGATGCTCGGTCTGGCTGGCGATCACTTGGGCAATGACCTGGCGGTTTTCGGCAACGATTTCGTTGATCGCCGGGACCAGATGCTCGGCGCGTATCGCCGACCACGGTGGCAGGGTCCAGTGGTGTAGCAGCGGATTGGTATCGGGCATGGCGTCTTCCTTGAGGCATGGCTGAAAAGGGCCAGCCTAGGCAGGAAGCGCAGGAGAAGGGCGGTAGATAGTTACCACCTTCCACCGGCAAACGGTGGAAGGTGGTTGCGACTCAGTGTTGCTCGTCAGGCTTTTTTGCAAGCTTCGGATTGGGGAAGAACTGCACCGCCTGGACTGTCTTGTCCGCCGGCGGCTTGAGCGCGCTGGTGTTGACCCGCGTGCCCAGCTCTTTGGGTACCGACAGGCCTTGCTCGTTGAGTGTGTCGGAGTAACCGCACGCCACGCATTCGCGGTGCGGGACGGTGTCCTCGTTCCACATCATCAGTTTGTCCGGCTCGCTGCACGCCGGGCAGACCGCCCCGGCGATAAAGCGTTTCTTGGTAATCACAGGCCCCTCACTCATGCTGCTGCGTCCTCACTCAGGCCGCTGTGGCGCAACAGTGCGTCAATCGACGGCTCACGGCCACGGAAGTCGACGAACAGCACCATCGGCGCCAGCGAACCGCCACGCGCCAGAATCGCTTCGCGGAACGCGCGACCGGTTTCAGCGTTGAGCACGCCGTCTTCTTCGAACTTCGAGAAGGCATCGGCCGAAAGCACTTCTGCCCATTTGTAGCTGTAGTAACCCGCCGCGTAACCGCCGGCGAAGATGTGCGCGAAGCTGTTCGGGAAGCGGTTGTAGGCCGGCGGACGCATCACCGACACCTCGTCACGCACGCCTTCGAGCACTTGCAGCACACTGCGGCCGTCGCCGTGGGTGGCGTGCAGTTCGAAGTCGAACAGCGAGAACTCCAGTTGACGCACCATCATCAGGCCGGACTGGAAGTTCTTCGCCGCGAGCATTTTTTCCAGCAGGTCCTGCGGCAGTGGTTCGCCGCTTTCGTAGTGACCGGAGATCAGCGCGAGGCCTTCCGGCTCCCAGCACCAGTTTTCCATGAACTGGCTCGGCAGCTCGACCGCATCCCACGCCACGCCGTTGATGCCGGACACGCCGGCATGCTCAACGCGGGTCAGCAGGTGATGCAGGCCATGACCGAATTCGTGGAACAGGGTGGTCACTTCATCATGGGTCAGCAGCGCAGGCTTGCCGCTGTCGGCCGGGGTGAAGTTGCACACCAGGTTGGCGACAGGGCTTTGCAGCACGCCGTCAATGGTGCGGCGACGGTCGCGGGCGCCGTCCATCCATGCACCGCCACGCTTGTTGGCGCGGGCATACAAGTCGAAGAAGAAGCGACCGACGTGCTGGCCGTTTTCCTTGATCTCGAACAGGCGCACGTCCGGGTGCCAGGTGTCGAAGCCTTTCTGTTCGGCGATTTCGATGCCGTACAGACGTTGAACAATGGCGAACAGACCGCCCAGTACCTTGTCGATCGGGAAGTAGGCGCGCAGAGTTTCCTGAGCAACGCTGTAGCGTTGTTCACGCAATTTCTCACCGTAGAAACCGCTGTCCCAGCTTTGCAGATCGGCGCAGCCCTGCTCGGCGGCGTAAGCGCGCAGCTGTTGCAGGTCCTGTGCGGCGAACGGCTTGCTGCGCTTGGCCAGATCGCGCAGGAAACTCAGCACCTGATCGCTGGACTCGGCCATTTTGGTTGCCAGGCTCAGTTCGGAGAAACTGCCAAAACCCAGCAACTTGGCCAGTTCCTGACGCAGGTCGAGGATCTCTTCCATCACCGGGCCGTTGTCGTTCTGGCCGGCATTCGGGCCTTGATCCGAGGCGCGGGTGCAGTAGGCGGCGTAGACTTCTTCGCGCAGCGCACGATCTTGCGCGTAGGTCATCACCGCGTAGTAACTCGGGAATTCCAGAGTGATCAGCCAGCCGTCGAGGCCCTTGGCCTGTGCGGCGGCGGCCATTTGCGCCTTGGCCGAATCGGTCAGGCCGGCGAGGGCGGCTTCGTCGCTGACGTGCTTGGTCCAGGCCTGAGTGGCGTCGAGCAGCTGGTTGGAGAAGCGGCTGCCCAGCTCGGACAGTTTGCTTTGCACTTCGGCGTAGCGCTTCTGTTCGGCTTCCGGCAAGTCGATACCCGACAGGCGGAAATCACGCAGGGCGTGTTCCAGAATAGTCTTTTGCGCCACATCGAAACCGGCGGCTTCGGGGCTGTTGGCCAGCGCTTCATAGGCCTGGAACAGCTCGCGGTTCTGACCCATCTCGGTGGAGTAGGCGCTCAGGGCTGGCAGGCACGACTCGTAGGCTTCGCGCAGTTCGGCGCTGTTGCACACGGCGTTGAGGTGGCTGACCGGGCTCCAGGCCGCGCCGAGGCGATCATTGAGTTCGTCCATCGCCAACACCAGGCCGGCCCAGGTCGGGTTCTGGACTTGGGTCTTGAGGATTTCGGCAATGGCGGCGCGGTTGTCGGCCAGGATGGTTTCGATGGCTGGCAAAACGTGTTCGGCACGGATCGTGGAGAACGGCGGCAGGTCGTAGGACTGCAAAAGAGGGTTGTTCACGCTCACGGTTGGCACCTTGGCTGGGGAAACATTGCCCCATCTTAATTACAATCGGCATTCACCGCAGCTATCGGCGACAGAGAGAGAAATTATCGTGTCCCTTCGCAAGTACCAGAATCACACCCCTCGCCTGAGCAAAGGCGCATTTGTCGACGCCTCGGCGGTGGTGATCGGCGACGTCGAAATCGGCGATGACAGCTCCGTCTGGCCGCTCACCGTGATCCGTGGCGACATGCACCGCATCCGCATCGGCGCGCGCACCAGCGTGCAGGATGGCTGCGTGTTGCACATCACTCATGCCGGGCCGTTCAACCCGGACGGCTTCCCGTTGCTGATCGGCGATGACGTGACCATCGCCCACAAAGTCATGCTCCATGGCTGCACTGTCGGCAGCCGCGTATTGATCGGCATGGGCAGCATCGTCATGGACGGCGCAGTGGTCGAGGATGACGTGATCATCGGCGCCGGCAGCCTGGTGCCGCCGGGCAAGCGCCTGCAAAGCGGTTTTCTGTATGTCGGCAGTCCGGTAAAGCAGGTCCGCCCGCTGACCGACAAGGAAAACGCCTTCTTCACCTACAGCGCGGCGAACTACGTGAAGCTCAAGGATCTGCACTTGGCCGAAGGCTACGATCAGATCTGAATCGACTTACACCAGCTCAGGACTTCTCATGCATTACCAGACCGTACTGTTCGACCTCGATGGCACCCTGACCGACCCGCGTGAGGGCATCACCCGTTCCATCCAGTTCGCCCTCGGCAAGCTTGGCATCGACGAGCCGGATCTGACCAAACTTGAACACTTCATCGGCCCGCCATTGTTGCAGGCGTTCATGCAGTTTTACGGATTCGACGAGGCCAAAGCCTGGGAAGCGGTGAATTTCTATCGTGAGCGCTTCAAGGTCACCGGACTGTACGAGAACCGTGTGTTCGAAGGCGTCACGCCGCTGCTCGAAACTCTCAGCGGGCAAGGGCGGCAGCTGTATATCGCAACGTCCAAACCCTGGGTGTTCGCCCGCGAGATTGCCCGGCACTTCGACTTTGCCAAACACTTCAAGGTGATCTACGGCAGTGAACTGGATGGCACGCGGACCAACAAAGTTGAGTTGATTGCGCATCTGGTGACGGAGGAAGGACTGGATCCCGCCGCTACTTTGATGATCGGCGACCGCAAGCATGACCTGATCGGGGCGCGCAGCAACGGGCTGGATGCGGCGGCGGTGGGGTATGGATTTGGCAGTTTTGAAGAGTTGAATGCCGAGGCGCCGGCTTATCACTTTGAAACGCTGGCCGAGTTGCATCAGGCGTTTTTGCAGCGCTGATCAGTACGCTATCGCGAGCAGGCTCACTCCTACATTTGGAACGCATTCCCCTGTAGGAGTGAGCCTGCTCGCGATGACGTCCTCCCAGCCAACTCAACTGTCTGGATCTGCCAATATTTTCAAAGCCGCTTTACGCTCAATCACCGGCAACTCCCCCAACCTCTCCACCTCGGCATAAAACCGCAGCCAATCCCCGCCAACCTGCCTGAACAACGCCGAAAACGCCGGCACCCACTGGTCATACAGTCCAAACGGCAACAACCGTGCATTGTTCAGCGGCGCATTCACCCAGGCGTCATAACGCTTGTCCCCGGACCACTGACTGTCCCGCATCAGCCGATAGTCCCGGCGGAACTGCTCGAAGGCTGCTGCCTTGCGCTCGCGCATCTGTTCCACGGGCAACGGCTGCGCATACAACGTTTCCAGTCGTGAACGTGTGTCGAGCACCAACTCGATGAATTGATCGCGCTGCTTGAGCTTTGAATCGTTATCTGCCGGCAATCCGCGAAACGCCCGCCACTGCCGCGTACCTTCCTGCTCGACAAACGTGGCAAAGGATTCGTTGAACTCGGTGTCGTCCTTTACATAAAAACGCTGATGAGCAAGTTCATGAAAGATCAGCGTGGCCAGTCGCTCATCGCCCCAGCCCATCATCGAATTGAGAATCGGATCGTTGAACCAGCCCAGCGTCGAATAGGCCTCGACGCCACCAATCGACACGTCCATGCCTTGCAGCCGCTGAATCGCCGCTTCACCGCGTGCCGCGCTCTGGCTGTAGTAGCCGCGATAGGCCACGCACCCGGCAATCGGGAAACAATGGTTTTGCGGGCTCAGGGAAAACTCCGCCGTGGCGAACACATTCCACACCACAAATGGCCGGCCGATGTCGGCGTACAGGCGATAACTCTGGTTATCCGGCAGGTGCAGATGCTCGCTGGCAAACGCACGGGACTTTTGCGACTGGGCCAGATGCGTACGCAGTTTTGCATCGCGGGCCGGATCGGCGATCACCTTGGTCACCGGCTCCCGCGCCCGCAATAACTGCCACTGACCACTGGCCAACTGGCTGTAATAGCTGACGCTGGAACAACCGTTGAGCAGCAAAAGCATCACACCCGGAAACAAAATCCGAAAAACGCGATCAAGTAACCCATGGCTTGGAAGCGGCCTGATCAAAATAAGAAATCCCCCGGAAAGTCTGCCCGCAAGACTATCCCGCCTAAAGGAGCACCGCTATGCGCATGTTGATGCTGACAGGAGGCCTGCTGACGCTGGCCGGTTGTGCCGGATTCGGAATGCCCGATCCTGACCCTTCGCAAGCGTGGATTGATTTGAACGCCCGGCAACAGGACACGGCGCTGCAAGCGCTGCAGGTCGATACCAAGGCGACCGCCGACAAACGCTATTTTGAAGTGCAACCTGGCAGCCATGAGCTGAAGGTGCGTTATCAATTTCCGGTGGAGGCCACCAACATCGGCCCCGATGCTGAACCGCTGTGGCGCGATTGCCAGTTGAGTGTGAAATTCAAGGACTTCAATGCGGGCCAGCGTTACCAGTTGCAGGCCGGCAGTATTGGCTTCCGGCCTTGGGCCAAGCTCTATGACGAGCAGCGCAACGTGGTAGGCCAGGGCACGCCAGCAGGCTGTCAGCGCACCTGATCGGCGCTATGCTGAGTATTCGGACCTATGGATATTCATCATGCGCAAGTTGCTGTTGCTGCTCGTTGTCAGTGTTGTGACCGGTTGCCAGACACCGCTGCCGCCGGTCAATCCGCAGATGGCCTGGGTCGATTTTTCGACGCCGACACCCGGCGGCAAAGTGTTGATGGCCGAACGCCTCGACAACCAACGACTGAACGACGGGCGCTACTTTCAAGTCACTCCCGGCAGTCACGAATTACGCGTGCGGTTTGACTTCGAAGTGTTTGGCGGTGGCGGCAGCTTGATGAACGGCCCAGTCGAGCGTCTGTGCTACTTGTACATCCGCTACGACCATTTCGAGGCCGGGCAACGTTATGTGCTGGAAGGGCGTTCGCTGGCATTCACCCCAAGTGCCCGGCTTTACAACGCCAAGCGCGAAATCGTCGCCGAGGATCACGACTACAACTGCATTATCTGAGGTGATTCAGTCACCATTCTTCTGATAGATGATCGCTTTGGTGCCGTTGTCGCAGGTGCCGACGACCATGGCGATGTCATGTTTTGCGGCTTCTTCCTTGCTGACAATTTCCAGCGTGTAGGACGGCACGGCGTTCGCCTGGATCTTGACCTCAATCTCTTTCCTGAGCTCTTCGCAGTTTTTGGGGTCGGCAAGAACCGAAGTGGCCAGAGCACTGCAGAGAATCGCCAAGCCAATACGTTTCATGATTGAAGCTCCTTGAGGCAGCGCGCACGGGCGTGCGCTGAAGCTGCTGTCACTTATTCGACCATATTTCCACAAAACGAGTTCTGACTTCGCTCACAACTTGTGCTGAAGGTTTCAAACCCTAGGTTATCTGCAGATGGCTATCGCGAGCAGGCTCACTCCTACAGAGGATCTCGGTTGTTCACAATAATTGTGCCCGCTGGAGATCAACTGTAGGAGTGAGCCTGCTCGCGATAGCATCAGTCCGGTCAACACCGAATCAGCTGACCAGCGTTGCCTCAAGGCTGATCTTGGCGTTCAGCACCTTGGACACCGGGCATCCTTCCTTGGCCTTTTTGCTCAGTTCTTCAAATTGAGCCTGCGTGGCCCCCGGGATTTTCGCCTGGAGAATCAGCTTCACCGCTGTGATCGCGAACCCACCGTCGACCTGGTCGAGGGTGACCTCCGCATTGGTGTCGATGCTGTCGGCCTTGAGACCCGCATCGCCGAGAATCATCGAGAACGCCATGGAGAAACAACCGGCATGCGCTGCGCCGATCAGTTCTTCCGGGTTGGTGCCCTTGCCACCTTCGAAACGGGCCTTGAAGCCGTAGGGCGCTTCTCTGAGGACACCGGTCTCGGTGGAAATCGAGCCGATGCCGCTTTTCAGATCACCTGCCCAATGTGCGGATGCTTTCTTCACGATAGCCATATCTGCCTCCTCAAAATCTGGCGCGGAACGCCGCGCCGACGTGGTTTTTGCTTGCAAGGCTTCTGAGGATAGACGCCGCGACAAAGTTCAGCTCATCTGAATCGTTGACTTTTTTAGTAGGAAATTTCATCACTGCTATTGAAACTCGGGTATATGCCCTCATTGCACAAAACACGCTTATGGATTCGGCAGGTTTTCGTTCGCAAGAAAAACCTGCCTCCTCACTCGGAGAAGCAGGTTTATGAAGCAACTGTCCGACGTAAAGTTTTCTACCCTTGATCTGGTGCCCGTACGCGAGAACGGCAGCCCGGCGCAGTCGCTGCGCAACTCGCTGGATCTGGCGCAGCATGCCGAGAAATTCGGTTACACGCGGTTCTGGGTCGCTGAACACCACAACATGGACGGCATCGCCAGCTCCGCGACGTCGGTGCTGCTCGGTTATCTGGCGGGCGGCACTTCGACCATTCGCGTTGGCTCGGGCGGTGTCATGCTGCCCAACCACGCGCCGCTGGTGATCGCCGAACAGTTCGGCACCCTTGAAAGCCTGTACCCGGGCCGTATTGATCTTGGTCTGGGGCGTGCCCCCGGCTCGGATCAGATGACTGCCCGCGCCTTGCGCCGTGAGCGTTCCGGCAGTGCCGATGATTTTCCCGAAGATGTCGCCGAACTGGTGCGTTTTCTCGGCCCGCGCACCCCGGATCAACGCGTAATCGCGATGCCGGGCACCGGCACCAATGTGCCGATCTGGCTGCTGGGCTCGAGTCTGTTCAGTGCGCAACTGGCCGGCGAACGTGGCTTGCCTTACGCCTTTGCCTCGCATTTCGCCCCACGCTTCATGCACGAGGCGATTCGTGTCTATCGCAACCACTTCAAACCGTCGGCAGTGCTCGACAAGCCGTATGTGATGCTCGGGGTGCCTTTGGTGGCGGCTGATACCGACGAGCAAGCCGATTACCTGGCGACGTCGGTGTACCAGCGAATTCTCGCGTTGATGCGTGGGCAGAGTCTGGTGCAACGTCCGCCAGTGAAAACCATGGACGGCCTGTGGCTGCCTCACGAGCGTGAAGCGGTGGGCGACTTCCTCGGTCTGGCGATGGTTGGCAGCCCACAGAAGATCCGTGCGAAGCTGGAAGTGCTGGTCGAGCAGACTCAGGCCGATGAGCTGATCTTTACCTGTGACCTGTATGAGCATGCTGATCGCGTGCATTCCTACGAGTTGCTGGCGCAGGTCATGAAGGGATAACGCCAATCCCTGTAGGAGTGAGCCTGCTCGCGATGGCGTTTCCATAGTCACTGGATTGTTGACTGTTACGCCGCCATCGCGAGCAGGCTCACTCCTACAGGGGGAATGTATCGTTCACAAAAAAGCCGACGCATTTGCGTCGGCTTTTGTATTTCAGTCGCGATCAACCGCGCTTGTAGACGATTTCCTTGGTGTCGGCTTCACAGTTGCCGACGACTTTGCCGTCAGCCGCCGCGCCTTTATCGACAATTTCCAGTGTGTAGTTGGAAGCACCTTTGGCATCAATCTTCGCCGCAATCTCGCTTTTCAACTCTTCACAAGGCTTGCCGGCAGCAAATGCACCACCCGCAAGGCTCAACAAACCTACTGCCAATATGAACTTCTTCATCGGTCGCACTCCCTGGTCGGATTAAAAGAGGTGTGCATCGAGTCATCCACCCGATGCGCTCACCCTGTAGCGCTTTGCCATTCCTATGGCACTCGGCCAGCGCGCAAGTTCAGAAGCGTAGACCAAACTCAGCTGCTGGCAATGCGGAAGCCGACTTTCAGCGTCACCTGAAAGTGCGCAGCCTTGCCGTCCTTGATGTGGCCACGGGTATCGATCACCTCAAACCACTCAAGATGCTTGATGCTCTTGTTCGCTTCGGCCAGCGCGTTGTTGATGGCGTCTTCGATGCTGCTGGTGGACGAACCGACCAGCTCGACTTTCTTGTACGTGTGATGGTCACTCATGGCGATCTCCTTGGCGTGTGGAATTGAGACTAGCAGTGAATCTGCACTGTTGATTTCGGCGGCTCGGCGCAGGCGAAGTTCAGATTTTCTGCACTTTCTGAAACCGCTGAAGTCCCAAACAACACACGCCACTCATCACCAATGCAGGAGAGCCACCATGGCCAACACCTCTTTACGTAAAGCCTCGTTGCAAAGCATGGAAGCCGAGATCGAGAGTCTGCTCAAATCGTTGGAAAGCTTGAAGGACGACGCTTCGGACGAGTCGCGCAAGACTCTCAAGGCGCTGAAAAGCAACGCCGAGAGTGCGCTGAAACATTCGCGCCATCTGCTCAGCGATGCCTATGAAGAAGTCAAAGTGAAAACCCGCGAAACCGGGATCGCCACCCGCGACTACGCGCAGGAACATCCTTGGACCACCGCCGGTGTTGCGGTGGGTGCGATCGGTCTGCTCGCGGCTTACTTGCTGTTCAAGCGTGGCGAATGATCCGTCTGGCGCAGCTCATTCTTGAGCCATTGCGCCAGTTGCCGGGCGCGCCCGTCCGCGGCGCGCTTGGGTAGCCACAGCGCCAGTTGCGCCGGGGTTTCACAGAAGCCCCACGGCGCAACCAGGCGACCGGCCTTCAAATCTTCAGTCACCAGCGGCTCCGGCGCGATGGCCACGCCAAGACCGGCCACTGCCGCTTCCAGCAAATAATACAAATGCTCGAAACCTTGACCCAGCTTCAACGCTTTCGCGTCGAGGTGGTTTTGCTGTGCCCAACTCGGCCAGGCCTGTGGGCGCGAGGTGGTGTGCAGCAACGGCTCATCAATCAGCGCCGAGGCTGGCGCGGTTTGCAGACGTTGATGGCCGCTGAACAGCGGACTCATCACCGGGCCGATGCGTTCTGCGGCTAGTTCATAAACCTGCATGTCCGCTGGCCATGGCGGCTCGGCGAACAGCAGCAAGGCATCCAGCCCCGGGCGCCGAGGATCGAGATCGCCTTCCCCGGCCGACAAGTGCAAACGCAAGTCCGGCAGATCGGCGTTCAGCCGTCCCAGGCG
The DNA here is from genome assembly GCF_016651305.1 of Pseudomonas sp. TH06. GTDB lineage: Bacteria > Pseudomonadota > Gammaproteobacteria > Pseudomonadales > Pseudomonadaceae > Aquipseudomonas. Next base: position 1,372,162 of record NZ_JAEKEC010000001.1, on the reverse strand, counting down.
CGGAATAAACCAACGTGCCAGCAAGCTTCCCGAGCAACCGAGTACGAACGGTGCGTCGGCTGTGTCTTTAGTCAATTCGGCACAAACGCTGCGTAACCGATCAAATGCCTCACCACTGGCATCGCGCAGGCGCACGCCGGCATCTGTGAGTTTCAGGCCGCGGCCATCCTTGGTGAACAGGCTGACGCCAAGGTGTTCTTCCAGCACCTTGAGCTGCCGACTGACCGCGCCATGGGTGACGTGCAGTTGTTCGGCCGCCTGACTGACGCTGTTGAGCCGGGCGGTGGCTTCGAAGGCGCGCAAAGCATTCAGCGGGGGAAGGTCGTGGCTCATGGTATCTGTGAGTTTTCCTGACAGGTTGCGGCGATCTTATCGGTTTTCAGCATAGAAGGTCAGGGGTAGAGTGGGCGTCATTGTCTCTTGACCCGAATTCACCTGGAGCGACTCATGACCCAGACTTCGAACACTTCCAATCTGCGTAACGGCCCGGACGATAACGGCCTGTTCGGCGCGTTCGGTGGCCGCTATGTCGCTGAAACCCTGATGCCGTTGATCCTCGATCTGGCCCGCGAATATGAAACGGCCAAGGAAGATCCTGCATTCAAAGAAGAATTGGCCTACTTCCAGCGCGACTACGTAGGACGTCCGAGCCCACTTTATTTTGCAGAGCGTCTGACCGAGTTCTGTGGCGGCGCGAAGATCTATCTCAAGCGCGAAGAGCTGAATCACACCGGCGCGCACAAGATCAACAACTGCATCGGCCAGATCCTGCTGGCACGGCGCATGGGCAAGAAACGCATCATCGCCGAGACCGGCGCCGGCATGCACGGTGTGGCGACTGCCACCGTGGCCGCACGTTTTGGTCTGGATTGCGTGATCTACATGGGCACCACTGACATCGAACGTCAGCAGGCCAACGTGTTCCGCATGAAGCTGCTGGGTGCCGAGGTGATTCCGGTGGTGGCCGGCACCGGCACCCTGAAAGACGCGATGAACGAAGCCCTGCGTGACTGGGTGACCAACGTCGACAGTACTTTCTACCTGATCGGCACCGTGGCCGGCCCGCATCCTTATCCTGCGATGGTTCGCGACTTCCAGGCTGTGATCGGCAAGGAAACCCGTGACCAACTGCAAGCACAGGAAGGTCGTCTGCCGGACAGCCTGGTGGCGTGCATCGGCGGTGGTTCCAACGCCATGGGCCTGTTCCACCCGTTCCTCGACGACAAGAGCGTCGAGATCATCGGTGTTGAAGCGGCCGGCTATGGCATCGAAACCGGCAAGCACGCCGCCAGCCTCAACGGCGGCGTTCCGGGTGTGCTGCACGGTAACCGCACTTTCCTGCTACAGGACGACGACGGCCAGATCATCGACGCCCACTCGATCTCCGCCGGCCTCGATTATCCGGGTATCGGCCCGGAGCACGCCTGGTTGCATGACATCGGCCGCGTTCAATACACCTCGGTGACCGACGACGAAGCCCTCGATGCGTTCCACAAATGCTGCCGCCTGGAAGGGATCATTCCTGCTCTGGAAAGCGCTCATGCCTTGGCTGAAGTATTTAAACGCGCACCGACGCTGCCGAAAGATCACCTGATGGTGGTCAACCTGTCCGGTCGTGGCGACAAAGACATGCAGACCGTCATGCATCACATGGAACAATCGCAGCAGGAGAAACACTGATGAGCCGCCTGCAAACCCGTTTTGCCGAACTCAAAGAACAGAACCGCGCGGCGCTGGTGACTTTCGTCACCGCCGGTGATCCGGATTACGACACTTCGCTGGCGATCCTCAAAGGCTTGCCGAAGGCCGGTGCCGATGTGATCGAGTTGGGCATGCCGTTCACCGACCCGATGGCCGATGGCCCGGCGATTCAACTGGCGAACATTCGTGCGCTGGGCGCAAAGCAAAATCTGTTGAAAACCCTGCAAATGGTTCGCGAATTCCGTGAAGACAACGGCGATACGCCGCTGGTGCTGATGGGCTATTTCAACCCGATCCATATGTACGGCGTGCCGCGTTTCATCGCCGATGCGAAAGAGGCCGGCGTCGACGGTCTGATCGTGGTCGACATGCCACCTGAGCACAACGCCGAGCTGTGCGACCCGGCCCAGGCTGCCGGTCTGGACTTCATCCGCCTGACCACGCCGACCACCGACGACGCACGACTGCCGAAAGTGCTCAACGGCAGCTCCGGTTTCGTTTACTACGTGTCGGTAGCCGGTGTGACCGGTGCCGGTGCTGCAACGCTGGAACACGTCGAGGAAGCGGTCACCCGTCTGCGTCGTCATACCGACCTGCCGATCAGCATCGGTTTCGGCATCCGCACTCCGGAGCAAGCGGCCGCCATCGCGCGTCTGGCCGATGGTGTTGTCGTGGGTTCGGCGTTGATCGATCACATCGCCAACGCGACCACGCCGGATCAGGCTATCGACGGCGTACTGAGCCTTTGCTCGGCATTGTCCGAAGGCGTGCGTAAGGCTCGCGTCAGCTGAAGGTAAAGTTCCTGATACAGAGGAATTAGCGCCTCACGGCACAGACTAAATGAGCAAGACCGAGGGATTCAGAACCACGTTCTGAATCCCTTTTTGCTGTTTGTGCCGTGAGGAAAGACCCGATGAAAATGCCGAAACGTCTGATTGCCGGACTGGGCGTGCTGATGATCAGCGCGACACCGCTGCTGGCCAGCGCCGATCAGCGCGATGATCACGACCACGGCGGCCCGCAGCAGCAGGGCCATTACGATAACCGCGGTGACAATCGTGGTGATGATCACCGTGGCCCGCAGAACGATCACCGTGGCGGCCCGCCACGCGATTTCGGCCCGGTGCGCCAGACCATCCGTGACAACCACGGCTACTTTGTACGCGGTGCACCGCCACCGCCGGGGATCCATCTGGAGCGCGGCCGGCCGTTGCCGCACGGCTATTACGGCGAGCGTCTGGATGGTCGGGCGTTGGGACGTTTGCCGGTGTATCCGGGTTATGAATGGCGCCGCACCGGGAGCGACATCGTGCTGATCGCGGTGGGTACGGGGATCGTTTACGAAATTCTCGATGGGGTTTTGTATTAATCGTCTGATCTAACTGACAGTCCATTAACTGTGGTGAGGGGATTTATCCCCGATGGGCTGCGAAGTAGCCCCGAATCCGGCAAACACGGATGATCAGGTAAACCGTGTTCGTTGGGATTGCGACTGCTGCGCAGTCGGTCGGGGATAAATCCCCTCACCAAAAAGGTGTGGGTTAACCTTAGGTTCAGGGCAGTTCCAGTCCGCCCGAAGCCTTGTGCAGTTTGCGCAGGTGTTCGCCGATCTGCTTCACATTGGCCTCGCTGGCCGCAATTTCAGCGGCTCGTTTCGGCTCAAGCAACTTACGAACTTCTGCGTCCAGATCACCCGACAGTGCCAGCAGCTTCTTCTGACGCTGGCTGCTTTCCGCTTCCAGTCGGCTGAACTCACTCGGCTGCGGCAATCCGTAGCCCTTGGAGTCCAGCAGTTCTGCCGGACGACTGAGGAAGCCGCTGTTGGCGAGGATTTCCTGCAGGGTCGCGTTGGCCTTGTCCATTCCGCCGTTTTCCAGCTCGCGCGCACCGAGGTAACGCTGTTTGACCTCGTCCTGCGCGAGCAGCAATTGGCGGCGATAGCTCGCCTGTTCCAGCAGCAGTAACGCGGCGCTGGTGCGCAGGTCGGCGCGCTCGAACCATTCACGACGCTCTTCAGCGGTCAGCGAAAGCCATTCCTCAACGGTGTTCTGTTTGATTGGCAATTGCTTCTTCAACACGTCGAACATTGCCTGATAACGATCGCGGAACGAGTCGAAGCGGTAACCCAGACGCAGTGCCTCTTTCGGGTCGTCCAGCACGCTGGTATCGGCCAGGCCGCGGCCCTTCATCACTTCCAGCAAGCCGTTGGGCATGATGCTGTCCAGCCCGACGAACTGCGTGTTATCGCTGCCGCTGCGCAACAATTTCAGGCCTTCCACCGCGCAGTTGTTGGACAGGAAGAAGTAGTTGCCGTCGTAGCTCCAGTGCATTTCGGCGGCGTGTTCAACCACGCCCTCGATCTCGCTGCGTGACAGGTTCAACGGCACCGAGGCGAGGCTGCGCAGTTCGGTTTTGGTGTACTCGTCGATCACTTGCGCCAGTGGCAAGACGAACAAGCGCGACGGGTACTTGCCGACCAGCCCGTCCCAGCTTGAGAGCTGCACATCGCCAACGAAGGCGCGATACGACAGCACCAGATGCTGATCCAGGTCGAGCCGGCAATCAGGGCCACGCGGCCGTCCCGGCGCGCAGATCACCAGGCGCAGCATGCTGTGACCCCAGCGGCTGACCCAGTTCTGATTGGCCTCGGCCAGCAGGTAATCGACGGCATACACCCGTTCCGGATCGACTTGCCCCAAGGGTTGCTTGGCGAAATCGTTGCCGGCATTGAGGAACGCGAAAGTCTTGGCGCAAGTGTCTTTGGCCGGCGGTGCCCAGCCGAAGTGATCCTGGTAATAGCGATAAAGCGCCGGGCGGCGGCACGCATAACTCGGGTCGAGGAGGAAGTACTCCATATTGACCGCGACGAATTCCTTGGGGCTGGAGATTTCGTACAGATCGGGGCTGCGAGCGATCTGCCGGTTGTGCTGTTCGCGCTCGCCGCGACGACCGACGTATTGCTGCCAACCAGCCAGGTCGAGCAGGCGCGGATCATCGCTGAGGGTAAAGCGCCGAGCGTTCTGGCCACGGCACTCATCGGGAATGCCGATCAGCCCGGCACTGTTGAAGCGCCGGGTGCAGCGCTGAATCAGCGTGCGTTCGGCGCTTGGCCAGAGACGCGCGCGATCATAAATGTGGGTGATTTCATGCAGCACCGTGGCGAGCAGTTCCTGGCGCACAGTGCCGTGGGGGCGATTGGTTTTTTCCTTGGCCGCGCTGCCGTCAGTGAGGCTGGCGAGCAGCTTGCGGTTCAGATCGAGTTCAGCGACCAGTGTGGCCTGGCCATAGGCATTGGCGGGCATGTCGTCGGTCCAGCCAACATCGATGCGCCGATCCAGCCGCTCGATGAAGCTTGGCGGCAGTTTTTGCATCGCCTCATCGATCAGCGCCTGGCTGGCCTGTTGTTGGGCGGGCGTCAGACCGTCGGTCTTGAGCCGCAATTGCAAGCTGGCGTGGGCGCTGTTGCCAAGCAGCAACAACGCCCCGGCCAGCAGCCAGGCGCCAAGTGACTTCACAGTGCGAGGATGGCTTCGGCGAGCACCTGATCACTGGCGTCGCGAGCTTCCGGCACGCGAGTGCGCAGTGTGTTGAGCGCGGCTTCCAGGTGTGCGCCACGGATATCACCGTTGCTGGCGACGAAACTGGCGGCGTCGTCGTGGGCTTCGCGGATGATTTTCGAGTCGCGGATCGACGTAGTGGTGTCGGAAGTGAAATCGATGGTGCGCTGGGAGGCACGGACGATGATGTTACTGGTGGCTACCAGGGTGTGCGCCTGGGCCACGTCGGCCAACAAAAACAGGCCAAGGACGGCAGCAATCAGCGGGCTACGCATGGAACGACTCCGGAGGGACAAGGTTAATCAGGGACTGGGTTAGCTATTGGACGAGAATTGCCTGTGCCAGTTCAAGGTCGCTGACATGAAGTTTCGGCCGGGTTTTGCGCAGGTAGTGCAGTGCGGATTCCAGGCGGGCACCTCGTGTCTCACCGTCACTGGCAACAAACACAGCCGCGTCATCATGAGCGGCGAGCAGCAGTTTACGGTCGAACGGCGCTGAAGACACCATGCCGGTAGCCCAAACGCTCACAACGGTGTTTTGCGTAGAGACATCAAAGGCGTTGGCCGACGTCGTCCAGCAAGCAGTTAACAGTACGGAAGGGACAAGCAGTTTTTGAAGAAAACGCATAAGACTCGTTAACGGTTGGCGAGTCCAAAGGCTAGCGCAATGCCCGGGCTAGAGCCAGCGCCGAAACATCGGGACACGCCCGGCATGTCCCGCGGTGCTGCGATCGATCAGATCGTCAGAATGGCCTGAGCCAGCTGGGCGTCAGTGGCTTGCAGTTGTGGAGCCTGATGGCGGATGTGATCCAGCGCGCTTTCCAGTTTCACCCCACGGATCTCGCCTTCGCTGGCGACGAAGCTGGCGGCGTCGTCACGGGCGGCGAGTACGATCTTGTCGTCGCGAAAGGACGAAGTGACATCGGAAGTGGCGTCGGACGAGGACTTCAGGGCGCCGACGACGGCGTCGGTGGTGACGATGAAGCTGGTGGCGCTGGCGTTTGCAGCCACGGCCAGCAGGGCGGCAGCGCTGAGCAGGCGAAGACGGGACATGAAGTAACTCCTGTGGATAAACCGTATTGAGAGGTGGCTCGGTATCTGAGGAGTCAGACGCCAGTTGCGCATCATTCGCCACGTTCTGCGTGGATATTAGGCCCGCGGCCGCGGTTCGCACAGTGGGCAGAATGCTAGCGCCAGAACGGTTTCTCCATTTCATTCAGCCGATCGGCATGGCTGAGGCCGAGGTCGGCGAGATCCCGACCGTTGAGTTGGGCCAGCAGACGTCGTGTTCTGGCGCGCTCCAGACCCTGCCAGAGTCTGCGTAGCAAGCGCCGTATAGCGTTAGGCCGGCGAGCGGGTTGGAATGGAATTGCTGAAACATCCTGTAAGTCATTCATGACGTATTCCTTTAGCCAGAGAAGGCGGAAGGTCATGTTGAGCGTTGAGTAGATTGCAGGGCAGATACACCAGTGTAAAATTGTACTGGTTCAGATATGGTTTTTGTCAAACTGTACCTGTGTGTGGTTCACTCGCCTGTACTGGTAGTTTTCTTCAGCTCGAAACGACAAAACCCGTCGTGGTTTCCCACGACGGGTTTCGTTTGTTCAATTCGGGTTGCTGGCGGTGGGTCTAACGACCAGAGCCAGCGACGCTACTTAGCGCCAGAACGGCTTGCTCAGCTCTTCGTAGCGTTGTGCTTCGCTGATACCAGCGTCAGCCAGCAGACGCGAATCCAGACGGGCCAGTTGGTGGCGGCTGGAGATGCGGCGCTGCCACAACATCAGGTTGGCGATAACGCGCAGAGGCAGGGAAGCCTGGGATTTTACAGCTTTGTCTTCGAAAAACAGCTCGGAACTGAGTGTACGTTCCATGGTTGACATCCTTCCGCTTGTGGCGGGATCAGGTAGTGGTTTGACTGGTGCCCATGATCCTCTCGTTTGGCCAGTCTCTCTAGATACAGTTCAACTGTATTGTGAGTGACCAGTTAACTGTTTATAGGGGGTGTACGGGTCAAAATTGAGCAAACTGTACCTGTCTGCACCTAAGTAGTGCATTTTTGCTCTAATCGGCCGGAAAGGTAGGTAATTACTGTAGGAAAAGACCGGTACAGCAGTACAGTTTTTGTCGGAAGGAGGGGTTGTCAAAGTCCGCTGACGAAAACTGTGTTTGCGTCAGCGGTTTATCTGTGCGAGTTACACCGCGAGCATGCGTCCGGTTTCTTCCAGATTCATGTGCCAGCTCAAGGCTTCACGCAGGATGTGCGGGGTGTGACCACCGATTGCACAGGCCGCTGTGAAGTAATCGTTCAGCGCCTGGCGGAAGTCCGGGTGCACACAGTTGTCGATGATCACTCGAGCACGTTCGCGTGGCGCCAGACCGCGCAGATCCGCCAGTCCCACCTCGGTCACCAGAATGTCGACGTCATGCTCGGTGTGGTCAACGTGGCTGACCATCGGCACCACACTGGAAATCGCGCCACCCTTGGCAATCGACTTGGTCACGAACACCGCCAGGTGCGCGTTACGGGCGAAGTCGCCGGAACCACCGATGCCGTTCATCATCCGCGTGCCGCAGACGTGGGTGGAGTTGACGTTGCCGTAGATGTCGAACTCCAGCGCCGTGTTGATACCGATGATGCCCAGGCGACGCACCACTTCCGGGTGGTTTGAGATTTCCTGCGGACGCAGGACCAGTTTGTCCTTGTACTTCTCCAGATTGCCGAACACGTCGCTGTTGCGGCGTTCAGACAGCGTGATCGAGCTGCCCGAAGCGAAGCTCAGCTTGCCGGCGTCGATCAGGTCGAAGGTCGAGTCCTGCAAGACTTCGGAGTACATGGTCAGGTCTTCGAATGGCGAATCGATCAGGCCGCACATCACCGCGTTGGCGATGTTGCCGATCCCTGCCTGCAATGGACCGAGTTTGTTGGTCATGCGCCCGGCGTCGACTTCCTGCTTGAAGAAGGTGATCAGGTGTTCGGCGATGGCGTTGGTGTCGACATCCGGAGTCGACACCGTGGACGGCGAATCCGACTGCTGGGTGATGACGATGGCGACGATTTTTTCTGGCGGAATCGGAATCGCTGTGCTGCCGATGCGGTCGTCCACTTTTACCAACGGGATTGGCGTGCGGGTCGGACGATACGTCGGGATATAGATGTCGTGCAGGCCTTCCAGGTTGGCGTTGTGCGCCAGATTGATCTCGACGATGACCTGTTTGGCGAAAATCGCGAAGCTTGCCGAGTTGCCTACCGAGGTGGTCGGCACGATGTGGCCCTGTTCGGTAATGGCTACCGCTTCAATGACAGCGATGTCCGGCAGCTTCAGTTGCTGGTTGCGCAGTTGCTCGACGGTTTCCGACAAGTGCTGGTCGATGAACATCACTTCGCCAGCGTTGATCGCCTTGCGCAAGGTGCTGTCGACCTGGAACGGCATGCGTCGCGACAGCACGCCGGCTTCGGTCAGTTGCTTGTCGAGGTCGTTGCCCAGACTGGCGCCGGTCATCAGGCTGATCTTCAGCGGCGTGACCTTGGCCCGCTCGGCCAGTGCGTGAGGGACGGCTTTGGCTTCGCCGGCGCGGGTGAAACCGCTCATGCCGACGGTCATGCCGTCTTCAATCAGAGCGGCTGCGTCGGCGGCGCTCATCACTTTGTCCAACAACGAAGGCAGGCGAATACGGTCACGGTACATGGATTATTATCTCGGGAAGCGAGTAGCAGGATGCGCAGTCTAGTGAATTTGACGGGCGCCTGTCCCGCTACCAAGGTCGCAAACGAGGCGTCTATTTAGCGGGTTTGAAGTAAAACACCGTTACTGGATCTGCAACAACGCGGCAAATTGTCCGACGTTTTGCACAAACAAAAACGCCCCGACGAATCGGGGCGTTCGGTGTTTCAGCGGGGGAGTTACTCGACCGCTTTGACCATGTCTTCGATGACTTTCTTCGCGTCGCCGAAGACCATCATGGTCTTGTCCAGGTAGAACAGTTCGTTGTCCAGACCGGCATAGCCGCTGGCCATCGAGCGCTTGTTGACGATGATGGTCTTGGCCTTGAACGCTTCAAGAATCGGCATGCCGGCAATCGGCGATTTCGGATCGTTCTTCGCGGCCGGGTTGACCACATCGTTCGCGCCGAGCACCAGCACCACGTCGGCCTGACCGAACTCGGAGTTGATGTCTTCCATCTCGAACACCTGGTCGTAAGGCACTTCGGCCTCGGCGAGCAGGACGTTCATGTGCCCTGGCATACGACCCGCTACCGGGTGAATCGCATACTTCACGGTCACGCCACGGTGGGTCAGCTTCTCGGTCAGCTCTTTCAATGCATGCTGCGCACGTGCTACTGCCAGTCCGTAACCCGGGACGATGATCACAGTGTCGGCGTTGGTCAGCAGGAAGGTCGCGTCGTCAGCCGAGCCGGATTTCACCGGACGGGCCTCTTTCGCGCCGACAGGGCCAGCATCCGCCGTGTTGCCAAAACCACCGAGCAATACATTAAAGAAGGAACGGTTCATCGCCTTGCACATGATGTACGAGAGGATCGCACCGCTCGAACCCACCAGCGAACCGGCAATGATCAGCATCGAGTTGTTCAGCGAGAAGCCGATACCCGCTGCCGCCCAGCCCGAATAGCTATTGAGCATCGACACCACCACCGGCATGTCGGCACCGCCGATCGGGATGATGATCAGCACGCCCATCACAAACGCCAGCGCCAGCATCAGCGCGAACGCGGTGAGGTTGCCGGTGAACATGAAGGTCAGGCCGAGTGTTAGCGTCGCCAGGCCCAACACCGCGTTCAGCTTGTGCTGACCGGCGAACTGTACCGGTGCGCCCTGGAACAAACGAAACTTGTACTTGCCCGACAGCTTGCCGAACGCAATCACCGAACCGGAGAAGGTGATCGCACCGATCGCAGCACCGAGGAACAGCTCCAGTCGGTTGCCCGTCGGGATCGAGTCGCCCAGCTGCTTGACGATGCCCAGCGATTGCGGCTCAACCACAGCAGCAATGGCAATGAACACCGCAGCCAAACCGATCATGCTGTGCATGAACGCGACCAGTTCCGGCATCTTGGTCATTTCAACGCGCTTGGCCATGATCGAACCGGCCGTGCCGCCGACCAGCAGGCCAACAATCACATAACCGATACCGGCGGTGGCCAGCTCAGCGCCAAGCTTATAGATGAGGCCGACGGTGGTGAGAATGGCCAACGCCATGCCGAGCATGCCGAACAGGTTGCCGCGCCGCGACGTGGTCGGGTGCGACAGGCCTTTGAGGGCCTGGATAAAGCAGATCGACGCGATCAGGTAGAGCGTCGTGACGAGATTCATGCTCATTACTTCGGCGCCTCTTCTTTTACTTTCGGGGCTTTCTTCTTGAACATCTCAAGCATGCGGCGAGTCACCAGGAAGCCGCCGAACACGTTGACCGCAGCCAGCGCCACGGCAAGGGTGCCCATGGTTTTGCCCAGCGGTGTAACGGTTAGCGCAGCCGCAAGCATGGCGCCGACGATCACGATCGCCGAGATGGCGTTGGTGACCGCCATCAATGGCGTGTGCAGCGCAGGCGTAACGTTCCAGACCACGTGATAACCGACATAAATCGCCAGCACGAAGATGATCAGGTTGTAGATACCGGGGGAGATAAGCTCTTCCATCGTCTGAATCCCTGCTTAGGCGTTTTTGCGGATGACTTGGCCGTCGCGGCACATCAGGCACGCGGCGACGATGTCGTCTTCGAGGTTGACGTCGAACTGGCCTTCTTTGGTGAAGACCAGCTTGAGGAAGTCCAGCAGGTTGCGTGCGTACAGCGCCGAAGCGTCTGCAGCGACTTCACCGGCCAGGTTGGTCGGGCCGCAAATGGTCACGCCGTTTTCGACGACGACCTGATCAGCCACGGTCAGCGGGCAGTTGCCACCTTGAGCTGCAGCGAGGTCGATGACCACCGAGCCGGGCTTCATCTGTGCCACGGTTTCCGCGCTCAATAGTGTCGGCGCCTTGCGGCCAGGGATCAGGGCGGTGGTGATGACGATGTCAGCCTGTTTGGCGCGTTCGTGAACGGCCTGAGCCTGACGCTGCATCCAGCTCGCCGGCATCGGCCGTGCGTAACCGCCGACACCGACGGCGCATTCGCGCTCTTCATCGGTCTCGTAAGGCACGTCGACAAACTTGGCGCCGAGGGATTCGATCTGTTCCTTCACAGCCGGACGTACGTCGGACGCTTCAATCACCGCACCCAGACGTTTCGCCGTGGCAATCGCCTGCAACCCGGCCACGCCCGCGCCAAGAATCAGTACGCGCGCCGCTTTCACTGTGCCCGCAGCGGTCATCAGCATCGGCATGAAGCGTGGATAGTGGTGAGCGGCCAGCAACACAGCCTTATAACCGGCAATGTTCGCTTGCGATGACAACACATCGAGGCTCTGCGCCCGCGAGGTGCGCGGCGCCGCTTCCAAAGCGAATGCAGTAATCCCGCACTCGGCCATTTTGGCGATGGTTTCGTTATTGAACGGGTTGAGCATGCCAACCAGCACCGTGCCGCGCTTGATCAGCGTCAGCTCGGAATCGCTCGGGGCGACCACTTTGAGAATCAGCTCGGCGCCAAACGCGTCATTGGCACTGCCAATGGTTGCGCCTGCCGCTTCATAGGCACTGTCGACGACACTGGCTTTAACGCCGGCGCCGGTTTGCACAGTGACCTTATGACCTTGGCTGATCAGCTTTTTAATGGTTTCCGGGGTTGCAGCAACCCGTGTTTCACCGGTCTGGGTCTCGAGAGGAACACCAATGTGCACGTCAAATCTCCTGCGTGATCTTATTGAGTAAACCCATGCACTACGGATGGTGCGACTGGGGCGGCCGATCAGCACGATCCCGCCAAATCAGGGCGGGGCGCGGCATTTTGCAGGCGAACTTTATGCCCTTCAAGGGATTATGACGGGTGACGGAAAATTAACTACAAGTCATCCCGTGACCGAATGTCGCACATGGCCGGCTTAATCCCTTGCAGGCCGTGCCTTGTAAGGATTCTGGCGGAATTTGAAAATTTTTCTCATCGGCGACGTGAATAGGTCGTGATGAGTCGTAGATGGAGGCTCAAAGCCACGTCTTCAGGCGCTTGTGGGACGTCTGTACGACTTTCGGATACAGTCCGTGTAAATGCGACAAATACTTATATCTGTAGGGCTTTTGGTTTTCTGACTACGAGGTTAAGTATCGCTGTAAGTCGCTATCCTTCTAGGCTGTAGCTCTGCGCCTGATTTACCAGCCAGTCGCGAAATGCCTTCAGAGACGCCGTTTCGACCTTTCGCTCAGGAATCATCAGGTAATAGGCCTTGATGCTGGAGAGCGCATTCGGGTTGGCAATCACCAGGCGTTTCTCGGCCAGTTCACGTTGAATCAGGAACGGTGGAATCAGCGCAATGCCCATGTCGTGCATGGCCGCTTGGGCCAGCATGGAGAATAGCTCGTAGCGCGGACCTGTCATGTCACGCGGGATATTCAAGTGTTGCGAGTTGAACCACTGGCGCCAGGCGTACGGGCGGGTCGTTTGCTGCAGAAGCGGCAGGTCGGCAATGGCTTCGGCTGTCAGATGCGTACTATTGCCGAGTAGGGCGGGGCTGCACACCGGCATCGGATTCTCGCCCATCAGCCTGTGGGATTCGGTACCCGACCAGTCGGCATCGCCGAAGTAGATTGCGGCGTCGAATTCGGTATCGGCGAATAGAAATGGGCGGGTACGGTTGGTCAGGTTAACCGTGACTTCCGGATGCTTGAGCTGGAAATCCTTGAGACGCGGCAGCAGCCATTGGGTGCCGAAGGTCGGCACCACCGCCAGTTCGATCACATTGGTGCCTTGCTGGCCCATCACCGAGAGAGTGTCGCGTTCGACTGCATCCAGTTGCGTCGCGACGCGGCGGCTGTAGGAAAGTCCTGCTTCGGTCAGCTTCACGCCTCGCCGTGAGCGTCGGAATAGCTCCACGTTCAGGAAGTCCTCAAGGCTGGCGATCTGTCGGCAAATGGCGCCTTGGGTGAGGGAAAGTTCTTCGGCTGCCTTGGTAAAGCTCTCGTGGCGAGCGGCAGCTTCGAAGCTGATCAGGGCCGTGGTGCTGGGGATCTTCCTGCGCATGTACGTCAACCTCACTAATACGCCGCGTAAAAGGCATTTAGCGACGTTTCGGAGTGAGAAATTAGCACAACAGAATGCGAAATCCTCGTTTGCCGCGACAGCGAACCGCGCCTAGGATCAATGCCACGTTAATTCACCCGATTTGCGAGGACACACTCATGGGCGGTAAAGCTAGCTTCAACTGGATCGATCCCCTGCTGCTGGATCAACAGCTCACTGAAGAAGAGCGCATGATCCGCGACACCGCCGAGCAGTTCGCTCAACAGAGCCTCGCGCCGCGTGTCCTTGAAGCCTTCCGTCATGAGAAAACTGATCCGGCAATCTTCCGCGAAATGGGCGAAGTCGGTCTGTTGGGTGCGACTATCCCTGAGCAGTACGGCGGCAGCGGCCTCAACTATGTCAGCTACGGCCTGATCGCTCGTGAAGTCGAGCGTGTCGACTCCGGCTACCGCTCGATGATGAGCGTGCAGTCATCGCTGGTGATGGTGCCGATCAACGAGTTCGGTACTGAAGCACAGAAGCAGAAATACCTGCCGAAACTGGCTTCCGGCGAGTGGATCGGTTGCTTCGGTTTGACCGAGCCTGATCACGGTTCCGATCCGGGCGCGATGATTACTCGTGCACGCAAAGTCGACGGCGGCTACAGCCTGACCGGCGCCAAGATGTGGATCACCAATAGCCCGATCGCCGATGTGTTCGTGGTCTGGGCCAAAGACGATGCCGGCGACATCCGTGGCTTCGTGCTGGAGAAAGGCTGGAAGGGCCTGAGCGCTCCGGCGATTCACGGCAAGGTCGGCCTGCGTGCATCGATCACCGGTGAAATCGTCATGGACAACGTGTTTGTGCCAGAAGAGAACATCTTCCCGGACGTACGTGGTTTGAAAGGCCCGTTTACTTGCCTCAACTCTGCACGCTACGGCATCTCCTGGGGCGCGCTGGGCGCTGCCGAGTTCTGCTGGCACACCGCTCGCCAATACACCCTGGATCGCCAGCAGTTTGGCCGTCCATTGGCCGCTACTCAGCTGATCCAGAAGAAGCTGGCCGACATGCAGACCGAGATCACTCTGGCACTGCAAGGCTGCCTGCGTCTGGGTCGTATGAAGGATGAAGGCACGGCAGCCGTTGAAATCACTTCGATCATGAAGCGCAACTCGTGCGGCAAGTCGCTGGATATCGCTCGTATGGCCCGCGACATGTTGGGCGGTAACGGCATCTCCGACGAGTTCGGTGTGGCCCGTCATCTGGTCAACCTGGAAGTGGTGAATACCTATGAAGGTACTCACGACGTTCACGCGCTGATCCTCGGGCGTGCGCAAACCGGTCTGCAAGCGTTCTATTAATAGGAGAGCGACCATGGGCGCGCTGTCGCATCTGCGGGTACTGGATTTATCGCGAGTGTTGGCCGGGCCATGGGCCGGGCAGATCCTCGCCGACCTTGGCGCCGAGGTGATCAAGGTCGAGCGCCCGGGCAATGGCGACGACACGCGCGCCTGGGGGCCGCCCTTCCTTAAAGACGCTTATGGCGAGAATACTTCGGAGGCGGCTTACTACCTGTCGGCCAACCGCAACAAGCAATCGGTGACTATCGACTTCACACGTCCCGAGGGGCAGAAGCTGGTGCGCGAGCTTGCGGCCAAGTCGGACATCCTTATCGAGAACTTCAAGGTCGGTGGGCTCGCCGCTTATGGTCTGGATTATGAGTCTTTGAAGGCGCTCAATCCGAATCTGATTTATTGCTCGATTACAGGATTCGGCCAGACCGGACCCTATGCCAAGCGTGCCGGTTATGACTTCATGATCCAGGGGTTGGGCGGGCTGATGAGCCTGACCGGCCGGCCTGAGGGTGATGACGGTGCCGGGCCGGTAAAGGTTGGGGTGGCGTTGACGGATATTCTCACCGGTCTGTATTCGACGGTGGCGATACTGGCGGCACTGGCTCACCGCGATCATGACGGTGGTGGTCAGCATATCGATATGGCCTTGCTGGATGTACAGGTAGCCTGTCTGGCTAATCAGGCGATGAACTACCTGACTACCGGCAACGCTCCCAAGCGTCTCGGCAATGCACATCCGAATATCGTGCCTTATCAGGACTTTCCTACGGCCGATGGTGATTTCATACTTACCGTTGGTAATGACGGGCAGTTCCGTAAGTTCGCCGAAGTGGCAGGGCAGCCGCAATGGGCTGATGATCCGCGCTTTGCTACTAATAAGCTGCGGGTGGCGAACCGGGCGGTGCTGATACCGCTGATTCGTCAGGCGACGGTTTTCAAGACTACTGCTGAGTGGGTGGCTCAACTGGAGCAGGCGGGCGTGCCGTGTGGGCCGATCAATGATCTGTCCCAGGTGTTCGAGGATCCGCAGGTGAAAGCTCGTGGGTTGGCGATCGAGTTGCCCCATGCGCTGGCCGGGATGGTGCCGCAGGTGGCCAGTCCTATTCGCATGTCGCAGACGCCCGTCGAATATCGTCGCGCGCCGCCTTTATTGGGTGAGCATACGCTGGAGGTTTTGCAGCGCGTGTTGGGTTTGGGCGCCGGTACAGTGGCTGCGTTGAAGGCGGAAGGGGTGCTCTGACTTATCCTTCTATATAGAGGAAAGCGTATTTCCTTCCCTGGGAGGCCGTTTTGGATGTTTTTTAATCGATCTTCAAGTTATTGAAAGAAAAGCGAAATTAACGGTTGACGACAGATTCTGGAGGCCTATAATTCGCCCCACTTCCGGCGCAGTCGAAACGGAAAACTCCTTGATATTCAATGAGTTATACGGTTTTCGATAGCGGGTTGCTTCAGTTCATCGAAGCCTGGAAGGAGTTGAAAGGGTCGTGATGTTTGGCGCTTTTAACGGTTCGATCTTCTCGGTCGAAAGCGGAGAAAAAGAGGTGTTGACAGCAGCGATTAACGCTGTAGAATTCGCCTCCCGCTAACGAGAGATCGGAAGCGCAAGTGGTTGAAGTTGTTGAAGAATTCTTCGAAAGCTTCTGAAAATAATCACTTGACAGCAAATGAGGCTGCTGTAGAATGCGCGCCTCGGTTGAGACGAAAGATCTTAACCAACCGCTCTTTAACAACTGAATCAAGCAATTCGTGTGGGTGCTTGTGGAGTCAGACTGATAGTCAACAAGATTATCAGCATCACAAGTTACTCCGCGAGAAATCAAAGATGTAACCAACGATTGCTGAGCCAAGTTTAGGGTTTCTTAAAAACCCAAAGATGTTTGAACTGAAGAGTTTGATCATGGCTCAGATTGAACGCTGGCGGCAGGCCTAACACATGCAAGTCGAGCGGATGAGAGGAGCTTGCTCCTGGATTCAGCGGCGGACGGGTGAGTAATGCCTAGGAATCTGCCTGGTAGTGGGGGACAACGTTTCGAAAGGAACGCTAATACCGCATACGTCCTACGGGAGAAAGCAGGGGACCTTCGGGCCTTGCGCTATCAGATGAGCCTAGGTCGGATTAGCTAGTTGGTGAGGTAATGGCTCACCAAGGCGACGATCCGTAACTGGTCTGAGAGGATGATCAGTCACACTGGAACTGAGACACGGTCCAGACTCCTACGGGAGGCAGCAGTGGGGAATATTGGACAATGGGCGAAAGCCTGATCCAGCCATGCCGCGTGTGTGAAGAAGGTCTTCGGATTGTAAAGCACTTTAAGTTGGGAGGAAGGGCAGTAACTTAATACGTTGCTGTTTTGACGTTACCGACAGAATAAGCACCGGCTAACTCTGTGCCAGCAGCCGCGGTAATACAGAGGGTGCAAGCGTTAATCGGAATTACTGGGC